>NZ_JBKFGH010000009.1:0-6733 GCF_051233475.1 Neobacillus terrisolis | reverse complement strand
CTCTACTTAGAGTTGCCCAAAATTAATACAATACAAATTTGGAGTGGGAGCCTTGACAGTTTCGTTCATATCAGGAGGCTCCCGGACTCCCCCGCGGAAAGGGAGCAACTGGAGCGGAAATCAACAGGGCTAATTTAACAGAGCCAAAAGGCACTCGAAAGGAGACCTAAATATGAATAATCTCTTCCGACCCCAACTCTGTGTTATCTGCCACCAAGAAATAACAGGCGAATTTGGTTGGGTCCAGCTTTTCTCAAAAGAATCAAACACGCAGCTTTGCCAAACCTGCAACAAAAAACTCCTCCTCATCACCGGCGAAACGTGCCAAATATGCGGCCGTTCCTTTGAAAATGGAGAGTACTCATATCGAAAGGGGCAACTGTGCTTTGACTGCACCCGTTGGGAGGACGATCCTGAATGGCACAACCTTCTTCACCAAAACATTTCCCTCTTCAAATACAATGATTTTTTAAAAGAAACCTTATCTACCTTTAAATATCGCGGTGATTACATGATCGCCCATGCTTTTACTGATTTTATTAAAATAAAACTTAAACCGCTCGGACAAACTCATCTGCTGGTGCCGATCCCACTGAGTTCAGAACGCTTATATGAACGTGGTTTTAATCAAGCGGAAGCTTTAATAAAAGAAGCGGGCTTCACTCCTTCACCACTGCTCGCTCGCATCCACACGGAAAAACAGTCGAAAAAATCCCGCTCAGATCGGATTCACTTGCCCCAAGTATTCAGTATCATACCCGAAACAGCAGCAGTCATTACCGGTCAATCCATCCTTCTTATCGACGATATCTACACAACCGGTTCAACCTTGCGCCATGCAGCCAAGATTTTAAAAAAAGCCGGTGCAGGAACAATTTCCTCGTTCACTTTGGCCAGAGGCTAAACCTATTTTGGCTATATCTGAGGCAACGATTTGTGGCGGTGCTTTTTGTAGCACTTTTTTAAAAAAAGAAAACATAAATCACAACAAAGAAAGCATAAAATGGGAAAACAGAGGGATTATTTGGCAGAAAATCTTACAAAAAATTTTGGTACACTATAGGGGGGATGAAGCTACCAAACCGCTCTAAATCAGCATTTTTGAGGATTGAAAATAAACTCTTTCACTTTCAAAACTCGTCGTTCAATAATTAGACACAAATATACAGGGTTTTAGCAGGAATTAAGTCGGGCAAAATAGAAATAGAATTACATAGTCTTTATCACAACAGCATGGAAAATGATGCGAGTTAAAAGTTGGCAGCAAGAGAGACAAGTTGTATACTCAAATCATAAGCTATGCTCATTAACAAAAGGAGGAGTTACTTATGAACTACAACATTCGTGGTGAAAACATTGAGGTTACTCCAGCGATAAGAGAATATGTAGAGAAGAAAATTGGAAAATTGGAGCGTTATTTTACTGAGACGCCAAATGCACAGGTGCATGTGAACCTCAAAGTATATAGCGACAAAAAATCCAAAGTCGAAGTCACTATTCCAATGACTCAACTGGTGTTAAGAGCTGAAGAAGCAAATGAAGATATGTATGCGGGAATTGATTTAATCGCAGATAAATTAGAACGCCAAATTCGCAAACATAAAACTAAAGTTAACCGAAAATTCAGAGAAAAAGGCGGACTTACTTCTATGTTCAACGTCTTAGAAGAGAACAAAGAAGTAGTCATCGAAGAAGACGATCAAGATCTTGAGGTTGTCCGTACAAAACGCTTTGACCTAAAACCAATGGACAGCGAAGAAGCCATCCTACAAATGAACATGCTAGGCCACAGCTTCTATGTATTTACTAACGCACTAACACACAACACTAACGTTGTTTACAAACGTAAAGACGGCCGCTATGGGCTAATCGAAGCCCAATAATATAGGTCTAGAACACACAGTCCTGATCCTTCAGGGCTGTGTGTTTTTTTATATCTGCCCCCACCATCATTATTTTTCAAAAAAATTCCCAATGGTTAACGCTGTATAATATCATTATAATAAATAAAGGAAGTGTTCACGTTTAGTGGATGAATAGAAGGGAAGAAACAACCAATGAAGCAAGCAGATATATTTCTCGCTTTTTTCAGAGTGGGAATACTCGGATACGGAGGGGGACCTTCCTCTATCCCGCTCGTACATAAAGAAGTGGTGGACCGCTATCAATGGATGAACTCAGATGAATTCAGTGATGTGCTTGCACTTGGGAACGCCCTGCCAGGCCCAATTAACACGAAAATGGCCGGTTATATCGGCTACCGTGTTGGTGGAGCCCTTGGAATGATCAATGCGATCTTTGCCACAGTGGTACCTAGTATAATCTTGATGATTTTATTATTAACCGTTTTAAACGCCTACAAAGATAAGCCTTGGGTGCACGGAATGTCACAGGCCGTTGTGCCGGTAGTGGCCGTCATGCTCGCTACGTTAACTTGGGATTTTGTTAAAAAATCAACCCAATCAAAATTAGGCTGGGGCTGGACAGTTGGTTTTGTTCTCGGAAGTGTCGTTTTGTTACAGCTTGTCGGGCTTCATCCAGCGTTTCTTATCTTTGGACTCTTGCTCGGTGCACTTTTAATGAAGAATAGAAAATCAGTGCCGGATGCGGTAAAGAAGGTGCAAAGCAAATGATTTATATACATTTATTTTTGGCCTTCTTTATTCCCGGGATTCTCGGCTACGGCGGCGGTCCCTCATCGATTCCGCTCGTTGAAGCGGAGGTAGTCGACCGGTACCATTGGCTAACCGTCAATGAATTCAGTGAAGTCCTTGCGATTGGGAACTCTTTGCCGGGGCCGATTGCCACGAAAATGGCCGGCTATATTGGGTATGATGTTGGCGGAGTGCTCGGCTCGATCATCGCCGTGTTCGCAACCGTTGCTCCATCGCTATTATTAATGATTTTCTTACTAAGCTTATTAATGAAATTTAAAGATTCCCCTCGTGTAAAACGAATGACCATCGTAGTCCGACCGGTTATAGCCGTTTTGCTCGGTATCATGACGTATGATTTAATTTTTTCATCCTATGAAAACTCAGGCTTGCTTCAAACTCTATTTATTGGCTTAGCTAGTTTCTTTTTGATGGAAAAAATAAAAGTCCATCCCGCTTACGTCATCGCCGGAGCACTGGTATACGGTGCAATGTTTTTATCATAATTTGAAAACGCCGGATATGTGCTCCGGCGTTTTCTATTTATCTGGAATTCTATTAGAATCATTATAATGTACGGATAAAAGTTGGGAATCCACGGATAGGCGAGTTGGATCCACGGATAAGCGGCTTAAATCCACGGATAGGACTCTAAACCTATTAGAAAGGACCGCGCAGAATCGCCTGCTTAGAACATATAAAAGTGACGGAACTATGTCATCGGCTAATAGAACCTTATAATCGTCTAATAGCCCCCGGAAATCGGCTAATAAAACTCCAAAATCGGCTAATAGAATGGCAAAATCGGCTAATAGCGCCAGCCCAACTTATAAAAACATCCAAAAAAATCAAACTTTCATCCCGGAATTAACATCCTTGCTGAATATTCACGAACACTAAACGAAAAAAGACCCCGAAACCGAAGTTTCAGGTCCTCACTCACATATTAACCAATTAAACAACCATTACACAGCTTTCCCAACAACATCCGCACCAGCACCTTCACTCAACAGCTTCCGATTTAATTTGAGCAACGTCTGCACTGATTTAAACTGGACAAACACAAACGGTACGAGCATTGCAAAGTAAACCGGTGAGAAGATCGTTACGATGCCTGTTTTGACAAAGCCCCAGTGAATGAAGAACATTCCTAGTACGAAAAAGGCTACGCCGGGACAAATGAGAGAGAAGCTTCCAGGACTTTTGCCTGAACCATGAATCATTTCGCCAAAGTAATTCAGCTTTTTCAAAACAGAGTAACCAATAAAGCCAAACATGACTTGGATTGACACAAACACCATTAACGGAATATAAAGATTCAAAGCTGCTGGTTCCGGATTGTGCAGAAGGTTATGGTTAATTCCTGAATACAAACGAACGATAGTGATTCCCAAAAGTGTTAAAATCGGAATGATCATCCAAAGCGAAGGGCTACCCGCTTTGTCGATCCCATGTTTAAAGATCGACTTAATGCCCAACGTCATATTAACAACCAATAAGACAACGGAAACACTGCCGAAGAACACGGCCATTACAGTTGAAATTACCGACACAGCCAGCGTATGGCTCATTGCAGCCGGTGCGGCAAAACCAACAGCGACCATTGTAAAAGCAAATACAGATAACATTTGAACTAAACTGTTGTTACTCCCGAAATCAAAACCGCCAAGTACAAAACGAGTGAAGAATCTCTTAAAGATAACAAAAGCATAAACACCAACTGCAAAATACGCTAGTACGGCAAATGGGAACAAGTACTCAACGATGCTCCATAGATTTGGAATAAATACTGCAGCGATAATAAACACAGCATTAACCGTCATTCCAAGTGTTAGCGGAATCGCCATTAGCGACACCTCGCCATTTGACTGTCTTAACTGTTCATAAGCGGCTGTTTTCTTATAAAGTTTATATTCAGCAAGATTCCAAAATAATAAGCGGAAATGCTTATAGCTAAAAAATAAGATTCCTAATAATGCAATCGCAACTGTGATTGATAAAAATACGTTATCTCCCGTTAACGCTGGAAAAACATGTTCAAAATTGGCCATTGGTCTACCTGGATGCTTCACCATAAACATTAAATACATAAAAAATGAAACTGCTAATCCGCCGCTTCCTAAAGAAGCCAGAAAATACATCGGATTATAATTTTCCCTCAAATTCTTTTTCAAAAAAAATTCCTCCTCTTTCAATATACCCCGTTAGGTATTTTGTACTATCATTCTATCTGACCATCAAATAAGTTTTCAATACTTTTTCACTTATCTTTAATCAATTAGGGCAAAACCCCTATTTGCTTTTGAACCCCTTTTATATTAAGAAAAACATGATATCTTAGAACTAGAAGGACATATTTGAGCAAGACAGCATATAAAAAATTTTTGCATTCTATTATACCCTGTATGGTATATATGGGACAAAGGGGAGATTTACATGGCAAGTGTAGTTGTAATTGGAGCTGGGTTTTCTGGGCAAACTGCAGCATTATATTTACGGAAGAAGTTAGGGAGTAAGCATCAAGTAACGGTTATCAATCCTTGGCCGAGATTCACCTATATTCCTTCACTAGTGTGGGTGGGAATTGGGCAAATGGCTCCGGAAAAAACAATGTTTGAATTAGCACCGGTGTTTAAAAAGCAGGGGATTGATTTTATCCAAGCTTGGGCAAAAGAAATCCATCCTGATGAACAATATGTATTAGTAGAAACGAAGGATGGGGAGCAGCAGAAGGTTCTCTATGATTACGTTATTAATGCAACTGGCCCGCATTTGAATTTTGAGGGAACAGAAGGACTGGGACCGGATCACGATACCACTCATTCGATTTGTAATATCCACCATGCCAAATTGGCTCGCGATGCTTATTTTGAGCAAGTAAAAAGAATGGAAAAGGGCGAAAAAGTAAAGCTCTTGATCGGAACGGGGCATGGACAAGCTACCTGTCAAGGTGCCGCTTTGGAGTACATTACCAATATGCATAATGACCTTAAAAAACGCGGGTTACGTGATAAGGCAGAAATCATGTGGATTTCAAATGAGCCGAAATTAGGAGACCTTGGCGTAGGGGGCATTTCTGCTTCTAAGCATGGCTATATCATGAGCTCAGAATCCTTTATGAAGTCATTATTTGCTGAAATGGACATTTATTATACAGTTCAAACCGCGGTTCAAAAGGTTGAGAAAGGTAAGGTTTACTGGGAAAACTATGAGGGTGAGTTTGGCGAAACGGAGTATGATTTTGCGATGCTCATTCCACAATTCCAGGGAACAAAAGTCAAATATGTCGATCGTGATGGCAATGACATTACTTCAAAATTAACCAATCCGGCTGGCTTTACGATTGTAGATGGAAATTACGGCAAGCCGTGGTCCGAGCTTAAAGCAGGGGATTGGCCATCAACCTATCAATCTCCTTTCTATAAAAATTTATTTGCAGCCGGCATCGCCTTTGCGACTCCAGGATCAATTTCGAAGCCGCATACAACGAAAAACGGCACGGTCATTACCGCAACTGCCCCAAGAACAGGTATGGCATCCGGAATTATTGGGAAAATTGCTGCGCTCAATATCGTCGATATGGTCGAGGGAAAAGAACCATCCCATCGTGAATCAATGGCGGAAATGCCTGGAGCATGTATTGCCTCGATCGGCAAATCAGTTGCTAACGGTTCAGCGGCATCCATTGTAATGTATCCGGTTACACCAGATTTTGAGAAATACCCAGAATACGGACGTGACTTAAAGATTACCGATATGGAAGTCGGCCTTGCCGGAGCCTGGATTAAGCGGACTTTACACACGATGTTTATCTATAAAATGAAGGGGAATCTAGGGTGGAGTTTAATCCCAGAATAAACAACTAATTTACAAAAATAGAGGTGAAGGACGATGCAAAAAAGCTTAGAAATGAAACCAACGAAACGGACGCTGTTTATTCGGAAATGCTTTAGCTTTCAGTTCATCCGCTTTGTGGTGTTAAATATAAAAATATTAAAAGTAGCGCTATTTCCACCAAAACATTAAGAAACGATATGAAAAGAGCTTAGAGATTTTCTAAGCTCTTTATTATTAGACTA
>NZ_JBKFGH010000008.1:0-305662 GCF_051233475.1 Neobacillus terrisolis | reverse complement strand
GTTAAATATAAAAATATTAAAAGTAGCGCTATTTCCACCAAAACATTAAGAAACGATATGAAAAGAGCTTAGAGATTTTCTAAGCTCTTTATTATTAGACTATTGATTTCCGCTGCAGGTGCTCGCTTTCCGCGGGGGAGTCCGGGAGCCTCCTCGGCGCAAGCGCCTGTGGGGTCTCCCGTGACACCTTCTCCCGCAGGAGTCTCGCACCTTCCGCTCCAATCAGCACTGTTCATTAACACTTAAACTAGTTTAACAGCAAACCTTATTTCTGCCTGAATTCTTTGCTTTATATAAATTTTGGTCGGCTTGCCAAATGATAAGGTCGGTTTCCTGAACGGTTTCTGGATAGGTGACGACCCCAATGGATACCGTAATGTTGGTTTTAGTCAAATGAGAGATTTCGAAATGATGTTTCTCCACCGCTATGCGAATTCTTTCTGCGACTTCTTTGGCCTGATGACTTGGGCAATCAGGCAGAATCACAGAAAACTCCTCGCCGCCGTTTCTTGATACTGTATCAAATGAACGGGTTGAACGGATCAATACTTCCCCTAATTCCTTTAACACCATATCTCCTGCAGGGTGGCCGTATGTATCATTCACTTGTTTAAAATGATCAATATCGATAATTAACAGAGATAAATATTCCTTTTTTTCAACTGCATTGATGACATGCTGATTCCAGCTTGTATCAAAATGGCGGACATTGTGTAACCCGGTAAGAAAATCTTTTACCGATGATTCCTTCAATAATCGATAGTTCTCATTGGATTTTATTATATAGTCACTTATATAATAGATGATTGCTCCGCCAAACAATGAAATAGTCCCGTAAACCAAAATGATTTTAATCAGTATTTGTTGATCCTCCAGGAGCAGGCTAAACATGAAAGAAGTTAACAGGATATTGCTTAGATTCATATAAAGCATTTTTTGTGACGTTACGATCTTTATTTTCAGGATAAGATTACATACGATCACCATTGAGAAAATTAGAAATGAAGCAGCAATCGATGTGACATGAATATCGAAAATAAGCAGCCTTCCTAAAATAATGATCGTGCCCGCGATGATGCTGCTTATGATTCCTCCATACAGCGTGATCAGAATAACAGCCAAATGTCTTAAATCGACAATCAAAGTATCGGTTAATTGGATCGAAAATATCATTAAAGTGATCCCGAGTATTCCTGCTAGCACTCCGGCTTTAATCTTGTTGGCCAAAGAAAAATAGATGGGCTTTTCTCTAAATAACTGGCCCGCAATAAATAAAAATGTAATGATAAAAGATAGGTTTACAACTAAATCCCGAAACATAGTTCACCTTTTTTTATTTTAATATAACATAGTATGTGATTTATGTTATATGTATGTAATCACAAAATTGGTAATTTTTTTGAAAAATAAAGAGGATGAAACCATGAATGATGTCATCCTCCAATCAGAATTATTGATAGCCTTTAGCAGCTTCTTTCGTAATCTTTTCTTTAAACACGGTGTAGCTCCAAATTTGATAGCCGATCACGATTGGAACAAAGATAAGCGCGACAATCAGCATAATTTTTAAATTTAGTGCACTTCCTGCAGCGGCGTACAGAGTTGTGCTGAAGTCGGAATGGATTCTCGATGGCAGCATATTCGGGAACATGCCGATAAAGCCTGTGGCCGAAAGCGCCGCGATCGAGAGCGATAGGGCCGTGAACGCTGAGCCTGGTTTATTTTTAGAAGCAAAAAGAAAAACCGAGATGGCGGTCACTGTCGAAATTACGGGTACTAGCCAATAGAGCGGCTGGTCAGTGAAATTATCAAATAAGTTGGTTAAATTATTAGTTGCTAATAGAAAGATGATCAGAACTAAGGCATTGGCCATGCTTGCATTTTGGGCAATTGTAAAGGCGCGGTTGCGTACATCGCCAACGGTTTTCAGGCTAATCCACAGTGCACCCGAGACGATAAACATCGTAACGAACAGCAGGCCTCCTAAAATTCCATAAGGGTGCAATAGCGACAGCAGATTGCCTTCATAGCCGTCCGCTCCGATTTTCAAACCGTAGTAAAGGTTGGCAAAAGCAACGCCAAACAGAAAAGCGATGAGGAAGCTTCCCGTGAAGAAGGCCCACTTCCAGCTCTTCTGCCAAACCGGGTTGTCATCCTTATGCATAAATTCAAGGCCGGCCGCCCGGAAAAATAAAGCAAATAAGATCATCATAAACGGTGTGTACAAATAGCTGAACATATTGGCGTATACTTCCGGGAACGCAGCGAAGGTCGCCCCTCCTGCAGTAATCAGCCAAACTTCATTGCCGCCCCAAAACGGTCCGATCGCCTCTTGGAGCTGGTTGCGCTCCTCACGGTTTTTCGTGATAAACGGGAACAGCATCCCGGTTCCAAGCGCATACCCATCAAGTACGAAATAGACGGTCCAAATTAATCCCCATAAACCAAACCAAATCACGGCAAGCAGATCATGAGACATTCGGCATAACCTCCTCATGCTTTTTAACTAATGGTGCAGGGCCTTTTTTGGCGTATTTTTTCAATAAGTAAACATCAGCAATAATCAAAATGGTGTAGAATAGGACAAGCCCGCCGATTGAGAAAATAACTTGAGACAGGGCGATTGGTGAGACAGCTTCCTCAGTTTTCATCAATCCGTAAACAACCCATGGCTGGCGTCCGACTTCTGCAACGGTCCATCCGGCATTAATCGCCACATATGGAAGGAGCATCGAGTAAAACATTATTTTTAAATAGCGTTTTGAATTTTCGAGTTTTCCTTTTTTGAACAGATAAGCGCCAATCCAGGTGATGATCATAAAATAAATCCCTAATGCGACCATCAGTCTGAAGCTATAGAACACTAAGCTGACGTTCGGTCTTTCATCAGCCGGGATGTCCTTTAAGCCGGTAATTTCTCCATCAAAGCTGTTTGTATACATAAAGCTGCCTATTTTCGGAATGGAGATCAGCTCCACCTTGTTCGTTTCATTTGCCGGGTCAGGGATTTGGATTAAATGGAACGGAGCTCCTTTTTCACTTTCCCAAACGGCTTCAAACGCGGCTGCTTTTGCGGGCTGAACCTCAGCTGCGTACGTACCGCTTTCATGACCGAGCAGCGGTGTGGCAGTAGTTGCAATGACCGCCATAATTAACGCAAACTTAAACGATTTTTTGAAAAAAGGAACCTCGTTTTTACGCAGCAAATGGTAGGCGCTGATGGCCATCACAAAAAATGAACCAACAATGTAGCTTCCAACGACGGTGTGGGTAAACATATGCCATGCATAAGGATTGGTAATAAGTGCAGTGAAATCGTTTAATTCCGCTCGACCATTTCTGATGACATAGCCAACGGGATTCTGCATGAATCCGTTTGCCGTGATGATCCATAGGGCTGAAATATTGGTACCAAGGGCAACCATCCACATCGAAGCCGCTCGCAATTTAGGCGAAATTTTGTCCTTTCCGAAAATCCAAATTCCGATAAAGGTAGATTCTAAGAAGAAGGCGACTAACGCTTCAATTGCTAGTGGCGAACCGAAAATATCGCCCATATACTTCGAGTATTCCGCCCAGTTTGTGCCGAATTGAAACTCCATCGTGATCCCAGTGACGATCCCAAGGACGAAGTTAATCGTAAATAATTTTCCCCAAAAGTCTGCCATTCTCCTGTACATTGGATTCAGCGTCTTGGCGTACCTTGTCTCCATCACAGCAACCAAAATGACCAAACCGATCGTTAACGGCACGAATAAGAAATGATAGAGTACCGTGATTGCAAATTGGATTCTGCTTAATAGAAGAACCTCACTCATATTTTTCCCTCCAGATAATATTTATTTTTCGCATGGTAAAAGAATTAGGTGTATATTTGAGTTGGCTAGGACTGTTCAACTCAAGTTTTATTATAAGGATTCGGTACAAAATACCTATGAGGGTTTTCCCTCATGTACGAAGTGTTATTGTGGGAAATTTGAATAAAGTGTGACAAATGTTACTTTCGTTGTCTTTGAATTATTATTTTGGTGGTGGATAAAAGTGAAAGTGGAGGATTTTCAAAAAATCGTCGAGGAGTTTATCGAAGGGATCGTGATAATGGATGAATCAAGAACGATCACTTACATAAACAAAAAGGCGCACTTAATTACCGGCTGGCAGGTGGGGGAATCGGTCCCATACTGCAGTTATTGTCAACTGCGCGAAGTTTCCGAGCATGAGGAGCGTTGTATTCTTGCCAACGACAATCCATTACCAAGCTTTCGCTCGCATATTCCCAATTACGTGAATACGGAAACCGACTTTGAAATGTCGATGAACAAACTAGAATTGGCGGGGGGACATTATCAGGTTTTGACGATTCGAAACCCAAGCCAAATCACTCAGGATGAAAAAGTAAAAATGCAGGAGCTCTTGATCCATGAGACGATGCAAGCCCAAGAAAGTGAACGAAAGCGGATTGCCAGAGAACTCCACGATCATATCGGACAAAGCGTTTACAGTCTATATCTAGGACTTGATGGGATCAGACGGCATGTTGATAACCCGGAATATACGGAACGATTAGATAAAATGAATATGGTCATGGAAGGAACCCTCGCCTGTCTAAAACGGTTAACGAAGGAATTGCGCCCGCAATTGTTCGATAATCTCGGCTTTGAAACGGCATTAAGATCCTCGGTCGACGATTGGCAGCGGTTATACAATATTGATTTTTCGCTTAATATCCATATCCCGGAAGACCTCAAATTTAAAAATGAAGAAGGGCTTCATCTTTATCGAATCATCCAAGAGGCGGTCAATAATGCCCTCCGCCACGGCAAAGCTACCTCAATCATGATTGAAATTTACAAGGTGGATAATGAGCTCTATTTCCAGATTGTTGACAATGGCAAGGGCTTTGACATTGATAAATTAAATGGAACTGGTCTCGGTTTAAGACATATGAGGGAAAGAGTCAAGATGCTTCATGGCGATATTAAATGGATTAGTGAAGAGGGCGGCCCGACACGGGTGGAAGGGTATATCACGGTGTAACTGCTGTTCTGAAAAAATTTAAACAGTTGTGCTTGTTGTAAGAGGTGAGGAGGGAGTAGCGATGAATGTTCTCATCGTAGATGATCATGAAATTGTCCGAGATGGCATGGCTTTACTATTGAAGGATGCATTTTCCGTGGAGTCGATTTTGTTTGCAGCTGACGGGCGGGAAGCCATTCAAAAAGCAACGAATTTCCCGATTGATCTAGTGATGATTGATCTCTCAATGCCGAATGGGCTCGACGGCTTCTTAGCCCTGCCGGAACTTCGGAAGCTTGTCCCACACGGAAAAATCATCGTGTTCTCCATGTATGATGAAATTGGCTATCAAAAGAAAGCATTTGACCTGGGCGCCGACGGCTACTTAGTCAAGCATCTCAAAAGCGACGCCATCATTAAAGCGATTGAACAAATCCTCCAAGGTAAAAAAATATCCAACGAAAAAGTATTAGAAAATCATATCGAAAGCGAATCGTGGGAGACGCTATTCTCACCGCGTGAACAAGAGACGTTTATTCTAACGCTAAAGGGCTATACCCAAAAAGATATTGCCAGTGCCATGAATATCAGCATCAGAACCGTCGAAAACCATCGCCGCAGCATCAGCAAAAAGCTCGGTTCAACAAATAAACGCGACTGGCTCGATTATGCCCAGAAACATAAGATGTTGGAGATGTATTAGAGTGGTGCGTTGTTGGGGACAGCGTTTTGGTTCGGAGTTTAGGCCTTTGCCAGAGGGTTTTGCGAAGGTCTTTTTGTTGTTGGTTGTTTTGAGCAAGTTGATGAAGCAAGGGGAGCATATGTAGGGTTTCGTGGGCATATTCACAATTTAGCGAGCATATCGTGAATAGTTGTCCGATATTTTTTCGAAGTTGGACCATAAATTTTAAAAGTTGGTCTATATATTTAAAAAGTTGGTCCATAAATTTAAAAAGTTGGTCCATATATTTTTAAACTTGTCCCATATCCACAATTTAATTGACCATATTCCGCATTTCGTGAGCATATATTTGCCCACATTCCTCATTTTTAGTCCAAAACTCCTCCATTCCATACAAAAATCCACCATTTCATATCAAAAACACAAGCTTTTTCATCAAAAACATGACTCATCCCGAATAAAACACAAAAAATCTGCAAAAAAGGTAATAAAAAAGTGGAACACTCCGCCAAGAGCATCCCACTTTTCTCAAATCACAGGGCACCCATTCCAGCGCGCAACCCCACCCTGAAACCGCAAAACCCTGCACTACAAAAAACCTAACTCAACCGCGACCGCAAATAAGCATCAATAAACTGCCCAATATCGCCATCCATAACCGCCTGCACGTTCCCACTCTCCGTACCCGTACGGTGATCCTTCACCATCGAATAAGGATGGAACACATACGAACGAATCTGACTGCCCCAGCCAATCTCCTTCTGCTCACCGCGAATCTCCGCAAGCTGCTGCTCCTGCTCCTCAATCTTCTTCTGATAGAGCTTCGCCTTCAACATCTTCATCGCAGCCTCACGGTTCTTAATCTGCGAACGCTCATTTTGACAAGCAACCACAACGCCACTAGGTAAATGCGTAATCCGCACCGCAGAATCCGTCGTATTAATATGCTGACCACCGGCACCAGTCGAACGATACGTATCAATCTTCAAATCCTCAGACCGAATCTCAATCTCAATCTCTTCATTCAGCTCCGGCATTATATCACAAGACACAAACGAAGTATGGCGGCGACCCGACGCATCAAACGGCGAAATCCGCACCAAACGATGCACACCTTTCTCCGCCTTCAAATAACCGTAAGCATTGTGCCCCTTAATCGCCAACGTCACACTCTTAATACCAGCCTCATCACCAGGCAAATAATCAAGCGTCTCCACCTTGAAACCCTGCTTCTCCGCCCAGCGCGTATACATCCGCAGCAACATCGAGCCCCAATCCTGCGACTCCGTTCCACCCGCACCAGGATGAAGCTCCAAAATAGCATTATTTTTATCATAAGGCTCACTCAACAGAAGCTCGAGCTCAAACTGCTCCAACCGCTCCGTCAAAGCCGTCAATTCCGTCTCTAACTCCGCGTGCAGCTCCGCATCCGGCTCTTCCTTAATCAACTCATACGAAATCTCAAGATTCTCATACGCCTCATTCATATCATGAAACACATGCACCTGATCCTTCAACGCATTCGACTCGCTGATTACCGCCTGCGCCTTATTCTGGTCATCCCAAAAATCCGGCTGCAGCATCACATCATCCAGCTCAGCAATCCGCGCCTCCTTATTCTCCAGGTCAAAGAGACCCCCTAAAGCCCGCTAATTTCTTAGCTGTTTTCTCCAACTCATTGCGAATATCCGCTAATTCCATCCCTCGTCACCTCGAATAAAAGTTCTATCCTATTATACCTTCTCCCGCCAAAACAGGCAAAAGAGAGTCGGCTTCTCGGCCGGCCCTCTTTCATTTTATGAAAAATAAAGCTTATGTTTCACGGTCATTCCGTAAATTTTTTCGCCACCAAGCATTACGCTTCCAGTCAGTTACCCCTGCGAAGCTCCACGCCAACAGAACCACCCGAGCTTAACCCGAAAACGTCACGCCCGCGCTTACTCAAACTTGCCGTGACAATTCTTATACTTCTTCCCACTACCACAATAACAAGGATCATTCCGGCCGATATCCTTCTTCTTCACAACCGGCTTCTTCTTCACCTCGCCGCCGTCTTCCTTCGGATTGACGGCATGGCCTTGAGCTACCTCTTGACGCTGCAAGTTATTGCGAATTTCCGCTTTCATGATATACATAGCTGCTTCTTCTTCGATCGATTCAACCATCGCTTCGAACATTGAGAAGCCTTCTTTTTGGTATTCCTGAAGCGGGTTGATTTGACCGTAAGCGCGCAGGTGAATCCCTTGACGAAGCTGATCCATCGCGTCGATGTGGTCCATCCATTTTGAGTCAACCGCACGAAGCACGATAACCTTCTCAAATTCACGCATTTGCTCTTCGGAAAGCTGCTCTTCTTTTTCAGCGTAACGCTGTTTTACTTTTTCAAAAATAAGATCCTTCATTTCTTCAGGGTCTTTACCTTGTAAATCAGCTAAGACGATGTCGCCCTCACGAAGCAGGTTGGCATGGACATAGTCGACGATTCCTTGCAGGTTCCATGCTTCCTCGTCCTCTGATTCCGGAGTATGAGCATCGACATTGCGGGAAATCGAAGCAATGATCATGTTTTGAACGATATCGCGAAGATTCTCGGACTCGAGCACGTCATTCCGTTGCTTGTAGATAATTTCACGCTGCTGGCGCAATACATCGTCGTATTGAAGGAGCTGCTTACGAGCATCGAAGTTATTGCCCTCAACACGTTTTTGTGCAGATTCAACCGCACGCGAAACCATTTTACTTTGGATTGGCTGGGAATCATCCATTCCAAGTCGCTCCATCATTGATTTCATATTATCAGAGCCGAAACGGCGCATTAATTCATCTTCCATTGATAGGTAGAACTGAGTAACCCCAGGATCCCCTTGACGACCGGAACGTCCACGGAGCTGATTATCAATCCGGCGCGATTCATGGCGCTCAGTACCAACAACGGCAAGACCGCCAAGTTCGATTACACCTTCACCAAGCTTAATGTCCGTACCACGACCGGCCATGTTTGTCGCGATCGTAACAGCACCTTTTTGACCTGCTTCGACGATAATTTCCGCTTCACGGAAATGGTTTTTCGCGTTCAAGACGTTATGCTTAATTCCTTTTTTCACTAACATATTAGAAATTAATTCAGACGTTTCGATCGCCACCGTACCAACGAGCACAGGCTGCCCTTTTTTATGGCGATCCACGATATCCTCGACAACGGCACGGAATTTTCCATCCATTGAGGCGTAAATTAAATCTGGACGGTCATCACGAACGATCGGTCTGTTCGTTGGAATGACGACAACGTTCATATTATAGATATTCCGGAATTCTTCTTCCTCAGTCTTCGCTGTACCGGTCATCCCGGCCAGCTTTTCGTACATCCGGAAGTAGTTCTGGAACGTAATCGTCGCCAAGGTCATGCTTTCGTTTTGAATTTCAAGACCTTCTTTAGCTTCGATCGCCTGATGAAGTCCTTCGCTATAGCGGCGGCCCTTCATCAAACGGCCCGTGAATTGGTCAACGATAATAATTTCGCCCTCTTGCACAACATAGTCTACATCAAGATGCATACTCACATTGGCTTTCAGCGCTTGATTAATATGATGGTTCAAGGTCACGTGCGAGTAATCAAACAGGTTATCGATTCCAAACGCTTTTTCAGCCTTGGTGATCCCTTCTTCTGTCAGCATAACGCCCTTTGTTTTTACATCGTACGTATAATCAGCTTCATTTTTTAACGTACGGACAAAGGCATTGGCTTGAATATATAAGGCTGCTGACTTTTGCGCAGAACCGGAAATGATCAACGGCGTCCGGGCTTCATCAATTAGGATGGAGTCAACCTCGTCAATGACCGCATAGTTAAGCGGACGCTGAACCTTTTGCTCTTTGTAAAGAACCATGTTGTCGCGCAAATAGTCAAAACCGTATTCATTGTTCGTTCCATACGTGATATCAGCAGCATATGCTTCCTGCTTTTCTTCCCTAGACATACCATTTAGATTAAGACCCACGCTTAGGCCAAGGAATTCGTAAAGCTGACCCATTTCATTGGCGTCACGGCTTGCCAAATATTCGTTGACCGTTACAACGTGAACGCCTTTTCCAGAAAGAGCATTCAAATAAACGGGCATTGTTGATGTTAACGTTTTACCTTCCCCTGTTTTCATCTCAGAGATGTTCCCTTCATGAAGAGCAACGCCCCCCATCAGCTGAACAGGATAAGGATATAAACCTAATACACGGCGCGCACCCTCGCGGACAACCGCAAATGCTTCGACTAGAAGGTCGTCGAGTGATTCACCGTTTTGATAACGTTCTTTAAACTCCGCTGTTTTCTCACGAAGTTGGTCGTCAGACAGCTTTTCAGTTTCAGCTGCCAGAGCTTCAATTTGGTCCGCCTTTTTCGTAAGACGTTTCAAGTCGCGCTTATTTTGATCAAACACTTTATTTAAAATACCAAGCATGCAAAAACGCTCCTTTATTGGATTGGGAATGTACAGTTATTTATGTAGGATTTCGCTTTATTCAAGCCAAATCCTTTCGAAATAATTCGATTAATTTCTTACTAATATTATCACTTCCGATATAGGGTGACAACTTAAGGAGAAAATCAAATGTTAAGAATACGTTAATACGTTTGAGTTCTGTAAAAAGTTTCAATTTCTATTCACAATTCTCTTATATATTGAGTTTTACACATATATCCAGTTATTTACTTTTTATAAAGTGTAAATAGTTTAATAGTCAGAATTGATAAATTATTCACAAAATGTCCATTAGAAGAAGTGCCATATCTTGTAAGATACTATAGGTAGAATGTCTTATTTTTTCATTATAAAGAGAGAAATATAGAGGGGTGATTAAAATGGCTTTTTGGAATAGGAGAAAGAAAGGGCCGCCGGATGAAAATCCAGAAGCTAAAAAAGTAGGATTTATACGGAGGCAGTGGCGAAAGCTTAGAGCAGTTGATTGGAAGAATCCAGTTAACCGTTGGAAATTATTATTCGTTCTTTTGATTGTCTGTATTGGCGGGCTTGGATTTGTCGGCGGGGCAATTGCCTTTACCAATAGTCCATCTTTCTGTAAGGCCTGTCATGAGATGGCGCCGGAGCATGTAACGTTTGAAAAAAGTGCACATAATCAAATCACTTGCGTGCAATGTCATATTGCACCCGGAAATGTCGAAATGGTTTTACATAAAATTGGCTCTTTAAAAGAAGTTTACTACCATATTACTGGTGTTCCTGATCCGATCGTTCAGACCGTTGCTGTTTTGGATGAAAACTGTGAACAGTGTCATTCGAAAAACCGTCTCGTAACAGCGACCGGTGACCTCATCGTTAATCACGAGGGTCATATTAAAGAAGGTATTCCATGTGTTGTCTGTCATAGCGGGGTTGCCCATGCGAAAGTGGTTGAGCGTGGCATTAACGGTTCCGAAACGTATGATAAGTGGACAATGGAAAACTCAGATAAATTGATGAGTTCAAAATATATGAATCCAAATATGGGAACATGTATCGATTGTCATGACCAAGTAAACCAAGGCAAGAAACCGTGGAAGGACTATTCATACCAGATTCCTGAAAATCCTCATGCTGAAGGGCACGGCGATAAGAAAGAGGGCAATGAAGCGGAAGCTGCAACACTTAGCGCCTCAGAAGAAGAGCAAAAGAGCAAAGAAGCTACCCAGGAAATCATCTTACAGGCTATTGGTAAGCAAAAAACAGATGTTAAGCTATCAATGGAATGCTTTACCTGTCACCAAGAAATTAACACACCACAAAACCATGATATTGCCGAATGGAATCAAAATCATGGTGGCTACGCTTTCCAAGAACTTGATAAATGTATGAATTGTCATCAGGATGAAAAATGGATCAAGCATTTTGAAAAGCAAGATATCGAACAGCTACTTAAAACTAGCACTGATAAAGAAAAATATAC
This sequence comes from Neobacillus terrisolis, assembly GCF_051233475.1. Classification (NCBI taxonomy): domain Bacteria; kingdom Bacillati; phylum Bacillota; class Bacilli; order Caryophanales; family Bacillaceae; genus Neobacillus; species Neobacillus terrisolis. The sequence continues at coordinate 294,030 of NZ_JBKFGH010000008.1, read as the reverse complement.
TGCGAATATGATTCAGGTAAAAGATCAATCTCGTCAAAATCATTTCTGCAGCACCTGTCACGCCAACCGTCCTCCAGGACATGTCGACAGTGACACATGGTTAACTGCCCATGCACCAAAGGCACAAACTAACGAAGAAAAGGCAAACTGTTATGTCTGTCATGATCGAGAAAAACCAGATGAAAATGCGACAGATATTAAAGCACCGACAGACGTTTACTGTCAGTTCTGTCACCGTACTGGATTTAAGGGTGAAAAGCTTTAAACTATAAATCATAATATCCAAACCGCTTTACTGAAGGGGTACAACTTAGATATTCATAGTTGTACCCCTTTTTTGTCATCTCAAAATCTCTTAAACGAATAGAGAGTATGAGAAGGGGGGGCTTTTGGAAATGAGGAACTTTAAATTTAGATTTTCATTTATCCTGTTAATTTTATTAGTATTATTGCTTTTTGTCGTTTCAAAGGTTATTTCACCAACCATCCAAGTTGTAGTTAAGCAAACTAAGGTTACACAGCAAATAAATAAAACGGCCACACAGGATGTTTCAGATCAAGTTCACATTGAATTTCAAAACAATACCAACTCATGCAGGAGCTGCCATGAACCCATCACAACTGTTTGGAGCAACCACTTTTACTCCAATGGGGTGTATCCAACTTGTACAGCCTGTCACGATGGTTCCTTAGGAATCTATGATGTGTTTATTGGAAATGATTCTTCCGGGAGTTTCGGCGGCTCTTATTCTGGGAATATGTCCATTCACAATGTAAATTCTGCCTTAAAAGACAAAGCGGCTCCTGGCGGAAACAGCGAAAGTGTAGAAGAAAACTGGACGGCCGATTTTTCTTGCGGCAGCTGTCATAACCCTCATGGTTCCTACTCTGACCGTTTATTAACAGCAAATCCAAACAACATGGGGAACGTAACGGCTGACAAAGGTGGGAAAAGACTAATAGGAGTCCCGATAGTAAATACTTTGGTCGGTTCTACCGCCAGTTATGTTTTATTAAAATCTACCTTAATAAGTGATCCATCTATATCCTATCCCAATGCTTCTGTTGGACCAGAGTATGTGAAAAAGGGGTTGGTCAAAGGAGATGTGGTCATTCAGCTTTATAAGAAGGACGGCTCAACATATGTTGCAGAAAAAGATCCTTGGTTAACTGGATTCGACTGGTCATCTGGACAAGCTAATAAAGTTTATTGGACTGCATTCTATGAATCTACTGATTCCCCTCCATTACTTCATGCCGGCATGCTTAAAGAAGGGGTCATTCTAGGAAATGGCTTTATTGCAGCTAAGGCAAATCTTGCAGACACACTGTTTCCAGCAAATATTTCAATCGCAAACATTTCACGTGCCTATGTAGTTAAGCTTGACGTTGAACCAAGTACGGAACCTAAATACTCAGCATTTCATGAGACAGCGACAAATATTTCAACTCTTTGGACCGCTAACGATGGTCGGGGCAAAGCGATGTCCGCTTTCTGTTCTACATGCCACACAGATTATCTAGCTAAATCAGGTTCATTAACGGGAATATTTAGCCACGCGTATCGACACACAACCATTTCTGACCGATTTACCTGTGTGCGCTGCCACTATGCACATGGAACAGATGTTAGTTTAATGAGAGATGCAAACGGTAAAACCGTAAACGAAATTGTTTCAGATCCAACGTACTTCCCAGATATTAAAAACCAGCCAGTACGGACTGCGTTAGCGAGAGATTATATGTTAGATAGAAATCCTTCATCTGCATTAAAACGATACACCAACATGTCTGTATGCTGGGGTTGTCATCATGACGATAAAATTTTTGTGAATACTAGCTACTACGAATATGGTTCGGTTGCAGTGCAGCCATAGGAAAGTGATTCTTTTCAGAAAAACCTTCTCATAAAAAAATATTTATTGTCCATGTAAAGAAGACACTTTGTTAATTTGTGTCTCCTTTTTTATTTAAATTCCTTCAAAAGCTTTTGCTTTTGCAGCAACCCAATATAACTAACATCCCCTATTAACACTGTAAAAAAGCGTTTTATATAATTTTATAATTCTTTTAAAAAAGAAAGTCTACCAACTCTTTTTTATGGTACTATTTTACTAAAATGTGTTTTTGGAGAGTACTAGATTTGGTAAAATATTATTATTAAGGGGGGAATGCTATGGCTTTTTGGAGAAATAAGGAGAATAACGAGCCAAACCAAACCCCTGTCGATTCGACTGAAGATCATGGGGGAACAGAAAATAGTAGAGAAAAAAAGAAAAGCCTGAACCGCTGGAAAGTAATTGTTGCTTTGTTAACTACTTTTATGGCCTTGCTAGGGATTCTTTACGGAGCGATTTCCTATACCTCAACTCCATCCTTTTGCGCGACTTGTCATGAAATGGCTGCGGAGCATGTAACCTTTCAAGCGAGCGCACATAATCAAATAAAATGTACCGAGTGTCACATCGAACCTGGTGCTGCAAATTTAGTCATACATAAAGTGGAATCACTAAAAGAAGTTTACTATCATATTGTCGGACCGCCGGACCCAATCATTCAAACCGTAGCTGTTTCTGATGAAAATTGTAAGCACTGTCATTCAAAGAATCGCTTAATTTCCGCTAATGGTGATTTAATTGTTAATCACGAGGGTCATATCGAGGAGGGCATTCCTTGTATTACCTGCCATAGCGGGGTCGCCCACGCGAAAATCGTTGAGCGTGGTATTAATGGATCCAACACATATGATTACTGGAAGATGTCAAACGCCAAAAAGTTAATAGATGAAGAATATGTCAGACCAAACATGGGAACATGCATTGATTGTCATGACCAAGTCAATCAAGGGAAGAAACCTTGGAAGGATATAGCTTATAGTTTGCCGGAAAAACCTGAGGAACAAAAGAAGAAGGAAAGTACTTACGTATTTAAGCCAACCCCTGAAATGGAAGCGGGGGTTTTAGAACGAGATGTTCCCGAAAACACACAAAAGATTATCCTTCAGGCTTTAGGTCACCAAAAGGATGGTGTGAAGATCTCGATGGATTGCTTTGTCTGTCACCAAAAGATTAATACACCTAAGAATCACGATGAAAAATTATGGGGGAAGCAACATGGGAATTTTGCTTTAGATGATTTGGAAGAATGTTTAGATTGCCACCAGGATTCTAAATGGGTGAAAAAGTTTGAAAAGCAGGATATACGAGATTTACTTTCCGGAACTAAAGAGAAAGAATTAATCGCCCAAAAACAAATGACTGTAAAAGAATTATCGCGGACTAACAACTTCTGTTTCACCTGTCATCAAGTGACTAGACCTGAGGATCACCTAGACCGATACACTTGGCTGACAGATACACACCGCTTTGGTGGAGATTCAAAAGAATCCCGTGAAGGATGCTATGCTTGCCATGATTTCTATAAGCCTGATCCAATAAAGGGGCTAACAGCACCTTCAGACGTATACTGTCAATTCTGTCATCAAAATGGCTTTAAAGACGAGCCTATTTCAGGTATTGAATAAGGAATCAAGAGATAAACAAAATCTATTTAAAAAGAAACGGTGTCTTCATAAAAAAAACACAATTTATCTTATTGACAAGAAGTTTGTGAAAATCTATCTAGTATTTAGATTCTATTTTATTCCTGACGAATTTATTAAAAGGAATTTGAAGAATAGGATAAGTGCAAATTAATAGTGAGCACGACGGAAGTGATAATCTCACCTTCGTCGTGCTCTTTTATTATTTCTAAATAAGTTAACCTGATAATTATACATAAAATTCAGCAATACTTCGTATTTACTCTATTTATAGGTAAAAATTGATTTACCACTATTTCAATTCTTTATTTGTTCACATAGAGTAGACACAATTGTTTCCATTCTGTCACTTTTATGTGATTTTTGTGAGGGAATTTTGAGTATGATTTTGTTAGTGAAATAATTTTTTAGGAGAATATTTAACACTGTTGTTGTGTTGTTTTTCTTGCCTTTTTAAGCGTTTTCAATTTTAATTATTTAAATATTTAATTTCCGATTTTTTCTAGATTGTGTAAAAAAACTGAATAAAAAGTAATGCGTCTTTTTTCACAAATTGTCCATTGGAAAAAACCCTTACAAAGTAAGATACTAACTTTAGAGAGGTAAAAAACATAGAAAAATAACTAGATATTATTTACAACAGAAAGGGTGAACATCAGTGGCCTTTGGGAGAAAGAAAAAGACCCAAGACGAGAATTCAGGGGAAAAGAAACCCGGTCTGGTCCGAAGACTATGGAGGAAGTTCCGTAGTATAGATTGGAAGAATCCTGTTAACCGCTGGAAGGCGCTATTTGTATCATTATTTGCATTTATTGCATTATTGGGAGTTATGTACGGAGCTGTTGCAGCTACCTCAACTCCAACATTCTGTAAAACCTGTCATGAGATGGCTCCGGAACACGTTACTTTCCAAGCCAGTGCTCACAGTGAAATCTCGTGTGTTCAGTGTCACGTCAACCCAGGTATGGTTAATACCATGGTTCACAAAGTTTATGCATTAAAAGAAGTTTACTACCACATTGTTGGTCCGCCTGATCCAATAGCACAGACGGATGCAGTCGAGGATGTTAACTGTGTACAGTGTCACTCGCAAAACCGTTTAGTAACAGCAACTGGGGACCTGAAAGTAAATCATAAGGGCCATATTGAAGAAGGCATTCCATGTATCACTTGTCATAGTGGTGTAGTTCACGCTAAAGCGGTTGAACGTGGTCTAAATACTCAAGAAAACTTAGATTACTGGACTCCAGAAAATGCTGAAAAATTAATGGGTGAACAATATATGCGCCCTAACATGGGAACTTGTATTGACTGTCACGATCAAGTGAACCAAGGCAAAAAACCTTGGAAAGATATTGCCTACAGCTTACCTGAAAGCACTCACGGTAAAGAGCATGAAGAAAAAGAAAGTTCTAAAGAAGAAAACCATGATGCTGAAGCTACTGAAGTGAGTGCTGCAGAAGCTGAAAAAGTAAGCCATCAGAAAACGCAGGATATCATTCTGCAAGCAGTTGGTAAACAGAAACAAGACGTGAAGCTTTCAATGGAATGTTTCACTTGTCACATTGAAATTAATACACCGAAGAACCACGATAACGTAGCTTGGAATCAAAGTCACGGTGGTGACGCATTAGACAGACTCGATGAATGTATCGACTGTCACCAAGATTCTAAGTGGATTAAAATATTCGCAAAGCAAGATATTCAACAATTGCTAAAAGGTAGCACAGACAAAGAGAAATATACAAAGAATATCCTTGTTGTAAAAAATGAGTCTCGTCAAAATCATTTCTGTAGCACATGTCACGCTAACCGTCCTCCTGGACACGTCGACAGTGACACTTGGTTAACTGCACATGCTTCACAAGCACAAACAAATGAAGCAAAGTCTAATTGCTATGTATGTCACGATAAAGAAAAGCCAAATGAAGCATCAACTGATATTAAAGCACCAACAGATGTGTATTGCCAATTCTGTCACAGAACAGGATTTAAAAGTGAAAAGCTTTAAAGATTAACAGTCTAGAAGGAGGGTAAACAATGGAAGAACAGCATAATGAACAACCAACCCCTCCCCCATCCAGTAATAAGTTAAAAATCATTAAGGGACTAACCTTAACGTTTATATTTCTCCTTGTCTTTTTTGGTCTCGGATTCGTAGGAGTAGAATCGACTTCAAGTTCGAAATTCTGCTCCTCGTGCCACGAGATGAAGCCACAATACTATACCTGGAAGGCTTCCACTCATAGTGAAGTCGATTGCGTCAGCTGTCATATTCAGCCAGGCGCAGAGAATTTTGCAAAAGCGAAAGCAAACGGCCTAGTCGAAGTATATATGAAAACAACAGACAAATACCAAGCTCCTATTAAAATGCCTAACTTGATTCCGGATGAAGCTTGTGAAAGGTGTCACAATATCAAAACTCGTAACTTCTCAGTATCCGGTGATTTAATTATTCCGCACACGAAACATAAAGAAGAGGGAATCGAGTGCGTTCAGTGTCACAGCGGTACAGCTCATGGTGAAATTTCTGATCGGAAAGTAACCTATAAAAGTGATTATGGCAAATGGAATGAAAAGCTTGGGGCATCGTTAATGAGTGACAAGAAATTCACGAGTCCACAAATGGACACATGTATGGAATGCCACGAATTGCAAAAGGCACCGCTAGAGTGTACTGCCTGTCACGAATCAACGATGGTTCCGGATAATCATAAAACAGAACAGTTTAAAGCCGGTGGACACGGGAAGGACATCCAAGCTGAAGAACTTCAAAAATGTGAAAAATGTCATTCCTATATGTCAACCTCAAAATATGATTTATTCAAGGAAACTCCAACCTATCAACGCTTGTTGGATAAAGATAAAGCAGTGCCGCAAGTTACAGTGCAAACCTATGCTAAAACGAATACGTTCTGTAGGGATTGTCACAAGGAAAGACCAGCCAGTCATAAACAATCACACTTTATGTCAATACATGGGAGTCTTTCTAAAAGTACAGATACATGTATGACTTGTCATGATAACCGGATATTGGCCGGTAATAAGGAGAGTCATCCTGTTACAAGCGTTCAATGTTCTTCATGTCATCCAAGCTCACATAACCGACCATGGAGAAACAGCCACCCAATTGAGGTTGCTGAAAATCAAAAATATGATAAGTCCTGTAACAGATGCCATAATGAAAAAAAGTGTATGAACTGTCATCGAACAAGCAGTAGTACTAAGGCTAATCAATAGATTCCGAGAGGGGAATTTGTATGGAAGCAACAGAAAAGCAGCCTCAAAATGTTGAGGGAAAAACAACAAAAAAAGCACCAAAAACATTTACGAAAAAAACAGGGATTCTTCTCTTATTCCTAACGCTTGTAGTTTCTATAGGTGCCGGTTATGCAGCAGGGAAACTTTATTTCTGGAATAATTTAGATATGAAGCGGGTAAACGAACAGCTTAAACATTATCAAGAAGAAGTTCGCAAAGACCCTTCTAATATGGAAAACCGAATTGTTCTGGGTTACACCTATTACCTTAAAGGTGAAAACGAAAAGGCAATTAAAGAGTTTGATACTGTTTTAGAACAGGATAAAAACTACTATGATGCTCATTATAATATGGGACTAGTTTTTCTTGATGAAGAAAACTACAATGATGCACTAAAAGCGTTCGGGAAAGCGGTAAAAATTGCCCCTAGAGATTTTAAAGGCCATCTTCAATTAGGTATTACCTATCGAGAAATGGAGATGTATGATGAAGCACTGAATTCATTGGAAACGGCAAATAAATTAAGTCGTACGAATGCGGATATTATCTATCAAATTGGTATGGTCTATGAAGCTAAAAAGGATTATGAAAATGCAATCGCTGTTTATAAGGAAGCACTTGGCTATGATCCGCTGTTTGAGGATGCAGTGAATGCCTTAGATCGACTTAAGGATAAAGATACGGCTGCAGATAAACAGACCGACAAAGATAAAGAGACTGAAGGTGGAAAATAATGAAAAGACGGAATGTATATACTGGGATGGCAGTTATTTTCTTGGCAACAGCAGCTGTATTTATCTTTATGTTTATAAATCAAACGTCAAATCTAAAGACTGGGTTAATCGATGTAATTGATCCAAATGGGGCACCATCGTTCAGCTATAACATTATTGGAGATTTCAATAATACACTTTCTAAGCCGATGGATATCGCAACAACAAGCTCTTACAAATATGTAACAGATACAAATAATAAACGAGTTCAGGTATTTGATGTAGCAGGTTCTCCGCTATTCAGCTTTGGTGGAAAAGAAGGAGAAGGGGAATTTAAGTTCCCATACGGTATTTCGGTTGATGATAAAGGACGAGTATTCGTTGCAGATTTGTATAATGGGAAAATCTCCATTCATGATGCAAAGGGTAAGTTTATCGCAAACTTTGCTGAAAAAGCGAAAAAAATCACTGCTCCAGCGGCTTTAAGAATCATCGATAAAAAAGTGTATGTTACAGATATTTCAGCCAACAAAGTATTTGTTTTTAATATGGATGGCAAATTGCTTTTAGAAATTGGAAAACCTGGCAAAAAAAATGGCGAGTTTAATGCACCGAATGCAGTTACAGCAGATGAAGATGGCAATATTTATGTCGTAGATACAGGAAACCAACGTGTACAAATTTTCGACAAAAACGGTAAATTTGTAAAAATCATCAATGGTTCTAAGGACGGTAAAGGTGAATCCATTCTGGTTAATCCGCGCGGGATTGATATTGATAGCCGAGGCATTATGTACATCGTAAGTAACTTAACCCATTTAGTATATGGTTTTGATAAAAATGGGGAAAAAGTATTTGAGTTTGGCGGAATGGGAGATTCTAATGGTCAATTTTATTTACCAAATGGTCTGTATGTTGACCAAGAGGATACTGTTTACATTACCGATACCGTTAACTTAAGAGTACAAGCATTCAACTAAGAGGTTTTTCAAATATGTAAACTCTCTATCCTGAAAGGGGGTGATATAGTAACAGAGGCACGCAAACTGTAATTTCATAGAGTGCTAGAGACAAAAAAGAGAGAAAAAGAGAAACGAAAGAATCATAGGGAGGTTCTTAAACATGAAAAAGTTTGGCTTAAGCTTACTTTTTGCAGTCATGATGATTGCCTTGTTCGCAACAGCTGCAGCTGCAGAAAACCTGACTCCAGGTACTGCAAATGAAGGTGGAGCAGATCCGATCATCCAAAACGCAAACAAAACGGCTGAAGGTGTGGACGTAAATGACGGTTCTACATCTGCTACTGTAAGAAAAAATTTAGCTGGTCACAATACTCACACTTCTTACCAAAACAACACAAACTCTTGTGCTAGCTGTCACCAAACACATACTGCAAAAGGCGACCAATTATTATTCGCTGATGGCGTATACAACACTTGTACTGCTTGTCATGATGGTACTTTAGGTTTCTTAAACGTATTCTCTGATGGTTCAGTTACTGCTGATACTGCTGTAACAATGAGTGGTGCAGGTACATTCGGTGGTACTCACGGTTCTTCAGTGCACATGGCAAACGACTCTGTTCAAATCAAAGCAGCTCCTGGTGGAAATCCTGCTGACTTAACAGATGCTGATACATCTGATGACAAAGTAAGAGGAACTATGTGGGGAGAAAGCTTCAACTGTGCTAGCTGTCACGCTCCACACGGATCTTACTCTGACCGTTTATTACAATACAATCCAAACGGAATTGGTGCAATGCCAGTTGCTTCAGGTGGTAACCAATTAGTAAATATTCCAGTAGTGGATGATTTAAGTGGACAAACAGCTGCTGTAGTATTATTACGTACTGAAGAAGCTCCTGTTGATGGTCATGGTAAAGTAACTATTGCCCAATACAACAAGAGTGGTGCAACTTATGTAAAAACTACTGCTCCATGGTTATATGGTTATGATAATCGTACAGATGAAACGAAATATTGGACACGTTTAATGGATGGAAGTACTGGTATTTCTTCTTACAACAAAAACGTTTACTTCGATTTCGAGCATGCTGAAGTTTACTCGGTAAACCAAACTGGTGCTGATAAACTTAAACTTGCTGATGAAGGTTTCATCGCTCGTCCTGTAGTAGTTCAAATGGCTAAAGAAGGCTACGAAACTATTCAAAGTGCATACTGGTCTGGTGCTGATATTGCAAAATTCGGCGGTAAAACTGCTCAAGAATTAAAAGACCTTGGTTACACTGTAGATGCTTCAAACGTTGTTAAAAACGTTGGGGTAAAAATGTCTCAATTCTGTGCTGCTTGTCATACTGACTACCTAGTAGCAAACAGCTCTAGTGGTGGATCTCACTTCGGTGACGAAACTGCTGCCTACCGTCACAGCACAAACAGCGACTCTTACACTTGCGTACGCTGTCACTATGGTCACGGTACTGACGCTTACATCATGAAAGATGCGCTTGGACGTACAATTAAAGACTTAGTTGCTGAGGTTGGTGGAACATACGAAGGTGATGAAGCAGGAGCTTTAGCTTACATGCAAGACAACAACGCTTCTTCAGCTCTTAAGAAGTTCACTAACATGTCAGTATGTTGGGCATGTCACAACAGCTCACACGCTGAAACTATTAAGAACGCAGAGCGTAATGCTGATCACCCAGTTGGAATGCCTACTGGCTATTAATAAAATAAGCTAACAATTAGCTGCAACTAATTATTAGCTCAAGAGAAAAAATGTATGGAATAAGGTGTTATGCTTCGGCATAGCACCTTATTTTTTTATTGATACACTTATACTGATGTATTTTAGTTCACGTTCACACATTTGTCAAATGTTAGTTCGCAAGATTGTCAAATCTCAGTGTTAACTTTGGTGTCTCAATTTTATTGAATGGAATTTTATATTATTTTTACTATATATAAATGAATATTTATTGAATATTACTCTTAATAACTAGTACCTTCACCTATAAACAATTAAAATAGTAATAGTGAAACAGATATAGCAGAAACGAGGGGGACAAAATGAAAAAAAGTGGACTCCTGAATAAACTACAGGTTTTAATTGTTCTAGTTTTAGTTATCCAATTGTTTGGATTAAACCTATTCATTAATCTAGCTACAGTTGTAGCTATAGAAAATGGACCGATTGTTTCAATCACTTCTCCTGCAACCGGAGTATACTATAATCAATCTCCTATTACTGTTTCTGGGACAGTTGAGAATTTTCAAGCAGATGCTTCCGTTATCCTATACGAAGGAACACAACAAATTGGTACAACAACGGAGATCATTAATGGGACATGGAGTATAATGGTGGAATTAACAGAAGAAGGCTCTCATAGTTTACACGCTGAAGCTTCTGATTCTTCTGGTAATACAGATACGTCTGAAACAATTTCAATTACGACAGATTTTACTTCTCCAACCATTACATTCGTAAAACCTACTAGTGGGGCATATGTTAATACTTCATCTATCGAAGGTACCACAGAGTCACGATCAACTGTAAAGCTCTGTATCGATTGTATCATGGGTGAAAACGGACAAGTAAATGGTACCTGGGTTGAGACTGCTGCAGATGTTGAAGGCGTATGGACTTATAATGCTGATACTTTAGCAAATGGAAATCATACAATCTTTGCAAAAGCGATTGATCGTGCCGGTAATGAAGGCAGTGTAAGTGAAGTCTCATATATTTTGGACAAAACCCGTCCAATTGTATTACCCGATGTATTTCCTAAACATGATATGACTCAAGTTTCATTAGATACGACCATAAAGATAAAGATTTCTGATGCAACACTTTTAGATTTGCAAGCGATTGAAAACAGCATCACTCTTTCTCAAAACGGAACCTCAATTCCTGGGGTAAATTCGTTTGACCCAATAACCAAGGAAGTTACCTTTACTCCTATGGAACCACTTACTGCTGGGAAAAAGTATAATGTATTAGTAAATTCGGCAGGTTTAGTTGATGCGGCTGGGAATATGGGACGCCCGCGATTTTGGTCATTTATAACCGAAGTATCTACAACAGTAGAACATGAGAATCCGCACGAGTATTATAATAATAATGTCAATATATGTGGCAATTGTCATTCTACACATGCAGCTGCCAATCCTAATTTATTAGACAGTAAAACAATTCAAGTAGGTGAAACCTTCTCAGTTGATAATTACTGCATGGCCTGTCATGATGGAACGGTTGCTCCAAAACCATCAAATACGGATAAAACCCATAAACATGATGCCGCTGTAAGTTTAGATGGGAAGCCAAATGGTAGTTCTTGCTCCAGCTGTCACAATCCACACTTGGATTGGTCAGAGAAGAATCCAAATTTTACACAGGATCAAATCGTTTATACACATTTACCATCTGATCCAGTGAATGAGGACAAACCTGTTGGGAAAATTAGTAGCAAAGAACAACTGTGTGAGTCTTGTCATGAGTCGGATAGCGCTGAGAAGATTGCTCATCCAGCAGTTGAATATCGCCTTTTTGAATATAAAAAGTGGAACTCAGCATCTGGAATACTGGAAGACTTTGAACTTTGTCTACGCTGTCATAATCAAAACTTCCGTCAAAAATATGCGAGTATTCCTGTTATTTCTGATTTTTATTCGAATTTGACTGAAGAATTGAAGAAACAATATGAGATTACCAATGGTAGTGGTTCTTTCTCCAATAGAGAAATTACTGTCGAAGAGAAAAACTTTTCTGGCCATATTATTAAAGCACAGGACGGCAGTCCACTTGCTGGACATATTCCTTGTGCTGAATGTCATGATACTCATGGTTCAAGTAATATTATGAATTTGAAAACGAGAATTGGTCATGAGAACATTGGAGCAGACTTCATAGCGGAGTCCGGGGAATGGGATGCTTCTAAGGAACGAAGCTTCTGTACAAAATGCCATAACGGATCAACGTCCCTATACGGAATTACGGTTAAACAACTAGACGTTACAAAGTCCGATGGACATAACACAACAGACCAACGAGCATGTTCAACCTGTCATGGATATGGCGAAAATAAAGCATTAAGTGCTGCACATGCACCAAGAAAGAATCCAACAACACAATAGCTTTAAAAAAACAATTATTAATTTAAAGAATAAAACAGGAGAAATTTGTGTAATTTAATCAATTCACGAATATCTCCTGTTTTTTGTAAAAAGATCCCATCATTAAAAATAATTTAACATTTTTCCCCAAAAGGGCTTATTTGGGGATTTTTCTTATTTATTGTCAAAAATTGTTCACCATATGTCATTTGGGAAAATTAAATTATTTTAATAATATTGATATAATTTTATTAATAATAAAAATATTAACTATTGTTATTTTGTAGTTCGATAATCGTATAAAAAACTGTTTTTGGTGGGGAGAACTGAACATGCAATTTAATAGTAAAACAGCTTTACTTATTATGTTACTTTTAATTGTTGTATGTATAAATATAACATATTGGATTGGTGAATCAGAAAAGGACGAATATGAAAGGGACTATGAATTATTTAGTTATTCTAAAGAATTAATAAGGAATCAAGAACCCAATAAGGCAATCCCACTTTTACACGAACTAATTAATAAATATCAAAATGATGAAAACATAACTACTTACCTGGCAATTGCACAAGTAGCAATGGGGGAATATGATATTGCGGTTTCAAATTTCCAAAAGGTTTTGGGGATTAATCCCAATTTCCAGTTGGACCCACACTTTAATTTAAGATATTCAAGAGCGTTAATATTAAACAATGAGCATGAGAAAGCTAAGTTATTGCTAGATAAAATATCAAATTATAGAAATGAGGAGCAATTTAAAAACGAGTTTGTTGAATTATATGCATTAATTGAACAAAAAAATAAATAATCTCAAAGGTGTAGACATGGAAATAAAGACAAAACAAAAAATGAAACATAACTTTCTATTTAACAAAAATGAAATGCTGGTTGATAAGGTAATTTTTTTTGGATTATTGGTTGCGCTATTGCTAGTCCCTTTAATACTAAGGGGGAGTTTTATAGATTTTATTAGTCCTTCTTTTACAGCAATACCCAGTTATTCTACAGGTGAAAAATTTGAAATATTCTCCTATAATAAATATTTATTATTAATCTTCATAACAATTATTCTTTCACTCATTTTTATTATTAAAGTTTTTGTTTTCAATTATAGTATTAAAAAGAGTAGTGTTAATTTATTAATTGGTTTATTTATTGTGGTTGTTCTATTATCTTCCATGTTTGCTACCCATAAATTTTTGGTTTTAAGAGGAATTTTTGACAGAAATGAAGGAACCATTACATACTTATGTTATGCGATTCTTTTTTTCATAGCTTCAAATATTAAGATACCGAAAAGTTATTTAAAATGGACTTTATACATCCTAATCCCCTTTACGATAGTAAACAGTATAATAGGATTACTAAATTTTTATGGTACTAATTTACTTAAAAATAAAGTGGTTTTACATATGATTATTGGGAATCTAGGCGATGAGTTTGCTTTTTCAGAAGGTTCATACTTAATGGGGACTCTTGATCAAGGGAACTATTTAAGCGGTGTTTCAGCAATGTTATTTATTACTTTTTTTATTTTAGCTACTTTATGTAAAAATCTTAAGCTAAAAATAATTAATATTATTTTATTATTTTTGTCTTTTTCCATTCTACTGGCATCGCTATCAAACAGCGGATTTTTTACAATATTACTATTAGTCCCTCTTTTTTTAGTGCTTATATTTTTTAATAAAAAATATAAGGAACTATTATTAGGATTTTCGTTAGTTCTTAGTCTAACGATAGTTTTTATCCCAATGAATAATCATAATGAAAAAGTGTGGAATGAAACTTTTGGAAATTATCAAAGTTTAAATCCTTTTTTTAACCAGAATAGCGATATTAAAGCAAAAGAGAAATCTTCAGAACCTAGTACAGATCAGAATAAAGCTGGTTCTAATGTTATATCTCCAAAGCGGCAAGTGGAAAATTTTATTCCTCAATTACCAGAAGCAGGTATATCCTGGGGTTCAGGTCGAGGATATCTTTGGAAAACAACCCTTCCGCTTATATATGAAAGACCAATCTTAGGTTACGGTTTGGACACATATACTTATCACTTTCCGCAAAACGATATAAACATGATTAGCGGGGTAGGTACAATAGCTGTAGCAACTAAGCCACATTCATTGTATCTCGATTTAGCATTTGGAACAGGAGTACTTGGACTATTAATATTTTTAATCATGGTAGTTATTCCTTTGTGGAAAAGTGTCAAATGGATTGTATTAAATAAAAATCTAAATGAAGACTCAGAAATCGTAGCCATAACCTTTATTTTGTTTGCCTACTTAATTCAAGGAATAGTAAATGACTCGATTATTGGCGTTTCGGTTATTTTTTATATTTTGTTAGGTATTCTTACTTCTGAGCTATATAATAAAGAGGAGAAGGTAGCTTAATTTATTATTGACAACTTCCACGTCATCCAGTAAATTAGTATTAATATCATATTTCCTTATTAAAGGGGAGTAGCTGGACAATAAAGTCGTCATTCCGAGAACGTGTTTCTCCGGCTTTATTGGCAACGTGACGTTGTTAGCGAGACCTTTACTTTCAACGGTAAAGGTCTTTTTATTTTGTTTTTTAGGCCTTTACCATTCCGGTAGAGGCCTTTTTGTTGCCGCTGGGGATATGACTTTAAAAATTATTTTTTAAAGGAGGATCATCTCATGGATGTATCATTATTATTGGAATACGGCTGGGTGTTGCTTGTCCTGGTTGTGCTGGAAGGTCTACTCGCAGCGGATAATGCTTTAGTGTTGGCGATTATGGTAAAACATTTGCCGTTAGAGGAACGAAAAAAGGCTTTATTTTACGGGCTAGCAGGGGCGTTTATTTTCCGTTTCGGATCATTGTTTGTCATTTCTTATCTCGTTGATGTATGGCAGCTGCAGGCGGTCGGCGCCCTTTATCTTCTGTTTATGGCAGGGAATCATATTTTTCGTAAATTGGTTAAATCAAAATCGTCTGAAGGTAACGAAGAAAACGTGGAACCAACCAAGAAGGGTTCAAGCTTCTGGACAACGGTGTTAAAGGTTGAAGTGGCGGATATCGCCTTTGCGGTCGACTCAATCCTCGCTGCGGTTGCTCTGGCAGTGATGCTTCCGGACACTCCGCTTCCGAATATTGGCGGACTTGATGGCGGTAAGTTCTTAGTTATCTTTGCTGGCGGAATGCTTGGGTTAATCATAATGCGTTTTGCAGCCAACCTGTTTGTTGACCTTTTACACAAGCGGCCTGGTCTTGAGATCGCAGCGTTTATGATTGTTGGCTGGGTTGGTGTGAAGCTTGCTGTTTACACTCTTTCACATCCGGCACTTGGTGTCTTGAGCGAGGAGTTCTCGCACTCAACACTTTGGAAGGCTAGCTTCTATGTTGTCCTAGTTGGCATTGCTTTGGGCGGCTGGTTTCTTTCAAAAGAAAAACCGGAAGCAGAGGTTGTTGCGAATGAAGATGGTAAAACAGAGGTAATTTAAAACAAAATGAAACTTTTTGTTAAGATAAATCGTAAGTGTATAATTAGATTTTAACTGTGTTTTATAAACCGGTATGGGGAGGGAGATTGATCTGTTTTCTCCCCTTGCCCGGTCATCATATTTATTAATTTAGGAGGAATTCAACGTGTTTTTTCATCCGATGGACTTTTTGATTTTTATCGCATTTGGAATTTCAATTTGGGCACAATTTCGAGTAAAAGGTACGTTTAATAAATGGGTGAATGTTCCTTCTAGAACAGGCCGGACTGGTGCAGAGGTGGCACGGACGTTGCTTGACCAAAATGGATTGTCGCACATTCCAATCCAGGTCGTTCGCGGCACGCTTTCCGACCACTATGACCCGATTCATAAAGTAGTTCGCCTGTCTGAAGCTGTTTATTACGGAAGTTCTATTTCGTCTATCTCAGTAGCTTCACACGAAATTGGACATGCTATTCAGCATAAGCAAGGCTATGCAGCGTTAATGTTGAGACACCGGATGTTCCCAGTTGTAAATATTGCCTCTGGGATTGCTCCTTTCCTTTTAATTGGAGGATTTTTGTTCCAGGCCTTCTCACTTATCGGCTTAGGGATTCTATTCTTTTCAGTCGCGGTTGCCTTCCAGCTCATTACATTGCCGGTTGAGTTTAACGCAAGCTCCAGAGCTAGAAACCTGATGGTTGCTGAAGGTATTCTATACAATGACGAAGAACATGGTGTCAAAAAGGTTCTTAATGCCGCAGCATTAACGTATGTGGCTGCTGCGTTAATTTCATTACTTGAGCTTTTGAAATATGTAATGATTTTCATGCAAGGTGACGAAGACTAATTTTCTTTTTACATCTAGGAGGTGTACGCCTTACTCAGTAAGGCAATTCATTGATATTAATTAACCTTGTTTTAGTTGCGATTTTAATCGCCTTTACCGCCTTTTTCGTGGCGACGGAGTTTGCCATTGTAAAAGTAAGAAGTTCACGGATTGACCAATTGATTGCCGAGGGTAAAAAAGGGGCGATTTCCGCAAAAAAAGTAATCACCCATCTTGATGAGTATTTATCAGCGTGCCAGCTCGGAATTACCGTCACTGCGTTAGGGCTAGGTTGGCTGGGTGAACCGACGGTTGAGGATATCCTGCATCCGTTATTTGAAAGAATGGCTATTAATGATTCAGTAGCCAGCATTTTATCGTTTGCGATTGCCTTTGGCTCTGTGACCTTCTTACACGTCGTTATTGGTGAGCTAGCTCCAAAAACGGTGGCGATTCAAAAAGCAGAAGCCGTTACGCTTCTGTTTGCTCGCCCGATTATTTTGTTTTATAAAATCATGTATCCTTTCATTTGGGTGTTGAATGGCTCAGCACGGCTGTTTGTCGGTCTGTTTGGGTTAAAGCCTGCTTCTGAGCATGAATTAGCCCACTCAGAAGAGGAGCTGCGTATCCTGCTCTCTGAGAGCTATAAGGGCGGAGAAATCAATAAAGCAGAATTGAATTACGTGAACAAAATTTTCGAATTTGACGAGCGGATTGCCAAAGAAATCATGGTGCCGCGTACCGAAATTGTCAGCTTTGATATTAAAGATGACCTGACTTCGATCATGGATGTGGTCCGTAACGAGAAATATACGCGCTACCCCGTTATCGACGGCGACAAGGATAACATTCTTGGGATGGTCAACATTAAGGAACTACTGACTTTAAATCTCACTCGTAAGGATTTCCGCAACGAAATCGAGTTAAGTAAATTAGTAAAACCGGTTATTCGCGTTATTGAAACGATTCCGATTCACGACCTCTTGGTTAAAATGCAAAAGGAACGGATTCACATGGCGATCCTATTGGATGAGTACGGAGGCACATCTGGACTTGTCACGGTTGAGGATATTCTCGAGGAAATCGTCGGTGAAATCCGCGACGAATTTGATGCCGATGAAGTGGCTGAGGTTCGTAAACAAGGTGCTGACCACTATATTTTCAGTTCACGGGTTTTGGTCGATGAAGTCAACGATACGTTAGGCATTGATCTTTCTGATGAGGAAGTGGACACGATTGGCGGCTGGTTCTTAACGCGCAACATCGACGCCAAGCTCGGTGATGAAATCGAAGCAGAAGGTTATGTTTTTAAAATCAAAGAAATTGAAGGTCATCATATTTTGTTTTTAGAAGTAAGGAAGAAATAATTGATCGGCGGATTTTAAGTCGAAGACCATAAATGTAGAAGCAGCTCTAAATTAGAGCTGCTTTTTGCGTTGTTAAAATGTTTTATTTGTCGAGTTTGCAATCTTATTTGCAAAAATCAGTGTTTTATTTGCTGATTTAACAATCTAATTTGCCGATGCCATATTTTTGTCAATTTTATCACGAGTTTTACAAAGAAGTGCAGCCAATTAAAAGTCATCACCTCTATTTTGCATTCATAATCCTCTTCCAATCTCCACACCCTAAACATAGGCTTTATCTCTCTACTATGGTAGCACGCTGTCATTTACGAAGATTTTTCGACATGTTATACTCACATATAATTTCTTAAAAATTGTAACAACATAGAACTTGGATGAGGAGAATTGGAATGAAAAGAAAGCAAGTCCGATACGGAGAACATTCTCCACTAGGGAGAATGTTTGAATACATACTCGTAATTGTGGGCTCGGCACTTGTGGCGATTGCTTTTAATGTTTTTTTGCTGCCAAACAGAATAGCTTCAGGCGGCGTGAGCGGAATAAGTACGATTTTATACTCAGTAGCAGGCTGGGAGCCGGCTTATGTGCAATGGTCGTTGAATATCCCGCTGTTTATCGCCGGAGTAATTTTACTGGGACGGCAGTTTGGGGCGAAGACGCTTGTTGGAACGATCTTTGTGCCATTGATTGTTTTTTTAACGAAGGATTGGGCACCGTGGACGAATGATCAGCTCTTGGCATCATTGTTTGGCGGGATTTGTGTTGGACTCGGGATTGGTATTGTTTTTCGCGGCAGAGCGTCAACAGGTGGGACGGATTTGGCTGCGCAAATTATCCATAAATATAGCGGGTTGTCGTTAGGGACATGTGTCGCATTGATTGACGGTTTAATTGTGCTGTCGGCTGCGATTGCTTTTAATATCGAAAGCGGCTTGTATGCGTTGCTCAGCCTGTATGCGACTAGTAAAACGATTGATTTGGTTCAGGTTGGCTTCGGATTGTCGAAAATGGCGATGATTATTACAGAGAATGAGCTGGAGGTTCGTGAAGCGATTTTAAACAAGATGGACCGTGGTGTGACAAAACTCGTTGCGCAAGGTGGGTATACTGATTCCGAACGTCCGGTCATCATGTGTGTGTTTAATCACACGGAATTCACAAAATTGAAACAATTAGTGAAAAGTATTGATCCATCAGCGTTTGTCGTGGTTATGGAAGCGGCTGAGGTGTTGGGAGAAGGTTTCAAGAAGTCTTAAAAGGTTTCAAACTGTCATAAAATTGTTATAATATATTCGAAAATGTAATCATTGACAATTTTCGAGGGGGATTTTGGTAATGAAAAAGAAAATGCTCGGAATTTTAGCGGGAACTACACTTGTATTTACATTAGCTGCCTGTGGCGGCGGAGACAGCGCCAAGGATACAGCTGGAAGCGCTGTTGATCCTGAAAAGCTTTATTCTCAAAAATGTTCTAGCTGTCACGCAACTGACCTAAAAGGTGGAGTGGGTCCTGATCTTACTCAAGTAGGTTCAAGACTATCTAAAGATGAAATTGAAAAGGTTATTGTAGACGGTAGAAATGCAATGCCAAAAGGTCAATTAACTGGAGCTGACGCAACAGCCGTTGCTGGCTGGTTAGCTGAGAAAAAATAAGTAGAATAGAAGAAAACGTTCCGGGTGTTGACACCGGAACGTTTTTTTGCGCTCGTTTTTAGCGACTTTTGTAGGATTTTGTAGAATGATGTCTGCAGTTGGAATGTCGTTTTGAGAAAATATTCATAGAATTACATATGCCAATTGTCCCAATGCAGGTGAAATATGGTTTTTTTATGTCAATATGATACGAAAATGTAATATTTTTTATCGTCAATTCTACATTCTATGATGTTATAATAATAATTGTTGTCAGACATTTAACTATTTTGTTGATTAATGTTTGTATGGTTTTTGAATGAGGAAATATAAATTTTTGTCGAAAAAGCACTTTTTTTATAATATAAAGAAGGCTCCAATGACATACTTTGACTAAAGGTGATATAGATGATTGAAATGCAGGATGTATACAAAAAATATCCAAACGGTGTGAGCGCTGTTAATGGGATTAGTGTCCAAATTAAACAGGGTGAGTTTGTCTATGTCGTCGGTCCAAGTGGTGCGGGGAAATCTACTTTCATTAAGATGATGTACCGTGAGGAAAAACCAACTAAAGGCGACATTATGATTAACGGTGTGAACCTATCCAAAATTAAAAATAGTAAAGTTCCGCTATTGCGTAGAAATATAGGGGTTGTTTTCCAAGACTTTAAATTGTTACCGTCTTTAACTGTGTATGAGAACGTGGCCTATGCTTTAGAGGTTATCGAGGAGTCACCAAAGTACATTAAGAAGCAGGTTATGGAAACCTTAGAACTCGTTAATTTGAGGCATAAAGCTAGAATGCTGCCGACAGAGTTATCGGGTGGGGAACAGCAGCGTGTTTCAATTGCGCGTTCGATTGTAAATGCTCCGAAGGTAGTAATTGCCGACGAGCCAACAGGAAATTTAGATCCGGACACTTCGTGGGAAATTATGAACATCTTTGATGAAATTAACACGAGAGGAACAACGGTTGTCATGGCAACACATAACCGCGAAATCGTTAACACGATTAAAAAACGGGTAATTGCCATTGAATCCGGAAAAATTGTCCGTGATGAGCAGAAGGGTGAATATGGCTATGAAAATTAGAACAATTCGCCGTCATATAAGAGAAAGCTTGAAAAGTATTGCCCGGAACGGCTGGATGACGTTCGCGTCGGTCAGCGCCGTGACGGTTACGCTTTTACTTGTCGGTGTATTTTTCGTGATTATGATGAACCTCAATAATGTGGCGAAATCGATTGAAGAGGACGTGGAAATCCGTGTCCATATCGATCTTGCTGCTAATAAAGAAGATCAACAGCTGTTACGGGCTAAAATCGAACAGATTCCCGAAGTGAAAACGGTCAAGTTTTCGTCGAAGGAAAATGAGCTGAAAGGCATTATCGAGAGTCTTGGCGAAGAGGGCGAAGCCTTCAAGCTATTTGAACAAGACAACCCGTTAAACGATGTATTTATCGTAAAAACGAAAAATCCAGTTGATACGATGAAAACGGCTCAAAAGATTGAGAAGTTTGAATATGCAGCCAAGGTTAAGTATGGGCAAGGTGAAGTGGAAAAGCTGTTTAGCTTCACTGAGGTGAGCCGAAATGTCGGGATTGCCTTAATTGCAGGCTTGTTGTTTACTGCGATCTTCCTTATTTCAAATACGATTAAAATTACGATTGTGGCGAGACGTAGAGAAATTGAAATTATGAGACTAGTTGGGGCGACCAATGCCTTTATCCGTTGGCCATTTTTCTTAGAGGGACTTTGGTTAGGTATTCTTGGATCTCTTCTCCCAATTGTAGCCGTTGGAACAGCTTATTATTATACGTATGATTACCTCCAGCCAAAGCTAGCGGATCACTTTATCAAAATACTGGAGTTTAATCCGTTTATGTTCCAGGTTTCCGGTTTGCTTTTAGTAATGGGGGCTTTAATTGGAGTTTGGGGAAGCTTAATGTCGGTTAGGAAGTTTTTGAAGGTATAATAAGTTATTGTTAGACCAGTATTGAATTATTTTTTAAAAAATTAATGCTTGGAGGCCTCACAAAAGGTCTCCAAGGCATTCGTTTTGGTCGATATATAGATACATAGATTGAGTGGAGAGGAGGATTAAGAGTATGAAACGTTCAATATACACACTATCAATCGCAGCAACATTAGCATTAGCCAGCTTTGTCCCAGGGGTAGGTGTTGAGATAGCGACTGCTTCGAAACTATCGGATTTAAATAGTCAGAAAGACCAAATAAATCGAGAAAAGTCCGGCGTAAACTCTGAGATTAACTCTGCAGATAACGAGATTACTAATGTTCAAAATGAGCAGTCAGCTTTACAAAGCGAAATGAAGCGGATTGATTATGCAATCGGCGACACGAATGTGAAAATGACCCAAAAAGAACAAGAGATTGAAGGAAAAAAGGCAGAAATTCAGCAGCTCCAAGCAGAAGTGCAGCAAATTTCTGAACGCATAAATAAGCGAAATGAATTGTTAAAGGATCGGGCACGTTCTTTCCAAGAGAATGGGGGGCGCGCGACTTATCTTGATGTCCTAATGGGAGCACAAAGCTTTGGGGACTTTATCGATCGTGTGGGCGCATTGGCAACGATCCTTGAAGCAGACCAAGATATCCTCCGCCAGCATAAGCAGGACAAGCAGTTACTTGAAGAAAAGCAAAATCAAGTGGAGACAGACTTAGCTTCTTTAGAAAAAATGCTTCAAGAGCTAGAGGCATTGAGTCAGCAATTGGCTGTTCAAAGAACTGAAAAAGATCAAGTTATGTCTTCCCTTGAAGAAGAAGAGGAACATTTGTTAGCCGAAAAGCTTGAATTAGAAGAGCAGGCGGCAATTCTAGCAGCTCAGCAATCAGCCATTCAACGGGCTATTAAATTGGAAGAACAGCGTATTGCAGCTGAAGCAGCGGCTGCGGCTGCGGCTCAAAATGGCGGCAGCAGCGGTGGAGGTTCTGGAGGCGGTGGTTCGGCACCTGCGGTTTCGAGCGGATATTGGACAAGACCTGCTTCAGGTACTCTTACTTCTGGTTTAGGAATGCGCTGGGGTGAATACCATGCTGGAATTGATATTGCGAATCGAGTATCCGTTCCAATTCTAGCAGCAGCGGATGGTGTCGTAATCCGTTCTTATTATTCAAACAGCTATGGTAACTGTATTTTTGTTTCTCATTATTATAATGGGCAAGTTTATACAACTGTCTATGCACACATGAGCAGCCGCTCTGTCGGAGAAGGTGCGGTTGTGAAAAAGGGCCAAACGATCGGGTATATGGGTAACACCGGTTACTCTACCGGCCAGCATCTACACTTCGAATTGCACGTAGGTGAGTGGAACGCCCAAAAATCAAACGCAGTCAATCCATTAAACTACATTCCAATGTAATTAGTAATATAGTAAATAGTAAGAAGCGAAGGGACACCATTTAAGTGGTGTCCCTTCTTTGCTGCTGTAAAGCGCCGGGGGACAGTCCCCCGATGCTTTAACGCGGCAGTGATGCGGGGGACAGTCCCCCAGCGCTTTAATGTGGTACTGTGCGGTCATAACTTGTCCGCTGTTTTCATATATATGTATGGACATGGACATCGCACCTTTCGTGTGGTGTCTTTTTTGAAATCCATATATGAAGTCGGTTCGGTGCAATTATGCGGATCAGCCGATTTTTTGTGATGAGAACAGGAGGATGGATGGGGATGAACCGAAAGTGGACAGCACTATTACTGGCAGGTTCGCTGTTAACGGGAGCAGGTGGGACATATGCCGGCCTGTCTTGGTGGGACAACCGAGGCACTCAGGAAACTTCGGACAAGGCACCGGGAATGCTCTCGCAAACGAAGGAAGAAGCGGATAAAATCGATGAAACGAATGAATTAAAAAAGGTTTCCCAGGCATACGAGCTCATTTTGAAACGATATATAGAGGATGTGGATGAGGAGGAACTGGTAGAAGGTGCCATTCAAGGCATGCTTTCGAAGCTTGAGGACCCTTATTCCGTCTATATGGACAAAGAAACAGCCAAGCAATTCAGCCAAACGCTCGAGTCAACATTTGAAGGCATCGGAGCAGAAGTCAGCAGTGTGGACGGGAAAATCATCATCGTATCTCCGTTTAAAGGCTCACCTGCTGAAAAAGCCGGGATTAAACCGAACGACGAAATTCTTAAAGTGGACAATGAAAGTGTCGCGGGCCTCGATTTATACGAAGCCACGCTGAAGATTCGCGGAAAAAAAGGAACGAAGGTTAAGCTTGAAATCATGCGAGAAGGGATGACCAAACCGCTTACGGTTGAAATTAAACGGGATGAGATCCCGCTTGAAACGGTCAATGCTGAATTGAAAAAGCAAAACGGCAAAAATATCGGCTATATTGAAATTACGACTTTCTCCGAAGACACCGCCGATGATTTTAAAGAAGAGCTGAAGGCGTTTGAAAAGAAGAAGATTGATGGCCTGATATTGGATGTGCGCGGAAATCCGGGCGGGCTGTTAACAAGTGTTGAGGCGATTCTGCGCGAGCTTGTCACCGACCAGAAGCCATATGTACAAATTGAGCAGCGCAACGGGGAGAAACTGCGTTATTTTTCCAATATGAAAAAGAAAAAAGATTACGAGATTGCCATTTTGATTGATAAGGGCAGTGCATCCGCTTCAGAGATCCTTGCTGGTGCTTTAAAGGAGACAGAGGGCTATCCTCTGATTGGTGAAAAAACGTTCGGAAAGGGCACCGTTCAGCAAGCTGTCCCGATGGGGGATGGCAGTAACATTAAACTGACTTTGTTTAAGTGGCTGACTCCAGATGGCAATTGGATTCATAAAAAGGGCATCGAGCCAACCGTTGAGGTTAGCCAGCCGTCCATGTATCGAACTCACCCGCTATCGATTGAAAAACCGCTGAAGAAGGATATGAACAATGAACAGGTGAAAAATGCGCAGGAGATATTAGCTGGACTGGGATTTTCTCCGGGACGGAAGGATGGCTATTTTAGTGAGGAAACGGAAACGGCTGTTAAGGCGTTCCAGCAGGTGAAGGGGCTGAAGATTACGGGTGTGATTGATGAGAAAACAGCAACGTCCATGGTTGAGTCGATTATGGCTGAGCTTCGAAAGGAGAAGAATGATTTGCAGCTGCAGACTGCGTTGAAGTATTTGAGTAAGTAGATAGATGGAGAGCTAAGTTAGGCCGAGGGTCTGAATCTCGGCGGGCTTAGCTCTTTTTTAAAATCTGGAAATGAGTGACTTTTTCCACTTGCGCCGATAAAAGTGGGAAAACCGCCGATAAAGTGCAAAAAACCGCCGATAAATTTCAAAACATCGCCGATAAATCACCGGAAACCGCCGATAAACCACATACAGACCCCAAAATCCAACTCCTAAAACAAAAAAACGCTAACCATCACTCATCACAACAACAAAACCTATCAAAATACAAAAATATATCGCCAAAATTCGCGAAATTCAGCACCGAAAAAACCAATTAAAACGCGAACCGCCAGCGACCACCACCCAAATCTTGTCTTTAAATTGAAAAAACTAGTAATAGGTTTTATGCTTGATTTTTGTTAGAATATATAGTAATAGATTTCGGTTTTATACACACGCAGGGGCAGGTGGCATTTAAGTGGCACAAGATTGGCTATTGGAATTTCTAATCGGGACGGGAAAGATGTTCCTTCATCCGGTGTTTTACTTGTTATTTTTCTTAGCTGCATATTTGGGAGTTAGTCGAGTTAAGCGCGAGCGCAAGAACTTTACTGTCCGGGTCGAGAACGCATACTTTGAGCTGCGCCAACTGCTGCCAAATGGGTTGGTTGTCGGGCTCCTACTATCGCTGATCATCGTGGCGGTCGGAGTGGTTATTCCGTTTGAGGCAGTGGTCCTGACGGCAGCTATTACAATATTACTGGGTTTCACAACCAAAACCCGCCTGATATCACCAGTTTATACAGTGGGCATAGCTTTACTGCTATTAATGGCAATCGAGTGGCAACAAATGCCGCTTCCGTATTTTGAAACAATCCAACTGAATGATCTGGCCTACCCAGCTATCGCCATTCTACTTGGACTACTGATTATAGCTGAGGGAATCCTCATACTATGGAACGGAAAAAAAGGGACGTCACCAAAATTAATTTACGGCAAGCGTGGCGCAAGGGTGGGAGTTCACGAAGTAAAACGAGCGTGGCTGCTGCCGGTGTTTCTGCTTATTCCTGATGATGCACTCCAGCTTCCATTCTCATGGTGGCCGACATTCGCCCTGGGTGGGGAGACGTATTCTCTCCTGTTAGTTCCGTTTGCGGTCGGCATGTATCAACAAATTCAAGCCATGCTCCCGATCAAGGCTATCCGTGCGCATGGGAAGCGGGTCATCACTCTTGGAGTAGTGACAACACTGCTCGCTGCCGGCACGTATTTTTTACCGATAGCCGCGGTTGGGCTTCCTGTACTAGCCATTATGATTCGGGAAGTCATTACATGGAGCCAGCGAATTGGTGAAAGAAATTTACCGTTTTATTTTTCAAAACAAAATCATGGTTTGATGATTCTCGGGATCCTATTAAACTCTCCTGCTAGCAAAATGGGGCTGAAGGTTGGGGAAGTGATTTCGAAGGTGAATGGACAATTGGTCCGTGATGAGAGCGGTTTTTATGAAGCGCTCCAGCGGAACCGGGCGCATTGTAAGCTTGAGGTGCTCGATGTAAATGGTGAAGTTCGCTTCGTCCAGCGTGCATTGTATGAAGGAGATCATCACGAGCTTGGCATCCTTTTTGTTTTGGATGAGAAAAAGAAAAGCAGCCAAGCAGCTATTTAATTTTGCACAATATGAAATCGACTTGCATATATTATAGATACTTACTTCCAAAGAACAATGGGAACTTAGTTTTCCTATTGTTCTTTTTTGTTTACAATAAAAAAGACCATTACGGCCCCATGTTGATCTCCAATTCGATCGCTTCATTTAATATTTCCTCATTCACTCCAACGACGTCACTCGTGGCAATCTCTATTTTATCAACGTTAGCATCATTATTTTTAATAAAACAAAGCTGTCCTGTTTTGGTCTCGCCACCTTCAATTAGTCCGGTCATCCCGGCATCACCGAACAGGTCCTTCAAGCTAATGCTCTCGTTGCCAATTTGTATTGTCTCAATCGGATTAAACTGAACAGTCTTTGGGTTTTCGTTCACGATTTCAATGTCTATTTTGATAAAATCAAACTCTTTTGCCGTAGTATAAGAATTGAAAAAATCTCTTTCACTTACATTTGGAATAAAGTGCATGACCTTTACTTCATTAATGATGAGCGCAACACCACCAAGGTGATAGGCATCATATACCGGTTTTCGAGCTAATAATGTTAGTTCGCCTTGGTGGCCCCTAACAGTTTGACCGGGTCCGGTTAATGAGTGATCATCGGGTATGTGATTATTAGGGATGTTCACCGGACTTACCTGTGCCGCTTGCACGCGTTCAGTCATTTGGGTACCACGACCATGGTTGCCCACATGTAAAAAACTCACGATTACAGCAGTCAATACTAAAAAGAAGTATAAGTGTTTCAACGCTTAACCCCCTAAAGTTGGCTTTTACAATGTTAACGATACAATGTGATTATTAATTTGCTTTATGAAAAAGATAAAGTTTTCGTAAAACATAAAAAAACCCTTCAAGGTAGTTGTGAGTCAGGGGGGTACTCTGAGTCACAACTCCTTAAGGGGTTTATTACTTTAGGTCGTCTTTGGTGCTAAATTGTCGCGATTTTTGAAGAATGTTCTGCGAATAAATGGAATGACCCAGCGGTCTAAGCCGTATCGTCCAGCGTTATAACCGGAGTATAGGATAAGTGAACCTAAGAAAATATCGGTTGGATTATGAGATACTGTTCCGGCTAGGAAAAAGGAGAAGTTCATGACTAAGCCGAAGAACGCTGCTGCTGTTGTGAAGCAGCCTAGAATCAATCCTAGTCCGACTAAAAACTCACCAATTGGGATAAGGGCGTTGAACAAACCGGCATTTGGGATTGCGAAATTTTCCAGGAAATTAACATACCAGCCATAGACTAAGCTGCCATCCGGACCTTTTACAGGGTTTGCAACAGCATGTTGTAAATATCCTGTAGCGTCAAAGCCTTCACCAGAGAGTTTTCCCCATCCTGCTGTTAACCAAGAATAACCTAGAAATATACGAATAACTGCTAAAATTGCTGCGGCAATACTATTTTCTCTTAAAAAACTTACCATGATATTCCCTTCCTTTCGATATGTTTGAGTTAACTATATCAAATGCAACGCACAGATAGTAAAAACTATAAACAAGTTCACAATGTGTTTAAAACATATTGAAAATTTTGTGAAATGTGCCACATCCAACCACCAAAGCTACTTATAACCAATTCCTTTTGTTTATAGTCCTACTTCTTTCATAATATTTGGTTTTATGCTGTTTTTTATGCAAAACTTGCGAAAAAATAAAACAGGCAGAGAGGACTTACCGAACTTAATTCACGACTTCCTCGCGATTTGGAGGCGGCCAATCCTTTACCCCGTCATCTTCAAGGATTCCAATCGTTACATCAGAAATATCGGGATCACTCATCAACATATCCCTTATTCGAAATTTGATATCATCGGCAACCGCCAATGAAAGGCCCGGACGCAATTCAACATAGCTGTCCACATGGTAATAGCGGCCTTCCTGGGTAATGCGAATTTTATTAATGTCGGTAACATCAGGGTCATTAAAAATCATCTTAACGACCTTTTCTTCAATATCCTTTGGTGCAGCCACTCCAATTAAGCCGACCATATTGTCAAATCCGACCCGAAATCCTACACCAAACATTAACAGCCCAATTAACATCGTCGTCAGCCCGTCGAGAGCATCAAAATTTGTCAAAGCAGTAACGACGACAGCAAAAAGAGCGAGCAATGCCCCGGTAACGGCTACTAAATCTTCGTAAAACACCAAACGTGTTGCCGGTGCGGCCCGGCCAACATTTTTAAAGGCTCCTAATGTGATCCCTTGTCCTTTTGCTGCACTATTCGTTTCCACAATGATTTCCTTCATTGCTTTTATTAAAATTGCCCCGTCAATTGACAAATTAATGAGGAGGACGGCGATGTTTAACCAAAGACCGCCTTTGACATTCGCAGGGTGCTGTAAAAGATGCCAGCCCTCTTTAACGGTTTCGTAGGCCATAATCGTTACAACAATGACGGCAATCATGCAAAATATGTTGATGACGCGCCCGAACCCGGTCGGGAAGCGACTTGTCGGTTTCTTCTCAGATAAAATGCTTCCGATAAACACAAAGCCTTGATTGACTGTATCTGCAAGCGAGTGCATTGCTGATGCAAACATTGCCCCGCTTCCGCTCATCGAAGCGGCGATCCCTTTCGTCGCGGCGATTACCGCATTTCCAGCCATCGCGACTGCGGAGGATTTATTCCCTCTTTTTATCAAAGCTAAGAAATTGTCTCGTTCAGCAGTATGTTCCACGAATATTTCCTCCAAAAAATGAGTTTACGTTAGTATCCCTTTTTGCTTATTGAAATATGAAGTTTTTTGAAAAACCCAAGTTGGACTTTTTTTATAAAAAATAAAGCCCGAGGACTTTTTTGAATAAAGTCCTCGGGCTTTTATTAGGGGTTAAGTACCGGCGGCATGGTATTAATCGATTACCTTATCCTTGTCTGCACCTTCTGTTAAACAATGGTCAGGTTCTGCAGATCCCGGAGTAGTTAGCTCATAAGGAGCCCCAGTTTCTGTAGTGGTCCCTTGCATTTCACAGGTCATTCCTGATGGATCGTCAGTTTTCACGCCCATAAATTCTTTACAGCGATCAACCATTTGCTGGACGTTACTTTCGATTGAAGTTCTTTGCTCAACATCAAGCGTGTTAGCTAAAACGGCTCCGCCCATTCCAAAAAGAGTGGATCCTAAT
Source organism: Neobacillus terrisolis (assembly GCF_051233475.1). Lineage (NCBI taxonomy): Bacteria > Bacillati > Bacillota > Bacilli > Caryophanales > Bacillaceae > Neobacillus > Neobacillus terrisolis. Next base: position 264,215 of record NZ_JBKFGH010000008.1, on the reverse strand, counting down.
AATATCGATAAAATGATTTTTTTCATTGGAATTCACCTCCACAAGTTTATTATAGTGGAGGTGTTCGTGTCGGAAACGAAACAGTTATTACGACATTTTGAACGAAACTCGGGTTTTGGGGCAAACTTCGTACTCTTGGGAGGACTCTCTCCGTGGGAAATGGAATATGAATATGGTACACTTGTGAAGTAATTTTTCCCAATACATAAGCATAGTTTTATTTTTAAACTACTAAAAACACATACGCAGGAGGCACACTATACAATGGCAATATTAGTTACGGGCGGTGCCGGTTATATCGGCAGTCATACCGTCGTTGAGTTATTAAATCATGGCGAAGAAGTCATTATTATTGATAATCTGCAAACGGGTCACGAAAAGGCAATTATCGGCGGAACATTCTATCATGGAGATCTGCATGATCGCGAGTTTCTTAATAAAGTTTTCAGCAATCATGAAATTGAAGCGGTCATTCACTTCGCTGCGAGCTCACTTGTTGGTGAAAGTGTCCAAAATCCGCTCAAATATTACGAAAATAACTTAATTGCATCCCATACACTTGTTTCGGCGATGATCGATCACAACATCAAGAAGATCGTGTTTTCCTCAACGGCGGCAACGTATGGTGAACCTAAACAAATTCCGATTCAGGAACAGGACCTTACCATTCCAACTAACCCATATGGGGAAACGAAGTTGGCGATGGAGAAAATGTTCCGTTGGAGTGACGGGGCATATGGACTGAAGTCGATCTCACTTCGCTACTTTAATGCAGCCGGTGCTCATCCGGATGGAATGATCGGGGAGGACCATGATCCGGAAACCCACCTCATTCCGATTATTCTTCAGGTGGCTCTAGAGCAACGTGAAGCGATTAGCATCTTTGGCGATGATTATCCAACAGAAGATGGTACGTGTATCCGCGACTATATTCATGTCATGGACCTAGCGAACGCACATTGGCTTGCCCTCGAGCATTTGCGCAATCATGAAACGAGCGATGTGTTCAATCTTGGTAATGGTAAAGGGTTCTCAGTGAAAGAGGTTATTGAAACCGCGAGGAAGGTAACAGGCCGCAGCATTCCGGAGGTGGTCAGCCCAAGACGCGCCGGCGATCCTGCCGTGTTGATTGCTACTTCTGAAAAAGCACAGACGGTTCTCGGCTGGAAACCAAAGTATAACGAACTTGAAACGATTATCGAAACGGCATGGAATTGGCATAAGGCCAATCCACGCGGGTATGGAGACAAGTAAAAATAATAAAACCGGTCTAGTCAAAAAGTGGCAAAACCGGTTTCTGTTTTTCCCCTAACAGATTGCAACAAACCGTTCACAAATTACATAAAAATAACACTTGCGTAAACCATATACTTAAGTGGAATAACACCTGAGGAGGAAAAAGATGCGGAAACATATTTTACTTTGTTTGCTGCTAATGGTTGGCTTGATTATGACCGGATGTGGTAATGATGGTCCTATTGCACTTCCAGATGAGGATGGAAAAAATGTATCATTTGAAAATATGGACAAGCCAGCATTAGTGTTTTTCTTTACCGGAAACACCTGAGACTACTGCAAATCGCAGCTGGTCGAGCTGCAAAACAAAAAGGAACTGTTTAGTCAATTTCCTGGTAATATTTATGCTGTAAGTGTAGCGACTGTGGATGATCACAAGGAATTGAAGGATGAACTTGGTCTGGATTACCCACTTATTTCAGATGAAGATTTAGTGTTAATCAGAAAAGCAGAAATGGTGGACAAGAGTGCACCTAAGTCCTTGCGCGGCTTTGCGGTTCTTGATAAAGCGGGAAATGTCCTGCACTCACAAGTTGTTGATCCATTTGGCGATGAGGCAGAAAGCATTATCTCATTTGCTGCGGAAGAAATAGCGAACCAAAAATAAGGCTTATTAAGAAAGTTGGCTTTTCACTTTATTGAAGCGAAAAGCTGGCTTTTTTTGCTTTTAAAGACAAGGCTGTGTTAAAGCTCAGTGTTGATTTTTTACACAATGTTGATTGGAGCGGAAGGCGCTTGACTCCTGTGGGAGCAGCGGGACAGTTGAGACCCCACAGGAGCTTTAGCTCCGAGGAGGCTCAACGCCCGCCCCGCGGAAAGCAAGCGCCTGAAGCGGAAATCAACAGTCACGTTTAACACAGCCAAAAACAAAAAAGCGACGTCCTCTTCAAAAAGATGATTGACAATCAAACATTGGTTTGAATAACATGGATTATAAGAAATTGAAATTATCCAATATATATTAAAGGAGTTTGAAAATATGGGGCATCACCACGGCCACTCACATGACCATGGTCACCATCATCATCACCACTCTGGAAACCAAAGAGCGTTATTTTGGTCTTTTATTCTGATTGCTGCGTTTATGATTATTGAGGTAATTGGCGGAATCGTAACCAATAGTTTAGCCCTGCTTTCAGATGCAGGGCATATGTTGAGTGACGCTGCTGCACTTGGTTTAAGCTTTTTTGCGATTAAGCTTGGTCAACGGAAAGCGACAATCAGCAAAACCTATGGCTACAAACGATTTGAGATTATTGCTGCAGCGTTAAATGGACTTACGCTGATTCTCATTTCTATCTACATTTTTATTGAGGCTTATCAACGCTTCCAGGATCCGCCTGAAGTGCAAAGCATGGGAATGCTGTCCATCTCCGTTCTCGGTCTTTTAGTGAATATCGGGGCTGCTTTTATTTTAATGAGCGGAGATAAGGATGAAAACTTAAATGTCCGCAGCGCCTTTCTTCATGTCATTGGCGATATGCTTGGGTCAGTTGGAGCGATTATCGCAGCCCTGCTCATTTATTTCTTCGAATGGGGCATCGCCGATCCAATTGCCAGTGTGATTGTCGCACTACTAATTATTGTTAGCGGTTGGCGGGTAACCAAGGATTCTTTACACATTTTAATGGAAGGGGCTCCCACAAATATCGAAGCGGAAGAAATCAAAGCAGCTTTAATGACGCTTCCAAACGTTAAAAACGTCCATGATTTACATGTGTGGTCGATTACATCGGGAATGCCGATGTTAACCTGTCATGTTTCAGTAACAGATGGAAGCTCTCATGATGCAGTCCTTCATCAAGCCCAGAAAACACTCCACGATCAATTTGGGATTGATCATTGCACGATTCAGGTTGAATATGAAGTAAACGGCTGTGCGAGTCCGCATGGCACGTGTAATTAAAATTTGTTTATTTTAAAAAAACATGCCCAAGAGGGGGAACCCGGGCATGTTTTTTTGTAGCATTTTATTAAAGTTTGTTCATCATATTTTGTTCTGTTGCTTGTCCTTCATTGCCGTGGCATGAATCGAACATTTCCTTTAATTCCTTGGTTGATAAATCAGGGTGCATTTCCTCCATATGCGGTTTCATTTGACCGAAGTTAATAATTTCTTTATCCTCTTTTCCTTCCGCAAATGCAAATGTAGCTGATCCTAATATAAAAGCTGTAAACAATGTTCCAACTATGATTTTTTTCATCTGTTACCACTCCTTCTCATTTCTTGCTTTTAGAATATAACCTAAACATGCAGATTGTATGGAGGTCCTATGAAGATGGTATGAAGTTTCATATTTATTTTTTAAAAAGAAAAATAGTTCAATATTTGTTTATTTTTTTAACCATAATAACAGAACAGGCACTGACATTTTGCAATCCACAACACTTAACTAATTGGGGAGGTATTCACCGTGCAAAAGGTTCCTAAGTACAAAAAACTAAGCTATTTAGCACTACTTATGTTTATGCTAATGCTGGCTGGTTGCGGTAATAATGATGACGCAGCCGATAAAGACAAAAAGGAAAAGGATCAGCATGCGGAAGAAGAAAAAGATGATGATTTTGAAAAAACATTAGCAGGCGGCAGGCTGGGTAGTAACAGCATTGCTTTTGTCGGCGGTGGTTCAAGTAATAAAATTTGGGTCATTGATGCGAAGTTCCATAAGATGTTAACGGCTATTGATGCTGGCGGACCAAAATTGGAGCGCACACAGCAAAAATACCCAAACCTTCATGACACGCATGCGATTACATTTACAAAAGATTTTAAACTTATGTTTACAGTTGACTGGTTCAACTATGATGAGCCTTCCTATGTGATTGCAATGGATCCAAAAACCTTTAAGGAATTGTGGCGCGTCCCAGCAGGTTTTGGCGGGCACCATTCTGCCTTATCTCCAGACGATAAATATTTGTACGTTGCCAATCAATATGGTGACACGATTTCAGTAATTGATGTTCAAGCGAAGCGGAAAATTAAGGACATTCCTTCGGGAAAGGGAACCGATTATATAACTCCGTCGATGTATTGGGATGGGAAAGCAATTGATTCCCCGTACTTATTTGCTAGTATTGACCAAGAAGATAAAGTGGCGGTGCTAGATTGGAAAAAGAATGAAATCATCAAGAATATTTCTGTTGGTGGCAGCTTGCATGGGGTCAATTTAACACCGGATGCAAAGCAAGTCTGGGTTGCAGTTGGCGGAGCTAAGAAGGTTGTGGTCATCGATGCCGAAACTTTGGAAATTACAGAGGAAATCAAATTTGATGGTGGTCCAATTCATATTTCATTTACTCCGGATGGAAAGTTCGCTTTTGTAACCTATGGCGGAAATAAACTATCTAAAGTGGACATGAAGTCGCATAAGATTCTGTGGACTTCAACTGGGACAACAATTCCTGCTCATACAGGAATCAGCCCGGACGGTAAAGAGCTATGGACATTGAACCATGGCATGGACAAGCGCTACGGCTATCAGCTCGGTGGCGAGGTTGTCAGCGGCGTTCAGGTGTGGGACACCGAAAATGGTGATTTAATTACCGAGATTCCTGCTGAAGGTATCCCGCATGAAATTCAATTTGTGCCATTCTCGGCTCTTGGGGGCACGGATTTGACAAGTGAAGAAATCCATTCAGGCGGATCCCACTCTGTTGCTGAGGCTGGGGAAAAGCTTTATCGCCAGAGCTGTTTATCCTGCCATGGTGAGAACCTGGAAGGAAAGTCCGGTCCAAGTCTTAAAGCAATTGGCGGAAAGCTTCATCAAGAGGATATTTATGAGATCATTATTAATGGTAAAGGCATGATGCCTGGCGGTTTGGTCTCGGAAACAGATGCGAAAATCCTTGCCAATTGGTTAGCTGAGAAGAAATAAGTGTGGAGTTTGTGGGGGCAGTCCATTTGTGGGCTGTCTCTTTGTTTATGTGGGTTTTTTGTAGTCATAAAAAAATCTAAATGAGGTTTTTGAACTGAAGCCGATATAAAAACACCTGACTTTGTTAAAAGTCTCCACTTTTTTAGGGTTTTTTATCAAAACTGGGTCAATTTTCAAAAGAACTCTGCAATTTTTATTAAAATCAGCTCATTTTTGAAGATTTCCTTATTTTTTTCAAAAATATTTGCCCACTGAAAGGTGCTTATGCCCGTTTAAATGTGGATATGAGACAAGTAAAAAAATATATGGACCAACTTTCGAAATATATGGACCAACTTTTAAAATATATGGACCAACTTCAAAAATATATAAGACAACTTGAAAAATTTATAGACCAAGTTTTATTTATATGAGACAACTTTTAAATATATGGGACAAGAACCTATGCTTGAACACTCCCTTAAATGGAAAATAAATACAAAACTCGACTGATTTTATAAAATAAAGCACTCTCCCAAATGCAATTAGTAAAAAACACCATCGAAAAGCGGGTAAAAATGTAAAAAAAAGGAAAACTTCCTCGAAAGAAAAAACGTAATTAGACAAAATACAACTCTTGTCTCGTTCAATATAACGAACTACAATAAGGATTGTAAGATTTTACCAAAATATTTGGGAATGAGGCGAAACAAATGAATTTGAAGAAAACATTGTTAACAACTGTCACTGCAGGAGCAATTATCGGGTCTGTTGTTGGACTAGCAGGAGCTGCTACTGATACTCCTTCTGCATCAAAGGCAACAGCAAAAGTAGCGGATTTTAGTGTCCTTGAAGCTAATGCTCAATCTAATGGTGAATGGGTAGATATTCTTAGCACTAATATTATGACTGCGAATCAAAAGGACTTATTTGTAGATGTAAGCTTACAGAGTGGATTGTATACGAAAACTGTCGCAAGAAGTAAGGATATGGTAAAAGATACATCAACTGCTAGTGCAGGAGTTGAAGTTAGAGTATTAGTTGATGGCAAGGAAGCTGCACCTGGGGATGTAATCTTTAGTCAAAGAGAACAAGAATTGTCTGCTACACTTCAAGGCCAAGTGGATTTAGTAGATAAAGATCAGGATGGGGTTATTGAAGAAGGCGAATTAGCAGTTGTTGCTCCAGAGGAAATTTCATTACTTCTAAATACCGTTTCTGCTAACTCATTTGACTTTGTTTTACCGGATGTTCAATCTGGAAATCATACTGTTACTGTTCAAGCAAAAATTACAGATAGTGCAAGTTTTGAAAATGGTTCAGCGGAAGCTTCTGCTGTAATTGGTAAAGGTGCGGTAACAGTTGAAGAAGTGAGAATGGTGAAGGACAACAATATTCAGCTTCAATAGGCATTTGAAATGTAAGGTGTTTCAACAATAGATACACTACATAGATAATAAAGGCAGGGTTCCAGAATGCATGGAATTCCTGCCTTTTTAATTTGTTTTTTACTAACAGCCTCACAACAATTGAACCAGATTACCAGAATACTCACCATGCAAATATGACAATTGTCGTAACATGTTTATAAATGCAAACATCTTCATACGAATTACATAAAAAATTAGTAAAGTGGGCTAGAAGACCATTACAAATTATATTTTAAAATAATCAATCATGGATTTTAGCACAAAAGGAGTTGGATACATGGCTACCAAAGTTTTGAAAATTCAAGGTATGACTTGTGCAGCCTGTGCCAAGGCAGTTGAAAGAGTCACTAGAAAATTGCCTGGTATAAAAGAAGCAAATGTAAACTTTGCTACTGAAAAACTTAATGTAGATTTTGATGAGGGCCAAGTAACGGTTACAGATATTCAAAATGCAGTAAGTAAAGCAGGGTATAGTGCCTTACTAGATTCAGCAACAAAGATTATGAAGATCGAAGGTATGACTTGTGCTGCCTGCGCCAGAGCAAGCGAGCGGGCCGTAAAAAAACTGGACGGCATTATGGAGGCAACGGTAAACTACGCCACTGAAAAACTGAATGTAACGTTTGATACATCAAAGGTTTCCGTCTCAGATATAAAGAAGGCAGTTGAAAAGGCCGGATATAAAGCCATTGAAGAAGAAGTAAGTGTGGACACGGATAAGGAGAGAAAGGAAGCTGAAATCAAATCGCTTTGGAAAAGATTTGTTGTTTCCTTAATCTTTACCATCCCTCTGCTAATTGTATCAATGGGGCACATGCTTGGTTACATGCTTCCGGAACCGCTTGACCCAATGGCAAATCCTGAAAACTTTGCCATTTTACAGCTCGTTTTATCATCTGTTGTGTTATTATTTGGGATTAAATTCTTTGAAGCAGGCTTCACAGCAATGTGGCGTAGAAGTCCGAACATGGACTCGCTCATCGCATTAGGAACGTCAGCAGCTTATTTATATGGCTTATTTGCCATCTATCAGATTTTCATAGGGAACAAAGATTATGCCTATGAACTATATTTTGAATCAGCTGCAGTCATTCTTACCCTTATCACACTCGGAAAATATTTAGAATCCGTTACAAAGGGAAAAACTTCCGAAGCGATCAAGAAGCTGATGGGCTTGGCTCCGAAAACGGCAACTGTAATCAGAAATGGAAAAGAAGCAGTTATTCCAATCGATGAAGTTGAAGTCGGCGTTATTATTGTTGTAAAGCCTGGGGAGAAGCTTCCGGTTGACGGAGAAGTCGTTGAGGGGAACACGGCTATTGACGAATCAATGCTCACCGGGGAAAGTATTCCAGTTGAAAAAGCTCCTGGAAGCAAGGTTATTGGAGCAAGTATAAACAAGGCCGGTTATATTAAATACAAGGCAACAAGAGTTGGAAAAGATACAGCACTTTCGCAAATTATTAAACTAGTGGAAGATGCCCAAGGCTCTAAGGCGCCGATTGCCAAAATGGCCGATATTATTTCTGGTATCTTTGTCCCAATTGTTATGGTATTAGCTTTAGGCGGCGGACTTGCTTGGTATTTCTTAGGTGGTGAGTCTGGGATTTTTGCCCTTACGATCTTTATTTCTGTCCTAGTTATCGCATGCCCTTGTGCACTTGGTCTTGCGACGCCAACAGCGATCATGGTTGGTACAGGTAAAGGGGCCGAGCACGGGGTTCTGATTAAAAGCGGTGTCGCTCTTGAGACTGCTCATAAAATTAAAACGATTGTTTTTGATAAAACGGGTACAATTACTGAAGGTAAACCGAAGGTAACGGATATTGTAACAGTAAACGGGATCAATAAAGAACATCTTCTTCAAATCGCTGCAACAGCGGAAAAAGGCTCTGAGCACCCTCTTGGTGAAGCCATTGTTAGAGATGCGGAAGAAAAGAAATTAGAGTTCAAAAAGATCGATAAGTTTAAGGCGATCCCTGGTCATGGTATCGAGGTTGAAATTGAAGGGGATACCATTTTACTAGGAAATCGAAAATTAATGGTAGAAAGTAATGTTGATATTAGCCAATTAGAGGATACTTCTGGAAAGCTCGCTTCTGAAGGAAAGACCCCTATGTATATTGCGATTAATAACTCTATTAGCGGTATTATCGCGGTAGCCGATACGGTGAAAGCAAGCAGTAAGAATGCCATTGATGCGCTTCATAAAATGGGGATTGAAGTGGCGATGATTACCGGAGATAATCGAAAAACGGCTGAGGCCATTGCAAAACAAGTTGGGATTGACGTAGTGCTCGCAGAAGTTTTACCACAGGATAAAGCGAATGAAGTAAAGAAATTGCAAGCTCAAGGCAAGAAAGTGGCTATGGTTGGTGATGGAATTAATGATGCTCCAGCCTTAGCGCAAGCTGATATTGGGATTGCGATCGGTTCCGGTACAGACGTTGCGATGGAATCTGCTGATGTTGTTCTAATGCGGAGTGATTTAATGGATGTGCCGACTGCGATTCAACTAAGTAAGAAAACAATTAGTAATATTAAGCAGAACTTATTCTGGGCGTTTGGGTACAACACATTAGGGATTCCGGTTGCGATGGGAATTCTTTATATCTTTGGAGGCCCGTTATTAAATCCAATTATTGCAGCAGCAGCAATGAGTTTAAGCTCGGTATCTGTATTGTTAAATGCGATTAGATTAAAAGGCTTTAAGCCAGTGACGAAGTAGTTTTATAGAGTATTAACTAGGGAAACATAAGAAGCTGATTCAAAAAGGTTGGTTAAACAACTTTTTGAGTCAGCTTTTTTGTATCGTTTCTATATATTGCCTTTTATATTAGTGTTCAATATTCTACAGTAATTTGTTTAAATTTACACAATATCATTTAGGCCGTAAGTCAAAACTGCAATACATGGGTTGCTCAGTACCCTATGTATTGGTCGTTATTACAGTAAGATAAGTGATTAAGTATTTTTGGCATGGAAATTGCAACCTATAAAAATGAATATGTTATAAAGGAGGAAGGAAAATGGATAAGAAAACGATGAATCTGCTTTATGTTACGGCTGGAGTGGTCGTAGCAGCGGTAATTGGTTATGTGTTATGGATGTATGTTTTTATGGATCCTTCACAAATGTAAGTCTGAATCCTTTTAAAAATAAAACTGCTACAAAAATGTTAGTAAATAGGGAACGTTTCTAAGTGATCCCACGGTATAATAAAATATAATCTAAACACAAAATGATGGGGGGAACCTCATCATTTTTAATTATAAACTCTAAAACTTAAAATTTTGGTACGATTCTTGCTTGTTATATTATTAGAACGTTATCTAGTTATTTTATTACTTGAAAACTGAACCTTTTGAGAGGTGTTCATATGAATCCTAAAAAAAATATCGTTTACTTATTTTTGGGTATTTTCATGATTATCGTGATCTATAACTTTGTTCTTCCTTTTTTTACGCTGCAAACTTCTTATGGCATGCGGATGGGCATGGGAATGGGAATGCATGGGGGAGAATGGATAAGCAATAATAATGTTTATTATTATAACCTTATCCTTAATTTTATCCTTATCGTAAGTATCGTTTTTGTGGGCTTTATCATTGTGAATAAAGTCCTGTTCAGCTCTAATAAGCATAAATGCAAGAAGTGCGGATTGCCTATTGAGAGCGATGAATGGAAAATTTGTCCTCGATGTGGCCAAAATTTGCAAGATAAAGGGGGAAATAATGGGTGACTCTCTTATTTTTAATCATCATTGCGGCTCTAATTTATTATATTTTCATCCAAAAACAAGCAAATAACACTGTATTTTCAGGTGCTAACGATAAAAAATGTCCTAATTGCAGCAATCCGGTGAAAGCAGACTTTAACGTTTGTCCAGTATGTAAAGAAACGTTAAGAAAGAAGTGTCACAGCTGTGGTAATTTAGTAGATGTAACCTGGAAGTATTGCCCTTACTGTGAGGAAACTTTAAAAAACAACAATAATGGACCAAACTGAATCCAATCCAAAAAAAACGCTATCGCCCAAGATAGCGTTTTTTTATGTGCAAAAAACTAAACAGCAAACTGTTCAAAATTTAACAGTACGCTGTAAGATACTGCACAACATGACGCCGAAGGAGTCTTAATTTTTAGAATCAACGGCCTTTACCAACGAAAAAACGATGTGGCACAGTAATTGCATTAAGATAAGTGAGAGGAAAATTTTAGAGAGGTGAAGAAAATGAAAAAGGATCCTACCCTGAAAATTATTGGACTATCAACATTGGGATTATTTGTGCTGTTTCTTGTAAAATCTGTCTTTTTTCCAACAGGATATGGAATGTCAGTAGGATATAACATGCCAAGATATTATACGTATGGCTACAATAACTCTTTTGGCATTAATGGGTTTATCACTTCGATCATTCAAGTTTTATTGGTTGTCTTTATTGTAGGTTTACTAGTTGCGATTGTAATGATTGTAAAAAATAATTTATTAAATTTAGAGGAATTTGATTCAATTAAAGAAAAATTTGGTTTTTCCACCACGGTTAATGATATAAAAGAAAAGCTTTCGGACGAGGAAACCAATGAACCAACTGAAACACTCGTGGAGGTACCTAATCAGGCGGAAAAATCCAAAAAAACTTGTCCTGAATGTGGCTATGAATTGGATCCGGAATGGAAAATTTGCTTGAATTGTGGGAAGGAATTAAAAAAGAGCAGAAAAAAGAAAACCACTGAAAGTCAGTAATGTTTCTAAAGATAAATTATATGGAGGGATTTAGATGAAAATGAATTCCTGGTTTAAATTAGCAGCTGTTTCATTAGCCGGTATGATTATTAGCTTTTTAATTCTATGGGGGTTTCAACAGTATAATCAATATCAATATTATAACAATATGAACGGGATGCAAATGAACGGTTATGGTAATATGCAAGGTATGAATATGCAGGGGGGATGGAGTACGCAAGGCAATTCGGGCTATATGCCGAACGTGAATATGCAAGGCGGATGGAATATGAAAGGGAATATGAACAACATGCCGAATATGAATATGCAGGGTGGCTGGAATATGCAAGGGAATATGGGCAACATGCCAAGTGGTAATATGAATATGAATTAAGTAAGCATAGAATGTAGATTTCTCATGAACATTCGGAAACCCAGGGATATCCTCTGGGTTTTAATTGTTTAGATGGTTTCTTTTATTCAAAAAATCTTCACATCAGCTTCTTTATTAACAATCTGTCTACATCTAATCTACATAATTGAAATTTATACTATTTATAAAAGGGTCATTTTTAGGAGAGTCATGATAGGATGAAAAACAAATTAGGCTTTAAGCTATTAATTGTCCTGCTAGTCGTGGTGATTTCAGGACTTCATATTTATTATTCAATTTCTGCTAGTTCAACGCTGCACCAATTTTTTAAACTGCTGTTATTCATTCCGATTATCCTGGCCTCTTTTCAATTTGGTTTTCGAGGTGGAACGGTAACGGCATTAGTAATAAGTATCATTTATTCTCCACAAAAATTATTATCGTTTAGCTTTAAAGGCGAAGCTGTAAGTGAGCTCTTGGATATTTTGTTGTTTTTTGCAATCGGGATTATAACGGGTATTTTAGTCGAAAGGAAAAATCTGGCTATCAATACGATTGACAATCAATTGAAAAAGTATGTTATTCTCGAAAATTACTCCAACTCTATATTTGAAAGTATTAGTAATGGAATTGTCTCGATAAATGAAGATTATTTTATTACCTCACTGAACACTGGAGCAAAAAATATATTGGGTGTAACAAATGATTGTATCGGTACGAACTTTATGGAGCTGTTTCCGACGGGGAAGGATTTTGAAAAAATCATTTTTACTGCCATGGAAAAAGGCGAGCCTATAAAAAATATTGAAAAAAACTTATCGATAAATGATAAGGAAATCACGATAGAAATCGGTGCGTATCCGTTAAGTTTAGAGAAGAAAAATAAAGGTTTAGTAATCATTCTCGAGGATATTACTGAAATTAAAAAAATTAAAGATCAAATGCAACGGAACGATAAATTAGCCACAGTTGGTGAACTCGCGACAGGGATTGCTCATGAAATTAGAAATCCATTAGCGATCATCAAAATGATTGAACAAACGATGCGAAGTGAGTTGAAGGAAAATAAGGATGCAATCCTTGAGTTAAAGGTAATCGATGAAGAGGTGGAAAGGGCAAACAAAGTGATCAAATCACTAATGGAATTTGGGAAACCAAGTAAAAATGAAAAAAATAGCTACTGTTTAAATGAAATCATTGAAGATGTGCAAATTATTGTAAACAAATATACGATGCAGCATCTAGTAAAGATTGATTTTGAAAAGGGAGAAATTCCAAATGCTAATGTGGACAAAGAACAACTTAAGCAGGCTTTTGTCAATCTGATATTTAATGCTGTTGATGCAATGCCGCAAGGAGGAGAACTGCTCATTTCGACAGAGTATCTGCCTGAAAAATGGATTAAGGTTGTTTTTCAGGATAATGGGGAAGGAATTGCTGAGGATAATATGGAGAAAATATATTCTCCATTTTTCACAACAAAAGATGAGGGTACGGGTTTAGGATTATCCATTGTACACAGAATCATTGAGGATCATGGAGGAATTATTAAGGTAACGAGTAAACTCGGAAAAGGGACACGCTTCGAATTATTGTTCCCAACTGAGGATGATTCACTTTTTAACAACCACGGCGCCCAAATATAGAGGGACAAAAAAACATTGCTACGGAGAAAAGAGATTGCAAGATTGGGGAGGCAGAACCTTGAAAATATTAATTGCAGATGATGAAAAAAATATGCGCTGGATACTTGAAAAAAACTTAAAATCTGAAGGGTTTGCTGTAGTCTCTGCAGAGGATGGAGAAGAAGCCTTTAATTTATTTTTAGATGAGATTCCGGATATGGTCATATTAGACTACAGAATGCCTAAGCTCGATGGCATGGAGGTTTTGAAAAGAATAAAAAAAATAAACATCAGTACTCCGGTTATTATGATAACAGCCCACGGCAGTACTGACGCAGCAGTGGAAGCCATGAAAATTGGTGCAGTTGACTATATTTCAAAACCGTTTGATATAAATGAATTAAAGATGACAATTTTCAAAGCTTTAAATATAGATAAATTAAATAAGGAAATAGAATACTTGAGAGATCTATCTACAGAGAAATTTGACAATAAAATTGTCGGTCAAAGCAAAAAAATGCAGGAAATATTTACTATGATTGACAAGATTGCCGATACCAACGCCACTGTTTTAGTGATGGGTGAAAGTGGGACAGGAAAAGAAGGAATCGTCGCATCCATTCATAATAAAAGCAGCCGAAAGGATATGCCCTATATCAGGGTAAATTGCGGTGCGATTCCAGAAAACTTAATTGAAAGTGAATTGTTTGGACATGAGAAAGGGGCCTTTACCGGTGCAAATTCGAGGAAGTTTGGTCGATTTGATCGGGCCCAAGGAGGAACTCTTTTTCTTGATGAAATAGGTGAATTAAGTTTAACTCTGCAAGTTAAGATATTGAGAGTGCTTCAAGAAAAGGAGTTTGAAAGAGTAGGAGGAACAGAGGTTATTAAATCCGATGTTCGGATCATAGCAGCAACGAACCGAAATCTTGAAGAGATGGTTGAAAAAGGTGAGTTTCGTGAAGATCTTTTATATCGGTTAAAAGTAATCCCGATCTGGTTGCCGCCTTTACGAGAACGGAAGGAAGATATTGATTTATTAGTCGAGCATTTTATCGGAAAGTATTGTAAAGAAACAAATAAAGAAAAAATGATCATTGAAAAGGACGCATTGGATTTACTAGAGGCTTATGATTATCCAGGGAACATAAGAGAGTTGGAGAATCTGATTGAAAGAATGGTTATTCTTTGTGCCGATGGGATCATTCGTGCATCGATGCTCCCGAAAGAAATCGTCAAAGGGGCTTTTTTAAATAAAAAAGATCTTTTTATCCTGCCTGAAGAGGGGATTAATTTTGAAGAGGTAGAAATAAGTCTGGTAAGACAAGCCTTAGAAAGATCAAATGGAAATCAGACCCATGCAGCGAAGCTTCTCGGCATGTCCAGACATGCGCTTATCTATAGAATGGATAAATTTCATTTGAAATAGGATAGCGTACTGTAGGATATTTCACACGGGGCTGTAAAATACTCCACAAATAAAAGTTCAATAAGATAAACAAAAGGAGGAGATTTGAATGAATCTCCTCCTTTTTCTTTTAGGCTTTGTTAAATATCAATGTTGATTTTGAGCAAGCTGTTGATTGGAGCGGAAGGTGCGAGACTCCTGCGGGAGAAGGTGTCACGGGAGACCCCACAGGCGCTATGGCGCCGAGGAGGCTCCCGGACTCCCCTGCGGAAAGGGAGTACCTGCAGCGGAAATCAACAGCCAAATATAACAGAGCCTTCTTATAAAAACATCTTGGCACGGAATTTGCATTATAAGTTAGTGTAACGAAATTTAATTAGGAGGTGAATGGATTGAAAAATGAAACTGGATTAAGAATTTTAGCCTACTCCGTTTTAGGCTTGATTGCTTTTTGGCTTGTCAAAGCTTTATTTTTCCCAACAGGGTATGGAATGACGATTCGATATAACATGCCAGTTAGAAACGGGTCTGAGCATGGTTACATGTACAATTATGGAATGAATAGTTTTGGTTCTTCCATTTCACAACTACTGTTCATCATTTTTATTATTGCACTAATAGTCGGGTTGGTAATGATTGTGAAAAATTACTTATTTACGCCTGAAGATATTGCAACCATCAAGGGTTCTTTTTCTGGAAAAATAAATCAAGTAACGAATTCTTGCGATGCTTGTGGAAAAGAATTGAAGCCCGACTGGAAAGTGTGCCCAAATTGTGGGAAAGAAGTAGTGAATCCAGATAAACATTAATATTGGATGGGTGATAGTCAAATCGGCCATAACCAATAGATCGAAAATGATGAGAAGGAGGTACATTCATTATGGTAACGGGTTTTGGATTAGGAGTTTCTGTAAGCTTGCTTTTAACATTTTTAATTAAATTCTTTTTTGTAGTGTTTATTGTTGGCTTAGTTGGAGGGTTAATCGTAACAGCAAAAAACTATGTATTCACTCCAGAAGACATTGCGGCGTTTAAGGCTCCATTTAAAGGACATAAAACAGAAGAAAAACAAGTAGAAAATGAATTTTAATTATTGGAGGGTTTAAAAAATGACAACAAATCCATGGTTCAAATTAGCAGGTGTATCTTTAGCAGGTATTGTGTTAAGCTTCTTCATTCTTTGGGGAATTACGCAGTTTAATCAATATCAATATTACAATAATATGAATGGAATGAATATGCAGGGTGGCACAGTGCAGGGCATGAATATGGGCACGCAAGGTATGAATATGCAAGGCAACATGAACATGCAGGGCGGCGGCATGATGATGGATGATATGGACATGATGAATATGCAAGGCGGCAACATGAACATGCAAGGTGGCGGCATGATGATGGACAATATGAAGATGCAAGGCGGCATGATGATGGGGATGTAATCCTCATTCAATAATGTGAACCCAGAGTCGGTGCTCTGGGTTTTTTTTTGTATGCAAACTGGACAAATATTATTCACATATAAAATTTTTTGCAATAATTACGCCCTTTCTACATCTCATCTACATATAAAATTTCTATACTACAGCTAGATAATAAAGATAAAAAACTTTGAAAGTATTTTATCTTAGGAAATATTTTAGGAGGTTAAAAAATGGCATCAAAGAATAGTGTTTTCGGTAAAATTTTAGCGGTCTTTCTCGTGCTGATCATTATAAGCGGGTCCGGTTTCCTTGCCTATAATTTGCTATCTGGTTCGATGGGAAGCATGAATATGAGTGGTTCGGATATGAACTCCGATCAATCTACCAGCGATCAGTCCAAAGATAAAACCACTAATAAAGCGGATACTTCCGAACAGAAAATGAACATGGAAGATAATTCATCAAAGGATAGCATGGATATGGGACAAAGTTCTTCCAAAGAAAATATGACGATGGAAGATACCACATCCGGGACAAATACTCAATATTCAACACCAGTACTTACTGCAGTCCTACAAAATCAAGATGACCTTGCAAAAGCTATGGTTACGTTAAAGGATTCTTTAAGTCTATTAGGTCAAGAAGTTAGCGAAGAAGAAACTACTAATACGGATCCTAATGCGAACCATCAACAATCGCAAAATCAATCAAACACTACAACAGATGCACAAGGCAATACGGTTGTAAATGTTTATCCGCAAAACGGCACGATGGCAACTGCAATGGAAAATATGGGGACAACCTATGATGCGGCTAAAATGGAACAGCTTCATACAGGCTACTACAAAGTAGCAATTGGTATGCAACTGTTAGAACAGCTTAAGAGTAATTTATCTGGTCAACTAGAAATGGCAAGCGCAAGTGTTACGAATCCTTCCCAATATTACAACAATCAGTTTTTAACGACAGTACAGAACAAAAATAAGTTAACTGAAGCATTAACGTACATTAACGAAGCGGGTTCATTAGTTAATATCAATCCGTACGTTTCTAAAGACGGGCTTGTGTATAACAAAGAGAAAATGGGTCAACTACATGACAGCATTAATAAGCTGGCCATAGCTGTAGTGGATTTAAATAAAATCAATGATAATTTTTCACAGCAGTCGATTCAATTTAGTAATCTTGCCCAAAATTCACCAACGATGACCAGCGTGGACATGGATATGGATATGGGTGGAAGTTTCTTAAGTAACATCAATATGACAACCGTATTTAATGTACTGGTAATTGTCTTTATATTCATTTTTGTAATCTCTATGTTTGGGTATGTTAGCAGATTATTGAAAGCACCGAAAAATTCATAAAGTAATTTAGTCCACAACTTAAAAAGGAGAGTAAATATGTGGAACCTCATCAAGAATGATCCTATTTTAAAAACTATTACTATTTTAATCATCGGACTCTTTGCCTTTTCCTTTGCTTTCAGCATTATGTTTGGCGGAGGAACATCAGGGACGGAGCATGCACATGATACAGCCACTGCAGGTTATAGTGCAGCGACAGGATTAAGCCAAATCATTGTCCTTCTGTCTAAAATTTTAATCATTGTCCTGCTTGTAGCGGTCATCATCGCGGCAATTAAGTTTGTAAGAAAACATGTCGTTGGAGGTGAGCCAATTAAGGGCATGGATGCTATAAAAAATAAACCAGTGTTGTCCGTCTTAGTTGGAATTGGCGGAATTCTAATCCTGCTTCTTGTCATGAATTTGTTATCACCAGCAGCTGGTGGGACTGAAATGGCTCACGGGACATCAAGTATGGCAAGTAATCAATATGGATTTGGATTAGCTGGGCTCCTCTCTATTTTATTAAAATTGGTAGCTGCCATTTCATTGATTGGCTTAGGAACTGGTCTAGTCATGTATTTCAAGGACCGTTACTTTAACGATATTAAACTATCGATTCTGTCAGCTAAAGAATCCTGCTCTTCATGCGGCACAGAACTAAAAGCAAGCTGGAAATGTTGTCCGAGCTGTGGAACGGATATTAACAAACATGAAGTTGTAGAAATGATCGCTGAAGAAAACGGAACGAACTAATATGAGAATCAAATTTGATCTAGTGATGCATTGGCTTTATGCAATTGTATGGGCCTTGCTTGCGATTAGTGGCTTCGCGATGACTGGAGCAAACTATGGCTGGCTATTAAATTTTAATATAGCCTCTGCAGATTATGTACACCGTGTATCCGCAGCCATCTTTGTCATCCTTACTCTTATCTCGGTTATCTATGAAGTCATAAGAGGGATTAAGAATGATGAGAAAAAATCAGCTTGGCTTATCATAGGGAAAAATGGATACCAGTTGTTTATCTTTATTACCTCATTAATCTTTATCATAACTGGTGCATTAATCTGGTTCTGTATGGAGTTTCGGATGTCCTTTACCAGCTTTCCGCTCTTGGTCCATGAGTACCTATCCTATGTTGTTCTGGCAAGCGTCATCTGGCATATATACAAGAAATGTCACATCCTATTATGGCCTAAAAAGGCTCGTGATATGAAAGTTGGCAGGTAGGAGGGAAGAACATGATACAACAAAAGCCATGGTTTAAAGTCTTTGTTTGGTTTCTGACAACCTTCTTCCTTTTCCTGGCAAGTGGCGTAATCATCTCCATTTTTAAACCGGGACCTTCACAAATCGATGGAATGAAATTCATGTCCGGAATGATGAGTGCCATGCACAACTCGATAATGGGAATCACGATGGGGGTAGGACATAATCGTACAATCGTCAGGATTCTGGCAACCTCTTACTCTATGGTAGTTCCTACGTTAGCATTCAGCATCGCAGCAGGCTTTGCGATCAGGTTTTTGCGGAGGAGTGGTAAGAGTGTTCGATAAGAAGAAGTTAAATTTTTGGCGATTGGCCGTCATCTATATTGGGATGACTGCGACGATATTACTACTTTTGTGGAGTTCACCGTTTAAGTCACAAACAGCGATGATGGGTAGCAGTATGGGAAGCATGATGAAGGGAATGCATGCTTCCGACACAACGATTTATAGTCTACTCTCCAATCCTGTAGACCAACAGCAGCAAATGAATGGAATGGCAGGTCATCATGAAAATTCGCCAGTATACAACATAGGTGTTCTGACCACAGGGACTATTTTTCTATTACTCCCACTCATCATTGGCGGGTCAATCATACTGGCAATAATCTGGATAAAATAGGTGAGGAAAAATGGGTATATTAGGTGCATTAGGACAGCTTTATATGTTTCTATTATTGGTTCTCCTATTTTTAGGGTTTGGTTTAGGCGGATGGGCTGTCATTAAATCAATCTTTGAACCTGCGGAACCTAAGGGGGTGAAAAAAAGCCCCAGTAAAGGCATTTAAGTAGTTTCGATAACGTGAGGAAAAGCAAATTCTTTTAATTGTATGCAAGTTGATTTGGCAAAACATGATGATTCGCAGAGAAAATCGCTCGGTTATTCCCGTGTTGTGACTTTAGCGGACATGGAATCCGCTATTTGACTCTTAAACACCTATTTTAGGACTTTAGCGGACATACATTCCGCTATTTACCCAAAATCGTATGGAAATCGCGCTTTTTTCTGTAAATAACGGAACCAGTGTCCGTTAAGCTGTTAAATCATCCCCTTTTGGCCCAAATAACGGAACTGGTGTCCGCTAATCTGCCAATCAGTAGAAAGGTTAACGCCATAATTCGTACAATCACAAAATCAACAATATTTTTTATAAAATCAAAATCATAAATAATTTGGAGGAATCGACATGACTAACGGATGGCTAAAATTAGGTGCATTTTCACTTGGAGGTTTGATTATCAGTTTTCTCATCTTAAGCTTCATTTCTACTAATAATATGAATATGCAAAACCAAATGAACATGCAAGGAAATATGAATGGAATGAATATGCAAAGTACTACGACAACTCCGATGAGCGGTATGAATATGAATAGCATGGGCAACATGAGCGGGACGAGCAGCATGAACGGTATGAGCGGACAATCAAGCGACATTCAAACTCAATTAAATCAAATGCAAATGCAGTTAAACCAAATGCAACAACAAATGCAAATGCAAAATTCCAACAGTGGCAGCATGAGTGGTGGCAGCAGTGGCGGCGGAATGAGCATGATGTAAAGCTTGATTAAATTAAAAAAGTAAACCCTCGGGTTTACTTTTTTTAAAATGAATAAATAAATGGATGTGAATTCATTGAGTAAAAAAACAATTACGATTTTATCCGTGCTTGCCTTGATCGTAACAAGCTTGTCGATTGTTGTTTATGTTAATAATCATTCAAAAAAGAATATGGATAACATGACTAGTATGGATGACAATAAACAAAATTCTAATGTACTAAGCACACACAGCTATGCTGAAAATATTGTCAGTCCAAAACCCGGTCAGCCTATTAAAAAATTCAACCTAATTGCATTAGAAGGCACCCTTGAAATAAGGAAAGGCGAATTCAAACCTATTTGGGGATATAATGGGAAAGTTCCTGGAGAGGAAATAAGAGTAACAGAAGGCGATTTTGTCGAAGTTACTTTGAAAAATATATTGCCCGACCCTGTAACGATTCATTGGCATGGTTACCCGCTTAATACGGCAATGGATGGTGTTCCCGGAATTAATCAGGATGCGATTAAGCCTGGGGAAAGCTTTACTTATAAATTTTCCGCAGATGTACCGGGTACATATTGGTACCATTCGCATCAAGAGGGTTCTACCCAAGTAGATAAGGGTTTGTACGGTGCATTAATCGTTGAACCGAAAACGGGCAAAAAGCCTGATAAGGACTTTGCTCTTATATTAGATGAGTGGACGGAAAGCAACGAAGACATGGAATCAATGGAAGGCATGCCGGGCATGGGAGATTCCAAAGAGACTTTTAAATCAGCAGAGGAAGCAAGCAAAGCTGAAGAAGAGGGCATGCGAAACATGTACAATATCTTTACAGTAAATGGGAAGTCTGGTGAACTGATTACTCCTCTAAATGTTAATCAGGGTGATGTGGTAAGACTTCGATTTATTAATGCAGGTTACCGGTCCCACACTGTACATATTCCTGGTGTCGATATAAAAATTGTCAGTACGGATGGGCAAGATATTAACGGTGCCCAATTGGTTAAGGACAAGCTAGTCACGATTTCCCCGGGCGAAAGATATGATATTGAGTTTACAGTAGCTCAAAATAACAGTTTTTATATTGATTTTCACGATAATAATAAATTCAATAATCAAATCAAGATTCCAGTATACGTAAATGGTAATCGTCAGATTTCTATTGCCGAGGAGCCTTCGGAGCTTGAACTTGTTGATTTTGCCAATTACGGTACACCATCTGAAAGTAGTTTTATTTTACAACAGGATTACGATGAAATTTACGAGATTGACTTAGGGATAAAAATAAAAGATGGTTCATTAAAATATACTTTAAATGGTAACACCTTTGATGAACTACCTACACTAAAATTAACAAAAGATGATCTTGTGCAAATTACTTATACAAATAAAAGTAATGTCGATCACCCAATGCACCTGCACGGTCACTTCTTCCAGGTGATTGCTAGGAATGGAGATGCTGTAACGGGTGCAATCATGTCAAAAGATACCCTATTAATTAAACCGGATGAGAGCTATACGATTGCCTTTAAAGCAGATAACCCTGGAAAGTGGGTTCAGCATTGCCACGAGCTGCATCATGCCGCTGGGGGAATGATGCAGAAATTAGAATATATTGATTTTAAATCAAACTATACTCCGGATCCTAATGATACATTTAATAATCCTGAGTAGGCTGGATTAGTGGAAAAGAATGGAAGAACTTGCATAAACCCCTCATAGATTTCTTTCTATGAGGGGTTTATAGTTAGAAGGTATAATCCTTAAATCGTTATACACTCTATTATGTTTCATTATTTGTTCACTTTAGCTGCTCGTTTCTTCATATCATCAACATATCTATTTACTATACTTTAGGTAATGAAATAGATTTCTAAACTTATCAACATGAAAAGGTAGTGAACGAAATGAGTAAAAGAAGGGAAAAGATCACGGTGTACGGCATGACCTGTACATCTTGCGAAAAACGTGTTGAAAGATCTTTAAATAAATTGGTTGGTTTATATAAAGTAAAAGCAAACTTTAGTGGACAATTCGCTGAAATTGAATATGAAGATGAATTATGCAGTAAAGACGAAATTAAAGATGCGATTAAAAGCGCGGGATATACGACTGAAGCCGGAAAAGATTATAAGTTTATTGGTATTTTAGTCGTCGTTGCAGCAGTCGCATTGCTCGGTATGAATACAAGTGGCTTTAATATGGAGGCCAAACTCACGAATGCCTCTTATGCTGTTTTGTTTATGGTTGGTATTCTGACTTCAATTCATTGTGTCGGCATGTGCGGCGGGATTATGCTTTCGCAAAGCTTGAAAACAGAAGGCAAAAACAAATTTGAAGCAATGAAGCCAGCGCTCCTTTATAATCTGGGAAGAGTTGTCTCCTACACGATTTTAGGTGGTATTGTCGGGGCAATCGGTTCAGTATTTTCCCTTTCCCTGACAGCTCAGGCGGGTATGCAAATCTTTGCCGGTGTTTTCATGATTATGATGGGCTTTAATATGGCAGGGTTTAGTGCTTTTAGAAAGTTTCAAATTAAATTGCCAGCTTCTGTTTGTAAGCTCCAGGCTAAGCCTAGAACACCATTGCTAGTAGGATTTCTAAACGGATTAATGCCTTGTGGACCTTTGCAAACAATGCAAATCTTTGCTTTAGGAACAGGAAGCGCCTTTGCGGGTGCATTATCGATGTTTATGTTCGCTCTTGGTACCGTTCCGCTTATGCTAACTTTTGGTGCCGTTTCGGGTTTATTAAGTAAAGGGTATACAAAGAAACTTTTGAAATATAGTGGTGTACTCATTATTGTTCTCGGACTTATTATGAGTAATAGAGGTCTAGCTCTTGCTGGTATGAATGTAAGCCCGACATCATTTTTAAAGGATCTTGGTGCATTTGGTACGGATAATGTTGCATCAGCTAATTCTATTAAAGCGACGGTTAAAGATGGTGTCCAATATGTAAATATGACAGCAAGCTATAGCGGTTATAATCCTAATGAGATTTATGTCCAGAAAGGTCTACCCGTTAAATGGGTTGTTGATGGCAAGGAGCTTTCAGGCTGTAATAACACGATTGTTATTCCAGATTTAAATATCCAACAAAAGCTTCAAAGCGGATTAAACACGATTGAATTTACTCCTGAAGATAAGGACCTTGCATTTAGCTGTTGGATGGGGATGATTCGCGGAACGATTAAGGTTGTCGATGATTTGGAGACAGTATCTGCTTCAAGCAGCGATGTTTCTGCGGATGATGCGTCAAAAGGTGCTTCCAATGCAACTGAATCTTCTGCTCCTTCAACGCCTAGCATTTACGGCGATGATATTACGAAAGTGGCAACGGACCGTTTAGTAAAAGTTGCACAAGTGGTTAATGAGAATGAGCAAACACTGGCGATCAAAGGAATTGGTTATGAGTTAGAGCCGTTGATTATGGTCGCAAAAAATGGTGTTGCAGTGAAGATGTCTTTGGACTTAACGGAATTTGATACTCCTGATGAAGAATTTACGATCGCGAACGCAGTCACGAAGGAAACCATTACGAAGTTTGATGGTCAAAAAGGGACTGTAGCTGTGGAGTTCAAAATTGATCAATCAGGAGCTTATGGAATCTATCAAGGTGAACAAATACTAGGGATTGTTGAAACAGTCGACAATTTGGATTCGGTCGATGTAGAAGAGATTAGAACTAAGTATCTTCAATAAAAGGTTATAATGAACGCTTTGATTATGGAAAAATCAAGGCGTTCATTTTTTATTTACATAAACTCTCTTAAATTCACAATATAAATGGTAGGGAATATAAAAATACCTTATAATAAAACAGATGGGGTGAAATGGAATGGAGAAACAAATTTTAGAAATCTTAATGGAACTACAAAAGGATCTAAAAGAAGTAAAAACAGACATCCATGAAGTCAAAGGAACGGTAAACAGAATTGAAGCTTCACAAGCAGAAGATGTGGTTGGAATGTTGAAAGTAACTAAAAAGAAAACGGATTTTGAAGTTGAGTATCTAAACAACAGATTAACTGAAATGGACAAACGACTTTTTAATCTTGAAAAACGAATTGAAAATTAAAGATTAAAGCACGGTAAAAACGGGTGCTTTATTTTTTTGTCTTTTTTGCTTACCTGAAAAAACAATAATAAATAAGGTATGAAACCTTATATGGATTTCATACCCTATTTGCCTTGCTATTTAGTTTAATTGCACCTTAAAAGAGAACCCGTTAAAGTTTACTTTGGGGCACTTGTTCATTATGTTTTATAGTACTTCTATTCCAACTACATCATATCCAGCATCATCTAAAGCAGCTTTAATAGCTTCGTCGCTTACTTCAGTGTTTGCTGATAGAGTAGCATAGTTTCCTTTTAAATTCACATCTACATTGGTTACGCCATCAAGTTCCGTTAATGCATTGGTAACATGTTTAATACAATGATCGCAGCTCATACCTTCGATTAATATTTTTTTGGTCATGTTTGATATCCTCCTATAGTTTGGCTTTATCTAGTTGATCTAATGTAGAGATAACTTATGATGGTACTAACCCTATATTAATGGAATATTATGTAGAACGTGTGAAGAAATAAAGAATTTCATTTTTTTGCCACAGGTTAATAAATAATTATTTTCTCAGTTAAATTTGGCTGTTGATTTACGCTGCAGGTGCTCGCTTTCCGCGGGGGAGTCCGGGAGCCTGTCTAGCTACAGCGGCTAGGGGCTCGGGGTCATAAGCCAATCCGTCAAGAAGGTCAAAGAACGACCTTCATGCCGGCTCGTCTTATGCCTGTCGCCCCTGGGCAAGCCGCTTCCGCTTTTCCTTCTCCTCGGCGCCATAGCGCCTGTGGGGTCTCCCGTGACACCTTCTCCCGCAGGAGTCTCGCACCTTCCGCTCCAATCAACAGGGTGCCAAAAATCAATCATTGTTCTTAAACATAACCTAAACATAAAAGAAATATCGTAAAGTATCCTCACTAAATCAATTATTTCTGTTTTTATCAAAGTAAATCTTAACAGTTGTTCCTTTGCCTTCAGTACTGTCTACATCTATTTTGGCATTATGAAGGTCAATAATATTTTTTACAATGGTAAGGCCGATTCCGGTACCTTCTATTTGGTTTCTGCTTTTATCACCGCGGTAGAGCCTCTCAAAGATAAACGGTAAATCCTGCTTATTGATCCCAACTCCGTTGTCCTTTACTTCTGCAACAATAGTATGATTATCTGCATAAAGATTAATAATAATCGTCCCATTTTTTGGAGTGAATTTGAGAGAATTGGACAGAAGATTGATAAACACCTGTTTAAGTTTATCTTTATCACCGGTAATAGCATAGTCCACGTCCGGCTCGATATAGTATTCTAACTTAATGCTTTTATTCTCAGCAGCCATATAAAAATCTTTACAAATATCCGTAATGAATTGATCTAAGCGGATTTTTTCATAAATAAGTTTTATACTCTCGGATTCAAATTCTTTTAACACATTTAAATTGTTAATTAAGCGGCCAAATCGGATGACTTCCTCATTTAAGTGGTTTAATCTTTCCGTCGTAACCGGAAATACCCCATCAATCATGGCTTCAAGATTATTTTGTAAAACATTTAATGGGGTTCTGATCTCATGAGAAATATCGGAAACTAATTTTTTTCGAAGCGAATCTTGGTATTTTAATTTTTCAGCTAAAATATTAATACTTTTTCTTAGATTGTCTAACTCTTCAATATTGCTTTCAGTACTGGACTTTGTGTCGAAATTTCCTTGTGATAGATTTACCGACATATTGGCCACTTCTCTAATTGGATTCGAGAACTGTTTCGAATAGTAGAGGCTTAAGATCACAGTAATAATGAGAGTAAGTGCTCCGCTGGCCACTAAACTTTTATTGATTGACGTTTTAAAGTTAACATCTTCTTCAGATAAAAGCACAGACGAGTATTGGCCAACTTCCACATAGCCAACGACTTTCCCGTCCGATTTGATTTCAAAATCCTTCGTATTATATACACCGTTTTCCTGCATAAACATGGATGATAAATGCTCTCTAGTGGTGAGCTCTTCTGGATTCATCCCCCAAACGACCTTTTTATCATCATCCTTTAGGGTTAAACAGTAATTTCCCATGTAAGCTTCGTGCATTAATTCGATTCCGGTATCATGATTCCATTTTCCATCTTTTTTATAAGCTTCTGCAAAGTAGGAAACAATTCGGTCGTATCTTTTGTCCTGAATATTTTCCATATATTGATTAAACTTATTGTTAATCGTGATATTAACAAAGATTGTTACGAGAAGGATGGAGGCAATCGAGCAGGCTACGAATAAAATACTTAATCTCTTCCGGATTGATTGCACTATATTTCACCGCCAAATTTATAGCCTACCTTCATAACTGTCACGACATATTTGGGATTCTTTGTGTCCGCTTCAATTTTCTTTCTAATATTTTTAATGTGGACATCAATGGTCCGATCATAGCCTCCAAAATCAGCCCCGAAAATTTTATCGATAAGCTGTTCGCGTGATAGTACTTTGCCTTTATTCGTCACAAGTGCGTATAATATATCGAATTCATTTGGGGTAAACGGAATTTCTAGTCCATTTACCTTTACAGATCTTTTTTCATAATCGATAAGAAGGATGCCATCATCGAAGAGATAATGGGAAGTATTCGCTTTATCATTTAACCTACGAAACAGAGCATTCACTCTTGCAGTCAGCTCGCGCGGGCTAAATGGCTTAATTAAGTATTCATCTGCGCCAATATTGAGGCCCTCAATTCGATCATTTAGAGCCCCTTTGGCGGTCAGCATGAAAATATGAACATTGGAGCTTTCTCTGATGATTTTACAAACTTCTTCGCCGCTGATGTCTGGCAGCATGAGGTCAAGGATAATTAGTTGGTATTTTTTTGATTTAAAAAGATCAATTCCAGCTAAGCCGAGCCCTGTTGAATCAACGGAATATCCCTCTTTTTCTAAATACCCTTTAATAACCTCCGATACTTTTACCTCATCTTCAATGATTAGTATGTTTTTCATTCTCTCACCTCAGTTGAAATCATCATTTTACAGGGAGCTTACGCCCAATAGGTTATCGTGTCCAGTATTCCAAGGATGATAAATAGACCTGCAGCAGTTTTTTGTATCATATTTCCGATTTTCTTGCTTTTTTTCAGCAAGGCTCCGTCAAGGCCGATATAGGTTATAATCCCTGCAAACACAAGGACGGGAACGGAGGTGCCAATGGCAAACACCGAAGGTAAGACGGCTCCATATGAGGAGGTAAGAACAATCGGCATCAAGGTAAAGAAAAATAACGCGAACATGGTTGGGCAAAACGCAATCGAAAAGCTGACACCCATTAAAAAGGAGCCAAGCTTGCCTTCTCGTTCCCTGGTTGGGATCCATTTTGTCAGAGCGCTAACCCATCTCAGCTTAATCACTCCAGCAAGCACGAGCCCGATGATAACAAATAGTGGGCCCATAAGCTTTCTAAAGATAGAAAAATAATTAGGGAGGGCATCCTGAAACTCGCGTCCAAGTATCCAGACCGCCATTCCTAATACGGAAAAGACGACAATTTTTCCTAGTACGAAAAAGCCAATTTCGATCCATTGACTTCTTGTTTGCAGGCTTCGGTTGCCATAAAAGGTAATCGCGCCAATATTCCCGGTTAATTGGCATGGTGCCAGGGCTCCGATTAGGCCTAACACAATGCTTGCCAAAAAGGGAAATTGTTTTGTCTCGTTTATAATGTTCAAGAAAGGACTGCTCAGAAGTTGGCTGATATCTGATAGGATTTGATACATAATGTTCCTCCGCATAGTTTGTCCATTTTATTATACTAGGATTATATGATGAAATTATGTAGATGGGACGATCCATCCAGTTCTAGTTAACTGCTTTACTTTTTTTAAAAAAATATAGAAAAAGGATAGATTTTGACATTCATCAAAATGTCATGAATCCATCCTTCATAGTTCTAATGTTTGGTAGTTTACAGCTTTAGCAGATCATTCTGGTACTGGTGTAGGTGTTGGCGTACCATATGATTCATATTTTTTAGTTATCACACTGTTGATTTCCTTTAAGTCTTTGCCATCATTATACATTTTAGTCGCCTCACGGGCGATCACGACACAGATGTCTCAGGAAACTCCCATTGCGTCCCATTCCGTAACGGCTTTGTTTGAGTCCATGCCATCAACGAAACAGTCAAGATTGCTAATATGTCCATCAATCTCATAACATCCGCAATAGCATGGCACAGATGCCAATGCCTCAGGATATTGTGCTGCCATGATATAAGCTTCTTTAACCTCTGCCTTGGCATTCTGCACATAATCCGGAAGCTCTTTATGTTTTGAATCTAAAGAAAGATCTTCTTTAGAGCCGCAGCCTGCTAGTAGAAATCCCATAATTAGGGCAACAGTCAAGGCGATGAGTTTTGACTTTTTCATCTAGTCTCCCCCAATCTTAGTAGTAAAGTAATCGTTTTTATTATAACAAGATAACTACATTAGAAAAGGTGCAAATTGGTACGGTTTCATGAATAATTAATTCAAGGAATCTTATCCTTAACGCATATATCCAGTAAGTCCATTTGAACCAATTCAAACCTCCATATTTGACCATAACTGTAAAATTTGAAGAAACTATGGATTTTTGAAAAATAATATTAAATTCTTTTTTTTAGTGAAAATCAAACGATCGGTTTTCTCCATAGTTTCTTGAAAATTTCCGCTTATAATTTATGTAATTGAGGTATATATGGTAGGTTTATCTAAAAGGTAATGAAATTACTATTATACAGGAGTATCGGAATGAAATTTACTCAAAGAATCAATCGTGTATCTTTGAAGCTTGGCCTGTTATTCAGTTCTGTATTTCTCGCGTTGATCTTCATTTTGGAAATGGTTTTATACGGGGTGTTTACGAACATCTTTGTTGATTATGTGACACAGGATCTCCTTGCTAGGGGAAACAACCATGCCAAAATATTGGAGGCAAACTATAATCAGAGTACGATTGACCATGTAGTTACAATGGAAAAAGGTTCAAGAACCGCTGTTCTTATAACCGATGCAAAAAATCAAATAATTGCTTCCTCGGTGAAGCCTGATCAAGATATGAAAAGTCATATTCTTGAAAATGGGACAGTTAAAAAAAATGAGGTCATCGAGAAGGATTGGAATGAGCATGATTACTTAATCGCTGTTATATCAATTGGGAAAAATAATGGACATTTATATATGTATTATCCATCAAAGATCATTAAAGAAATTGTCCTGGTGTTAAAAATATTAATCTTCTTTACCTTTATCGGAACAATCTTGTTGTCATTTGGTCTGATCGGCATCCTCTCTCAGAAGCTAACGAGACCGCTTTTAATTATGAAGGATGCAACGAAAAGAATGGCAAAAGGGGAGTATGAGCAAACCATCTTAATTAAAGGTAATGACGAAGTAGCTCAACTGGCCAAATCGATCCAAAGCTTAGGGGAACAGCTCCAGGAATATGAGGATACGAGAAACGATTTTCTTGCGGATGTTTCACATGAGCTCCGAACCCCATTGACCTATATTAAGGGATACAGCGATATCGTTAGTAAGGGAATGTATAAGACTTCAGAAGAACAGGCTGAATATATTTCAATTATTAATAAAGAAGCCAACCGGCTCTCCTTTCTTCTTAATGATTTATTTGAAATGAGTAAGCTCCAGGTTGGAAAATTTGAGTTAAAGAGGGAAAAGGCTGACGTTCATATAATCATTGAAAAAGTGATTAACAATCTTATTCCAGCCGCGCTGGAGAAGGGAATTGTGATTAAGGACGAAACAGCAATTCATTTACCAGAAATGTATATGGATGTTCAGAGAATGGAACAAGTGTTTTATAATCTGATCGAAAATGCGATTAAATATACTGATAAAGGAGAAATCACGGTTAAATCTTATCAGCAAAAAGAAATGATCGTTATTGAAATAAAAGACACGGGTATTGGAATACCAAGTCAAGATATCCCTAAAATTTGGGACCGTTTTTATCGAGTGGATAAATCAAGAACTCGAAAGACAGGAGGAAGTGGTCTCGGCCTTTTTTTAGTCAAACAGATTGTTGAAGGCCATGGAGGTAGAATTTTTGTCAACAGTGTAGAAGATGTTGGTTCTATTTTTTCCATTTATTTAAAGAGCAACTAATAGAGTTCGCTGTTAAGGAGTTGATTAAAAATGAAGAGAATCTTAATTGTTGATGATGAAATCGAAATGCGGAAATTAGTAGGCATTTACCTTAATGAAAATTTTGCTACAGAAGAAGCAGGGGACGGAGAAGAAGCATTCCAAAAGGTTCGTCATTCAGAGTTTGACCTTATAATTCTTGACGTCATGATGCCTATAATGGATGGTTGGGAGACTCTCAAAAAAATAAGGGAAGTTTCTAATGTTCCCATCATCATGCTGACAGCTAAAGGGACTGTTCAAGATAAAGTAACGGGCTTATCAAGTGGAGCTGATGACTATTTAGTAAAACCATTTGATGGGGCAGAGCTGATCGTGAGGGTCCAGGCTTTATTAAGAAGAGCAAATCTTAATAACAAAGAGGATGATATCCTGAAATATAAAGGAATTGGAATCGACAAAGCCGCCAGGGTAGTAAAATACCAAGATCAACCCATTAACCTCACACAAACAGAATTTGATATTCTTGAATCTCTTATTCATAACAAAGGAAAAGTGCTAACTAGAGAACAACTAGTTGAAATTGTCTGGGGACTTGAATTTCAAGGGGAGGATCGCACCGTCGATTCTCATATAAAAAATCTCCGGGAAAAGTTAAAATCAGCTGGAATAGACAAATCGTTTATTAAAACAGTCTGGGGAATCGGATATAAAGTGGAGTAAGGTGAACGCCATGAAGGGCATTTTGTCAAAAATCTTATCAATATTTTTTATTTTTCTTGGAATTGGATTTTTAATATTCGTTCTAAGAATGGTTTGGTTCCCGCCAAGTTCGATGGGCATGATGATGGGAAAAGAGATGATGCTTCATCATGTGTTTTTTATGTTTATTCAAATCTTTTTATTTACGATTGTTTTTTTGGGGATTTATGGAGTCGTTTGGTTGATTAAAACAAAGAGAACTAAATAATCTCTTACTTTTGTCCTTGAGAGGTTTCTCAAGGACATTTTTATGAGTTCGGGAGTAGGATTTGTCCTTGAGAGGGTAGCTCAAGGACATTTTTATGAGTTTAGGAGTAGGATTTGTCCTTGAGAGGGTAGCTCAAGGACATTTTTATGAGTTTAGGAAGAACTTTTGTCCTTGAGAGTGTTGCTTAAGGACATTTTTACGAGTTTAGGATGAACTTTTGTCCTTGAGAGGGTTGCTTAAGGACATTTTTACGTGCTGGAGATGAACTTTTGTCCTTGAGAGGGTTGTTCAAGGACATTTTTACGAGTTTAGGAAGAACTTTTGTCCTTGAGAGGGTTGCTCAAGGACAATTTCACGAGTTTAGGATGAACTTTTGTCCTTGAGGGGCATGCTCAAGGACATTTTTACGAGTTTAGGAAGAACTTTTGTCCTTGAGAGGGTCGCTCAAGGACATTTTCAAGAGTTTAGGATGAGTTTTTGTCCTTGAGAGTGTTGCTCAAGGACATTTTTACGAGTTCAGGAGTAGGATTTGTCCTTGAGAGGCTTGTTCAAGGACATTTTCACGGGTACAGGAGTAGCATTTGTCCTTGAGAGTGTTGCTCAAGGACATTTTTATGAGTTCAGGAGTAGGATTTTTCCTTGAGAGGGTTGCTCAAGGACATTTTTACGAGTTTAGGAAGAACTTTTGTCCTTGAGAGTGTTGCTCAAGGACATTTTCACGAGTTAAGGATGGACTTTTGTCCTTAATAGCCCTCCTCAAGGACATTCCAAGGACACAATGACATTCCAAAAAATAAAAGAGGTATGCTCAACATTCCGCATACCTGTTTTATTTTTACTTCTGATGAGAACTGATAAGTTTTATTCAGGTTTATTGTTTGCATCCGGATCAGGTGTAAAGCTTTGTTGGAATCCTTTGTATTTAATAAGATCCACCATACCGCCTGTCGCGTGGTGTAAATCATGACAATGGAACAGCCAATTTCCTGGATTATCAGCTTCAAACGCGACAACATATTCATCGCCTGGTTTTAAATTAATGGTATCTTTAATAATGGGTGATCCTTCGACCGTTTTTCCATTTTTACTTAATACTTGGAAAGAGTGTCCGTGCAGATGCATCGGGTGATCAACACCTTTTGGTGAATTATTGACTAATTTCACCTTTACCAAGTCACCTTTTTCTACATTAAGTCCATCGATATCCGGGAACGATTTTCCGTTGATTGTCCAGACGTTCTTATCATTATTGCCATTAAGATTCATCGTGTACTCAACGTCATAATTCTGATCCAAAGTGAACTTTCCTGCTTCGGAACGGCCATAATTATTAAAAGTGAATAAAGGTAAATTCTTGTTTTGATCAGATTTATCTTTTGAATCTGAATTTCCTTCATATTGAATGATCGCTTTCATTCCAGCTGTACCTCCTGCATCTCCGTGTTCTTCAAGGTACCATTTGCCAGGATTATCTGCTAAAAACTCGATATCGTAACGTTCACCTGGAGCAATGGCGATTAATTGATCTTTGATTTCCTGTGGTTCACTTAGTTCTTGTCCATCAATCGCTACCACTTTAAATTTATGCCCGTGAAGGTGAATGTTGTGAGATACATAGCCAATATTCGCCAACCGAATTCGAACTTTTTCTCCTTCTTTCACTTTTAATGGTTCAATTGAGTCCCCACTTTTCCCGTTCATGGTAAAAATATCGTATACGGACATGTCATGTCCCATGCCGTTTCCATCATGTTCGTTTGAACTGGCTCCGTGTTCTCCGCTCATCTCGCCGTGATTCATATGACCATTTTCGTTCGTTGACATTTCCATATTTGATTCTTCAGGATTGCTGATCCATTCATCTAGCATTAGAGTATAATCGCGGTCATATGTTTTTTCTTTTGGCTCAACAATAAAAGATCCATAGAGTCCCATATCAAGCTGATTTACCGCATTTTGGTGGGTGTGATACATATAGGTACCTGGTACCATTGGAGTAAATTCATATGTGAATGTTTCACCTGGTTGAACCGCATTCTGTGTTACACCTGGTATTCCGTCCATGTCGTTTTGTACATGAATGCCATGCCAGTGAATAGCGACTGGTTCAGATAATTCATTTTTCAACTTTATTTTAACGGTTTCTCCTTCGGTGACACGGATTTGTGTGCCAGGAACAGAACCGTTGAAAGTCCATGCATCTACCGTTACCTCACTGTTTAATTTTAGAATGGCCTCTTTAGCAACAAGGTCAATTACATTTCCATCTGATTTTGCCACACTTGTTTCAACAGCTTCTATCTTGTTTTTCTCCCCATTTTCTTCTGATTTATCGTTTTCGCTTTGATTTGAGGAACAGGCAGCCAGAGTGAGAGCAATAGTAGTAAATAATAGAGCAAATTTTAGCTTCATTACAATACCTCCCAAAGTTTTCTACAAGACCGATAATAAATGTCAAATTTGTAGAAAGTGTGAATTTCGTTATCAACTAATAAAAAATCAACGATAAACATCACATCGCTTCAGTGGCGCCTAAAAAAAAGATAATTTTCACACAAAATACAAATTCACATAAGAAAAATGGCATTAACCGACAGGAAGGTCCACCATTCTTCAATAAACGAAATTGTCAGTTGTAGACATAGTTGATAGAATTGAAGGATAAGTTAAAATATTTTGAAAATTATTTCGGGGGGGGAATTGAAAATGAATTTTGCGGCGATCGACATGGGGAATTCTCTTTTTCAAGCGATTATAAATGGTCGTGAGTACTTTATGCCCAATGCTTTGGCACGGTGCACCGTAGATCGAGTAGAGTATTATGACTCAGCACAGCAGGACTTTATTGAGAATCTAATCGTAGAAATTAATAGCAATGCAGTATTACAGGGTCAGCATCAGTACTTTGTAGGATTTTCGGCGACAGAGAAAGAGAATGTGTCAAGTGTTGCAAAAAACAATCAAAAAGCTTCCTCGGATCGCTCGATTATTCTGCTATTAACAATGCTGGCATATAATGCAGTCCAAGAAAATAAAGGGGATACAACGATTAAACAACAATATGATGTTGTGGCAACGGCACTTCCAACTCGACAGGTACGACGAGATCGCGAGGAGTTAAAAAAGAAACTGCAGGGGGAGCATACCGTAACGTTCCATTATGTGCCAGGTGGAAGCAATATCACCGTACAAATTAATATAACAAATGTGTTGGTAGGAATTGAAGGTTCAACCGCTTATGTTGCACTTATTCGAGATGAGAATACATTAAAAATTAAAGATGAAAACCTCATGCGAGAAACGATTTTAATTGCCGATATGGGCGGTGATAGTACCGACTTTGTAGGAATTCGAAACAATAAAATTGTCGATGGAATTGAAGGAGAAATATTTGGAGTAAATACGTATCTTGATCGGATCATTCAAGATGTAGAAAATCGGACAGGCTATCGATTTCCATCCAGGTACAGCTTGGAGAAAAGGATCGCGCGAGGACCTTCGCACTGGAAAGTTGTTATTGATCAAGAAGATGTCAATATCACCAATTGCATTGAACCGCATCTCATCGAAATGAGTGAAAAGTTTTTAGATCTAATAGATCAAAAGCGGAAACATGTTGCCCTTCAAGAAGCAAAGCATTATTTTTGCATCGGCGGTCCTGTAAAAGTTGCTAAGAATTACATCGAAGCAGAGAATCAAAAACGGACAAAGCCGATGAAATTAAGCTTCCCTGAGCATCTTGAACGGTTAAATGTTCTTGGGTTGTGGATTCTGGCACAAGCACAAGGCATAAGAATTTTGCAAAAAGAAGTCGCCAGTGCGAAACAAGTGTGAGTTGTATGTCGATGCAATCAAAGGAAAATGGTGACGAAAAACGAACACTGACAATCTTTACGATACCAGAGAAATTTGTTCATATTGAAACAGGCAAGTTCCAAAAAGTCACTCCCGAAATGTTTCGTTTTTTTCAAGAGCATCAGGAGCAAAATAACATAGTCGAAGCGTTAATGACTGTCGTTTTCCATCATGTTCATGGAGACCGTTATCCAGTAAATTTAGATCGGTTAGAGATGAAAATGGAGGAAGTTCTACAACTTTTAAAAGATAAAAATTATTATGTTCCGGCACAGGTGCAGGCAGCGAGCGCACTGGAGGATTTGCCAGATCAACTGGATGACCTTCTTGATGAGTTCGCAGGATAGTCTATTTATAAAAATTTATGAAAGATCACCCAAGCAGTTTGTTACTTGGATGATCTTTTTTTTGTTTAAATCAACTGTTCAAAATTGCACAGCTATATGTAAAGATTTACACAAATCCTTTGGGGATGTTGAGCAGAATTAAATAAGTGTTAAGGGTATAATGGCACCATTTTTACAAAAATAATCATAATAAAGTCGATGGTAATAATTAATGGCATGAAAATTGCATAAAAATAAAGTGTGTTGTGAAAAAGTAGAGTCGAGAAAGGAGTGAATAGTAAATGTTTTATATAACAAAATACATGATCAAACAGTATTTAAAATTTACAGTACTCCACCATCTACCAGGCAGACTAACATTGAAATTATCTGATAAAGTAAAAGTTCCAGAGAAGTATAAAGTATATGATCAATATATTCTTAAAGGAATGAAGCTTTTACATGGCATAGAGAATGTTCGATTTAATTATGAGTTAGCAACAATCTTTATAACCTACGATATAAATCTCGTGAATGAAGAGAAGATTTTAACATGGACAAATAAAGTGATTGAAGTGGTATTAAATCATTATGAGTTAATTAAAAATCATGGGAAAGATAATGTAGACATGGTGATTAATAAAATCGAACAACAGTTAAAAGAAGAATTGAAAATACTTTAATGAAGGTGGGAGGGAAAGGATCTTTTTAAAGAGATCTCCTATGTTAAAGGACCGATTAATAGCAAACTAAGAAAAGCAGAAGATTACCATAGAAAAGGTGACTCTGCTTTTTTAAATTCATGGAAAGAGTGGATTGCGATGATGTCCTCAATTTCAAGGGAACGATTTTACAAATTGGCAGATCAATACCTTCCTTTAATAGATGGAAATGGAACAATTCAATCTTATAAAGACTATTATTCTCATAAATTCCAAAACCTTGAGAAGGATGAATTTGTGGTTCCAGTTCTCGGAGTTCAAGGAACAGGGAAAAGCAGTTTTCTAAATGCCTTATTAATGGAGGATATTGTCCTTCCAGTTGATGTAGATGAAACAACCTGTATCCCAGTTGAAATACGGTACAGTGAATCCAATACTAGAGAAATAGAAGTTTATTTTAATGATAAGTCAGAGCCATTGTCTATTCATGAAGCATCAGAGCTAGAGCTATTTGTCCACAATGCCTACAATTATAGTAATAAGAAGAATGTGTCCCACGTTGTTATTTATAAAAATAACGAGATATTAAAGAATGGTGTCGTTTTTGTAGATTTACCAGGTGTGTTTAGTCTGAATGAAAAAAATACGAAGACAACAATGAGCTATATTGAAAACCTTTCAGCAGCAATTTTCCTCCTTAGAACAGTTCCGCCAATAACAAATAGTGAAAAAGTGTTTTTAAGTACGGTTTGGCCAAAGTTAACAAAAGCGTGGTTTATTCAAAATCAATGGAACGACGAAAGTAAAAGGGAAGTGCTGGAAGGACTAAAGCATAATAAGCAAGTGTTACAGGAAATTGCGATAAAACATCATACAAACGAGGAAATCAATATTCAAATAGTCAATGTTTATCAAGCTTTAACGGGTCGAATGCAAGATCGAAAAGACCTTATTAACGAATCGGGATTAGAGATCGTCGAAAATTCCCTTTTGAAAATAACGGCAGATTGGAAGAAAGAATTATCTGAGCAACTTTTTGAAGACTTGAAGCTGCTACTTTTTCGCTTAAAAGAGAAGTTACAAGAAAAATTAGTAGAAGTTCGACTTGATGAAGGAGAGTTACATAAGAAATATCAGGAACAGGAAAATATTTATGACAATTTGCTGGCGGATCACCTTGAAAAAACATCGATAATGAACAAAATGCTTCAACAGTACGAGCACGATATGTGTCAATTTGCTGATCAACAAAGTAGAATTCAGGAAAAAAAGTTACGAATGAAAATGAAGCATATAACCGGTAACAAAGTGGTAGATGGAGAACGATTAACGATCGCTTTTTACGAGATTCAACGAGAATTAGCTTCAGAGTTTCTCGAAGAGTTGAACTTGAAGTTTCGAGAGATGAAACAGCAATTAGAAGGAAGCCTTGGAGAACTTAAATTTATTGATATGGACGGTTCGATTTTAGACTTTGTAATGATTCAAAAAAAAGAGGCATTTAAGTTTGAGAAAGGCCTTGTACCCGCGATTACGATTGGTGGGACTCTCTATGGAATTGCGTTAGGGTCACAAGTTGGTATTTTTTTTGGCGGCCCGATTGGGACGATCATCGGAGGAATTGTAGGCTTAAGTCTATCACTCTTATCTGGTTGGTTTGGTAAGGAGACAATGGAATATGCGCAAAAAGAGCGGGGCAAGGCAAGTATGCACGATTTAGAGTCGCCCATTCAAGCTTTTCAGAAAAGATTAAACCTGTCCATTAAACAACAAATCAATATGTTTAAAAATCAAATTCAACACTCCTTAGTACTATTTATCGAAAATCAAGAAAGAGAAATAGCATTCAAGAGAGAAGAGAATAGGATAGAAGTTGATTTATCTAAAGTAGAACTGGAGAAGAGGCGGTGCCAATTAGAGGAGGACATCGGCTTCTTAGTTTCCTTGGAGGTGAATTTGTAAATGAATTCACAGCAAATTTTAGAAAACATGAAGAAGATCGAACAACTCATTCAACGTGTAAACAGAAAAGAGTTCGTAGAAGCATGTCAATATTTGCGCGAACGAATTGAGAATCCAGAAAGTTTTGTCACCCTCGTCGGGGAAACTAGCAGTGGTAAATCAAGCTTAGTCAACGGACTGTTAGGTAAGGGAATACTACCTATTGGGCCGCAGCCAACAACCGGAACGATAGTGGAAATAATGGTTGATCCTGACTTAGATGCTGAGAAATTTTATGCGGTAACAACTGAAGCAACATTAGTTCCAATAACTTTCGAACAGTTTCAAGAATTGAATTTTAACTTGCCGGAACAGTATAGTCGGTTACGGTTATCGATCCCATCTTTTCCAAATGGATTACAAGGATTACGTATATATGAAATACCAGGGTATGAGGCGATTCAAGTTAAGTATGAAGAAATCACCAAAACACTTCTTTCAAGTAGTGACATGATTGTTTACGTGGTCAATTATCGTTCAGGTGTAAATAAAAGTGATGCTGAATTTCTCGAATACATTTACGAACTATTGCCAGAAGATGTGAAGATCTATTTAGTCATCAATCGAGTACCAGGTTCTGTGACCAATCTTGATTCAAGAATAAACGAAATCTCTTGCTCTGTTAATGACCTTATTCATAGGGATGTACCGGTTTATATTGTTCCAAGTGAAATGTCAGTTTCAGAGGATGCGGAACCTTTACCAAAGGCGGAGAAGCTTTGGGAGGACATCAGAAAAGAAGTGGTTTCTCCAGAACGACAGGAAGCATTGCGAAGCAATTTCATATCATTTCAGCAGAACCTTCTTGATGAAGTTTATCGTTATTTACATCATAAAAAAATTGCAACTCTCGTTAGTGACACAGAAAGACAACAAGTTGAAGCTGCACTGAAGGAGTTCGTGGATAACAGGAACTTTATTGAAGCGAAAATAGAATCCTCGATTAATAGAATTTCACATATGATCAAAGAGCTGTTTTCTCAGAGTGCGAACACGATCGTTGAAGAAATTGAAACAGAAATCAAGATCGCCAATAAGTGGACAAGCCAGCAAGAATGTGCCGGCTTTGTAAAAGCACATCTATTGCCAAATTTAACAAAAAAACAAACTAATAAGATAAATGCGGTCATCGAAAAAGAATTTTATTTATTGAATGATGAAATTCAATCCATCTTAAATCTCGCCATAACCAACTTTGAAGATAAAGGAATCTTAGGAAGCTCAGAATATGAAAATTTTGTTGATACGATTAGAAATAAAGTGTCACCTAGTCTAAATGGACAATCCCTTCCTGGTTCCGTCAGTCGGAACGGTGGGGCAGCCGGAACCAAGGAAGTCAAAAAAGAACCGATAAAGTTTGGCGGCTTATTCAGTCATATCTTTTCAAGAGAAACTCATATTGTGTTTGTCAGGTTTTTAAGAAAACTGGGAGCAGCATCAACAAGAGCAACTACCGCCGCAGTAGTCCTTGTAGAGGCATCGTTTTATTTTTATGAAGTGGCAGTTTGGCAATCAAAGTTAGGTAAGCTGGTTAAAGAATCAGTAAAGGTATGGCAAGAAAAATCGATAGAAGCAATGGGAAAAGATTTAATTGAATTAGAATCGTATATTAACAATGAGATCCAAGCAGTCTTTAAAGCGTATGAACTTTCATTTCCTTTTGATCAGAAAAGCATGAATGTGGGTAATCTTTGTGAAATCGAAGAACAGCTAAAAATGGTCCAGGATCTATTAAATGAGCTAGGGAATACTTTTATCCGGACATAGAATCCCTTATTTTAATAAAAAACGCTATTTTGAGAATATTTGCGGACATGAAGTCCGTTATTTGTTAAAAAATCAAGCAAATGAGGGATCTTTATGCTAAATAAGGGATCGTATGTCCGATAAATAAGGGAAATCACCATTTTCGATGCAAATAACGGAATGTGTGTCCGCTCAATTTCACAACAAAATTCTTATACGACAGTATAGCCCCCATCATGATGAGAAAACTAAGTCAATATAAAACTTTATGGGGGATTTAAATGGATTTCAAGGAAATCAGCAAGCTGGAAAAACCAATGTTCATCTTATTGTTAGGTGTGCTATTGTCTCACTTGGGCTCCTATATGGTGACGCCGATTTTGCCAATCGTGTTAAGGGTTGAAGGAGGATTAACACTGGTTCAGATTGGTTCAGTCCTTGCTGCGATCGCCATTTCCTTTCAAATCGGCAGTATTTTAGGCGGTTTTTTAGCTGATCGAATAGGGAGAAGATTCATTATTGGATTGGGAGCGTTCATTGCGGCCGGGGGATTAATCGGGTTTGGCTTATTTACTTCTTATTTGTTGCTCTTATTAACAGCTGTTACCTTGGGAATCGGCAATGGGTTAAATGCCCCTTCAACAAAAGCTGCCATCGCAGCGTTAGCCTCGAAGGAAAATCAAACGACGGCTTTTTCGCTGCGTGGTATTGCGGCCAATGTTGGAATCGTGATTGCAGGGCTTACTGTTTTCTTCTTCATTACAGGCACTGCAAAAATAGCTTTTTGGATTGCTGGAATCATCTATATTGTGTTGGGGGTAAAAAGCTGGTTATTGCTCCCCAAAAACTGTGGAGATGCTCCTTGTCCGGAACTCCCGGTTGGCGCCTACAAGGCGGTTTTAAAAAACAAACCGTTTCTCGTATTTGGCGGAGTCGGGATTTTAATTTGGGCTTTATATGCCCAGCTTTCGTTAGCTTTGCCATTGCGAGCCGCTGAAATTTTACCGGATCCGAAAAATGTTTCATTAATATGGACGATCAATAGCATCATCGTTATTTTTTCACAAGGGTTTGTAACAACTTGGATT
This sequence comes from Neobacillus terrisolis, assembly GCF_051233475.1. NCBI lineage: Bacteria > Bacillati > Bacillota > Bacilli > Caryophanales > Bacillaceae > Neobacillus > Neobacillus terrisolis. The sequence continues at coordinate 223,083 of NZ_JBKFGH010000008.1, read as the reverse complement.
ATTAAGCGTCTACATCCTTTAACTGCAATGGGAGTTGGCATGCTTTTTATCGGCTTTGGCGTTGGATCGTTATATTGGTCCAGTGCGTTTATTCATTTAGTGTTTAGCGGGGCGATTTTTATCATCGGAGAAATGTTAATTATGCCGACGATTGACAGTACTGTATCACAGCTTTCAAGAGCAGATTTAATTGGGATCTTTTTTGCTTTGGCCAATGTTGTGTCTGGTTTAGGGGAGGCATTTGGAAAATTTGTTGGCGGAAATCTTTTGGCATTAGGGACGAAAGCAGCCTATTTGCCGTGGACTGTTTATTCTATTACCGGTATTTTATTATTTTTCGAGGTCGTGTTTCTTTTAAAACGCTGGAAACCACTGGAACTGGCTTTACAAGCTGCCGCCAATAAACCAAATAAACCAAACCATGCTCCCAGGGTTAGCTCAGGGCCAGTCCAACACCCTTCCCATCCATTTGGTAGCTGGATACCGGAAGTGTTTTTACGGAAAAGAAGAAATACATAAGTTTCTATTCAGTTCATTTTTCTATAAAATAAATCTTATGATTCGGCCAGACGACATAGGAGTGAAATAGGAAAAATGAATGAACAAGTAGTGGAGCTGCTTCAAAATTATAAACCTTATGCTTTTGCTATTAGCATTGTTATTAATATTATCATTAGTATTTTTGGGCTTGTTCCAAGTTTGTTTTTAACAGCAGCAAACTTAGTTGTCTTTGGTTTTTGGAAAGGGACATTGGTTTCCTTCATTGGTGAGGGGCTGGGGGCTGTTGTTTCTTTTATTATCTATCGAAAAGGGTTACGAAAGGTTGCGGAAACAAAGGTGTTTCATCGTCCTTTAGTAAGAAGGCTTCTTGAGGTGGAAGGAAAACAGGCGTTTATGCTCGTTCTTTCATTACGGCTTCTTCCGTTTGTTCCTTCGGGTGTCATCACTTTTTTTGCAGCAATCGGGAAAATGACCCTTATGATTTTTGCTCTTTCCAGTACGCTTGGGAAACTTCCTGCATTGTTGTTGGAAGCTTACACAGCCAATCACATGATCCAATGGACCTGGCAAGGAAAGGTTATATTAGCCGTTTTAGCTATGATTTTGTTAATATCCGTTTTAAAAGGCTTATATAAGAAAACATAATTTATTTTTAAATTGAGAAAAATGGGTATCATTCTACTTTACATACCATAGAGGGGTATGGTAATATACAATTAAAGGAGGTTGAGTTAATGGATCAATCCAATCCTAATGAAAAGACATTACAACATAATGACCATTGCGACACTGAAAATTCAGTGACGAATGAAAATACAGCATGCCATATAAGTTCCGGTCGGAAAAGTCATCATTCCGAAAAAACGAAGCAAAACCTAATCACAAGGTTAAACCGAGTTGAAGGTCAAATCCGCGGAATAAAGGGATTAATCGAGAAGGATACTTACTGTGACGATGTCATTACCCAAATTTCGGCAACTCAGGCAGCCTTAAATAGTGTGGCAAAAATTTTATTAGAAGGTCATCTGCGAAGCTGTGTGGTAGAACGAATTCAAGAGGGCGATGACGAAATCATTGATGAATTGCTTACTACGATACAAAGATTAATGAAAAAATAGGAAGGGGAAAGAATAATGGAAAATACAACTTTACAAGTAAAAGGAATGTCTTGTGGTCACTGTGTTAAAGCAATTGAGGGAAGTGTTGGGGAACTAAACGGTGTTGAAACCGTTAAAGTTGATTTAGGAGCTGGGGCCGTTAGCATCACCTTCAATCCTGAACTAGTTACGGTAGAGAAAATTAAAGAAACAATTGATGATCAAGGTTATGATGTAGAATAAACATTAACGTGCTAGAAGTAGCACGTCCTTTTTTGAAAAAAACATACCCGACTGGGGTATATGGGAGTTGGTTTTATGAGCCAAAATCTTAAAGAAACATCAATGCAAATCACAGGTATGACCTGTGCAGCATGTGCAGTCCGCATTGAGAAAGGTCTAAACAAACTAGATGGTGTAGAGGAAGCAACCGTCAACCTTGCCTTGGAAAAATCAGCGGTTAAATTTGACCCAACCAAAACGAATATAGAGGCGATCCAGAAAAAGGTTCGGGATTTAGGCTATGATGTGGTAACGGAAAAGGCCGAGTTTGATATTACCGGAATGACCTGTGCGGCTTGTTCTGCCCGGATTGAAAAAGGATTAAATAAATTGGAAGGTGTCCTGAAGGCGAATGTCAATCTTGCCTTAGAAAAGGCGACTGTTGAGTACAATCCTGGAACACTTAGCAAAGTAGACATTATTAAAAAAGTAGAAGCGTTAGGATACGGAGCAACTATTAAAGAAGAGGCGAATCCACAGGATGCGGCGGATCATCGCCAGCGTGAAATAGAAAATCAAACAGGCAAATTTTTATTCTCAGCGATTCTATCGATTCCATTGCTTTGGGCGATGGTGGGGCATTTTAGCTTTACTGCGTTTATTTGGGTACCGGATATGTTTATGAATCCTTGGTTCCAGCTTGCGCTTGCAACGCCAGTTCAGTTTATTATCGGTAAGCAATTTTACGTAGGAGCATATAAGGCTTTAAAAAACGGCAGTGCCAATATGGATGTACTTGTGGCGCTTGGGACGTCTGCTGCGTACTTTTACAGTCTCTATCTTTCAATCGTTTCGTTAACGGAAACGGCTCACACGGTGGAACTTTACTATGAAACAAGTGCCGTATTAATTACTTTAATCATATTAGGGAAGCTGTTTGAAGCAAAGGCAAAAGGGCGTTCCTCCGAGGCAATTAAAAAATTAATGGGACTCCAAGCGAAAAACGCGATTGTTGAACGCGATGGGGTTGAGAAGGAAATTCCGCTTGAAGAAGTGGTCGTTGGAGATATTCTTCATGTGAAGCCGGGTGAAAAAATTCCGGTTGATGGCAAAATTATCGACGGTCAGTCGGCAATTGATGAATCGATGCTTACAGGCGAAAGTGTACCGGTTGATAAGACAATTGGCGACACTGTTATTGGAGCAACCATTAATAAGAATGGATTTTTAAAGGTGGAAGCAACAAAGGTTGGTAAGGATACTGCGTTAGCTCAAATCATAAAGGTCGTTGAAGAAGCACAAGGCTCTAAGGCACCAATTCAACGGTTGGCCGATAAAATCTCCGGCGTGTTTGTTCCAATCGTAGTCGGGATTGCCGTTGTAACCTTTCTAGTTTGGTATTTTGCCGTTGCGCCTGGTGATTTTGCAGAAGCATTAGAAAAATTAATCGCTGTTCTTGTTATTGCTTGTCCGTGTGCATTAGGTCTGGCAACACCGACTTCGATTATGGCAGGTTCAGGTCGTGCCGCTGAGTTTGGGATTTTGTTTAAAGGTGGAGAGCACCTCGAAATGACACACCGTATCTCTGCAGTGATTTTAGACAAAACCGGAACGGTCACGAACGGGACACCTGTATTAACAGATGTTATTCTTGCCGGCAATGAATCGGAGGAGTCTGAATTCCTGGCATTGGTGGGCTCTGCGGAGAAGCAATCAGAGCACCCATTAGCGCAAGCGATTGTTCAAGGGATTAAGGATAAAGGAATTGCGTTAAAGGATGTTTCTGGGTTTGAAGCAATCCCAGGCTTTGGGATTAAAGCAACTGTTGACGGGAAAATAATGCTAGTTGGAACACGGAAATTAATGTTACGAGAAAATGTTGAAATCGGGTCAGCGCTTGATACGATGGATGCGTTTGAAAAAGAAGGGAAGACTGCGATGCTGGCAGCTGTTGACGGTCAGTATGCAGGAATTGTTGCTGTCGCCGATACAATTAAGGAAACTTCCAAAGAAGCGGTTCGCCGACTTAAAGATATGGGCCTCGAAGTCATCATGATTACCGGTGATAATCAGCAAACGGCTAAGTCGATTGCGGCTCAGGTTGGAATTGATCATGTTATCGCAGAGGTTTTACCAGAAGGCAAAGCGGATGAAGTGAAAAAACTGCAGGCCCAAGGTAAAAAGGTAGCAATGGTTGGAGATGGAATCAACGATGCCCCGGCACTTGCAGTTGCAGATATCGGGATGGCAATTGGTACTGGTACGGATGTGGCAATGGAGGCAGCGGATATTACCTTGATTCGCGGGGACTTAAACAGCATTGCTGATGCGATCTTCATGAGTAAAAAGACAATCCAAAACATTAAGCAAAACCTGTTTTGGGCATTTGGGTATAATACACTAGGAATCCCCGTTGCAGCACTAGGGTTTTTAGCACCTTGGCTTGCAGGCGCGGCAATGGCGTTCAGTTCGGTGTCGGTCGTATTGAACGCGCTTCGTTTGCAAAAGGTTAAACTATAGAAATTTGTGGCTCGTTTTTATCAAAGACAATGAAGAGTTCTTTGAATAATTTATAGGGGTGACTTTGCAATGATAAAAAAATGGGTGTTTGCTGCGATTGCCTATTTAATGATTGTTATGGTGGGCTTTGGGATTTATAATGCCACTGTCGAACATGAACCAATGAATATGGATCAAAAAGAAGCAAACCACGATTAATGAATAAATCAAAGGCATGACGGGTAAAATCACCTGTCATGCCTTTTTAGTTAATATTTGATAAAAATTTCCTTGTAATCTTGTAAGCGAAGCATTAATCTATCAAGCTCATAAACTCTTCCTTTAGTTGAACCGAAGTATGTGAGGTCTAATTTTGAGAGAAGATAGTTAGCAACTGTAGGTGATGGAAGGTGGAGAAACTCAACACATTGGCGATTAGTGATTGTTGTATTGATGAGGAAGAAATAATCTAAAAGAGTCGGAATATGGGCAATTTTTGAGGTGTATGTGCATATAGGACAAAACCAAGTTCCATGCTGCCGAACCATTGCAAACTTTAAGCATTTTGGACACTGGACACCAGGGATAATTTCAGTTTGCTTGATTCCGTAAAATTGTAATGGATTATACTCTCTAGGGGTATGGTGTTTTAATAGATATTTAATTAATTTTTTCATTTCTTTTTGGCTGATAGCTTGCTGATGGTGGATTTTATTTAAGAGTTCAACTTGTTCTGGAATTCGATGGGCAAAACATACCTTTTGCTTTGAAATGGGATTAGAGGTGTCAAGCTTAGTTGAAGGGTTACTAATAACAACAACGTATTCGATCGGGAGATTGCCAAAATTCCAACTTTGAAATAACGTATCTAATTGTTGTTTTTGCCTTTTGGCTTGGGTGATCGGGTCTTTAAATGCATCCTCAGTACCATTGTGAGATCTAATCAGTTGATGGAAATGAGGCTCGAAGAATAATGTGCCAATGATATTTTTGATTTCATTGATTAGAGCATAATGGTGGGAAAGAATGAGCGTGTCAATTTGAAAGTGGAATGGGCCTGATGGTAAGCGGAGGTCGTTGAAAATATGGTAGTCATTTTCGGGGAGGAATCTTAATTCTCGATCAGCGGCTAATTCACCATAATAACCCGCAATTCTTTTTGCTAATCTTTCCTCAATCTCGGCTCTTCTTGGAATGGTAGGTCGAGTTCTTCTCAATAATGCCTTGTCTTTAAGTATTTCTATTGGTATTCCTCGTTCTTTTTCAATCACATTCTCAACTCCTTTTACTTTTTCCTGTTTTATTTCGCTGTTTTATGGTGAAATTCCTTTAAATTGGGTGGTGAGGGAACCCGAAATATTTTTATCTGTAAAAAAATGATTTTATCGAGAAAAATGAACAATATATCTGTAAAAAAATCAATATATCAAGAAAAACCAACAATATATCTGTAAAAAATTGATTTTATCAATAAATTGACTTTTTTTACCAAAATTGAACAAAAAAACAGTACGATAACTCATAAACCTCGAGTCACCGCACTGCATTTCTTAAATCAACTTCACCTTAAAATACCCCGCTACCTTCGCTTGCAAATCCGCTAACTCCTTCACTCCGTTCAGCGTCGCCAGCATCCCTTGAATGACCGGTTTTCGCGGAGCATCGCTTTTGATTTCTTCCTCTATCACCTCTAAAGACACGACCAGTTCCGGAGCTGGAACCTTTCCTTTAGCAGCAGCAATGATCTTTAATAGTTCACTTTTTCCATTTTTCTTTTCGAACAACGAGACGACTGGGAATTCAAGAATGACCGGTGCTTCGCCAGAATCTTTGAGTCCTTCAACCAAACTATCTATTCTTTTTAAAATAAACCGCGCTAAGTAATTGAAATCAAGAGGCGTTTTATTAAACATAATCATTTCAAAATAGCTTTTGTTTATGCCTTGCACGATAAGGGTGAGATCGATTAAATAAGGTCGAATCTCCTCACCATATATGGTAAGAAACGCCTTTTGGAAGAAAATTTGCGATTGCTCGCGCATCCTGGAAAGAAAATTTGCAATTTCATTATTAAACGGAATCGCTTGTTCCCGGGCCTGCATAATAATAAATTCTTTATGTTTGCTCATTTCTTCAAACTGACTGGCCAGTTGCTCCACAAATAGCTCTCGAGGCGGTAGATTTTTGGATTCTATTTCATCTAATTGTGTTTTAATTTGATCATAATAATACTCAAAAATGGAGAGAAGAAGTGCTGTTTTCGATTTAAAATAAAGGTAGAAGGCCCCTTTTGAAATTCCGCACTCTGTTGCGATATCCTGGATTGATGTTGCTGTAAATCCCTTGATGGCAAATAGTTTTATGGCTCCTTCGATAATGGCAATTTCTTTTTCCTTCATGAGCACTTGGTACACATCCTTATTTTCTGTATGCTTAAGAAAAATTTAATGTTTTTTTAATTGACTATGACTGACTGGTCATTTACTATTATTAACGAACATGACCGATTGGTCAATGTTGTTTTTTTACGATAATAATAATCGGTTATTCACCTATTCATCACAGGAGGTCTAAAATGAACGGAATCATCAATTTTGTTTTGAAAAACAAATATGCTGTCTGGCTGATTACTTTTATTATAACAGTTGCCGGGCTATATTCTGGAATGAACATGAAGCTTGAAACCATTCCGAATATTAATGTTCCTGTAATTAGTGTTACTACTATCTATCCTGGAGCTACACCACAGGAGGTTGCCGATCATGTAACCAAACCGATCGAGCAAGCGGTTCAAAACCTTAATGGTGTAAGTGTAGTCAACTCTTCATCCTTTCAAAACGCTTCTTCGCTTCAAATTGAGTATAAATATGAGAAAAACATGGATGAAGCTGAGGATGAGTTGAATAAAGCATTAGCGAAAACAACCTTCCCGGAAGCAGTTCAGGATCCGAATGTTGCTCGGATTAGTATGAATGCATTCCCAATTTTAGCGGCAAGTGTTGCGAATGACAAGCAGTCGCTCGCTGCTCTTAGTAAAACGGTTGAAGATGAGATGATTCCAGCCTTAGAAGGTTTGGATGGAGTCGCTTCCGTGCAAATTTCCGGACAGCTAATTGACGAGGCGGAGCTTGTTTTTAACAAAGAAAAAATGGCTCAGTATGGTCTGAGTGAGGAAACGGTTCAGGGGATCATTAAGGGATCAAATGTTTCGATTCCACTCGGTCTGTTTACATTTGGAAATGAAGAAAAATCCGTTGTCGTGGATGGCAAGTTGATCACCATCGATGACCTTAAGCAAATGGAGATTCCGGTCATCCCGTCAACGGCCGGACAGAGTGCAGCTGGAGCAGGAATGCCAAGCGGTATTGGATCTCAAACAAGTGCCGGAGCCCAAGCAGGAATGCCAAACAGCACCGGAGCGCAGGCAAGTCCCGGAGCTCAAACTAGCACCGGAACTCAAGCTGGCTTAACAACACAACCTAATTCGGCAGTGCAACCCGGCACTACCGCTCAATCTCAGCAAATGCCTGGTCTCCCAACCGTTAAACTAGGTGAAATCGCCGACATTAAAGTGGTTGGTAAAGCGGAATCTGTTTCCCGCACAAACGGAAAAGAGTCAATCGGACTTCAAATTGTCAAGGCAGCGGATGCCAACACCGTTACTGTTGCAAATGATGTAAAAGAAGAACTCGCCAATTTTGAAGATGAGATTAAAGGCTTGGATGTTCATACAACGTTTGACCAAGCAGAACCGATTGAACAGTCGGTCAGCACGATGTTGAGCAAAGCGATTTTTGGCGCCATTTTTGCAGTCGTTATTATCCTGCTGTTCCTGCGAAACTTTAAATCAACGCTTATCTCAGTTGTATCGATTCCATTATCGCTCTTGATTGCCGTTTTAATTTTACAACAATTAGATATTACGCTTAACATGATGACGCTAGGTGCGATGACGGTAGCAATTGGCCGTGTCGTCGATGACTCAATTGTTGTCATTGAAAACATTTTCCGCCGCATGTCGTTACCAGAAGAGAAATTGCGAGGCAAGGCGCTGATTCGAGAAGCCACGAAAGAAATGTTTATGCCAATAATGTCCTCAACGCTCGTTACGATCGCCGTCTTTTTACCGATGGCTTTAGTGAGCGGGATGATTGGTGAAATGTTCATGCCGTTTGCGTTAACCATCGTGTTTTCGCTATTGGCTTCATTATTAGTGGCGATCACACTCGTGCCGATGATGTCGCACTCTTTGTTTAAGAAAAACTTAAGCGGGGAAAAGGCTGGGCATCATGATAAACCTGGTAAGCTAGCCGGGTGGTACAAATCGATTTTAAATTGGGCATTAAACCATAAAATCATCACATCAACGATTGCGGTGGTATTGTTAGTAGGCAGCTTTTTCTTAGTGCCACACATTGGGGTCAGCTTCCTACCATCCGATGAAACGAAAATGATCATCGCTACTTATAAGCCGGAGCCGGGTCAAACTCGGGCTGATGTTGAAAAAATAACATCGGAAGCCGAACAATATTTACTTGATCGAAAAAATGTCGAAACGGTGCAAATGTCTTTAGGCGGTCAGAATCCAATGAATCCAGGTAGCGGTAATGACGCAATGTTCTTTATTGCCTATCAGGATGATACGAGTAATTTTGAGAAAGAAAAAGAAACGGTTATTAAAGAACTTCAAGATAAGACTAATATGGGCGAATGGGCGAATCAAGATTTCTCGGCCCAGGCTGGCGGCAATGAGATTGTTGTCCGTGTCTTTGGTGAAGACATGAAAGACATTGAGCCTGTCGTTAATGTAGTATACGATATTATGAAAGCTGACAAGCGCTATAAAAAGGTAGAAACGAGCATCGCCGAAACATATGATGAATATGTTCTCGTGGCCGACCAGGAAAAGTTAAGTAAACTTGGACTAACAGCTGGTCAGGTTGGAATGGCGTTAATGCCAAATCAACAGCGTCAGGTTATCACCACAGTGGAGAAGGATGGCGAAGAGTTAAATGTTTACCTTCAGGTTGAAAAGGAAACAACCGCCACTGTCGAGGATTTGACGGGTAAAACAATTCAGTCACCACTTGGCCTACAAGTTCCAATTAGTGAACTTGTAAAGGTGGAGGAAGGCAAAACATCTGATACAATCACGCGCCGTAATGGGAAAATTTCTGTCCAGGTAAGCGGAACACCGAAAACAGATGACGTTGCAGAAATATCCACAAACCTTCAAGCAGATTTGGATAAAATAGATACTCCTGATGGCGTCGACATTTCGATGGGTGGGGTTACTGAGGACATTCAAGAAGCCTTTACCCAGTTAGGTTTGGCCATGCTTGCAGCAATTGCGATTGTATATTTGATTCTGGTGATAACCTTTGGTGGCGGCCTTGCACCATTGGCGATTCTGTTCTCACTGCCATTTACGATTATCGGTGGTTTAGTCGCTTTACTAATCACAGGAGAAACGATCAGTGTATCTGCCTTGATCGGTGCGTTAATGTTAATCGGAATTGTTGTTACAAATGCGATCGTGTTAATCGACCGTGTGATTCACAAGGAGCGCGAGGGCTACAGCACCCGTGAAGCGTTGTTAGAAGCGGGGGCGACCCGACTTCGTCCAATCTTGATGACGGCCATTGCAACGATCGGTGCCCTTCTTCCATTAGCATTTGGAATGGAAGGCAGCGGACTTATCTCAAAAGGGATGGGTGTCACTGTAATTGGCGGCTTAACAAGCTCGACATTATTAACTTTGTTGATTGTGCCAATTGTTTACGAGATTTTAAGCAAATTTAAACGAAATCGTATCGAAGATTAAAAGGAAAAAAGCTGACTCCCGAGGGGGTCAGCTTTTTTCCTTTTAAAAAAATCTAGTCTCCGCCATTATGTAAGCTTGCATCTGCAACAGGACTCGGCTCCCGGTCCTCCTCCTCCGCAACCGGAAAATTACTAATAATAAACGCAAATACCAATACCGTAAACAACACACTAATAAACACAAAAAAACGTTCTCGCAAAAGTTTCATTCTTTTCTAATCTCCCTTGCAAAAGATCGTGAGGATGTCCCTGACCTGGCCCGGGTTGCAGAACAGGAACACCCTCAATTTTTTAGAAAATTTCCGAACGTTACATGTTTATTAAGCAATGTGCTTATTTATTTATAATTTTTTTTACAAATGCACGAATGTATTGGGGGATTTTTTCCTTATCATAGTCTAATGAAGCAACATGGTACGAATTTTTCAGGATAATCTGGCCTTTTATTTTAGAAGAAACAGAATCTAAAATCTGCACGGAATCAGCCGGAGGAACTACATGGTCTACCGCTGATGTCAAGGTAAGCACCGGAATCCGTACATTTTCAAGTTGCTCAATCGTTAAATCGAGCAGCTGTTGCAATTCGTGAATGGCTGTTAACGGTACTTCTTCATAGGTGATTTCTTCCGCAGTTTGATCCTTTATATCCGGTGCGCCTTCCTGAATGAATCTTGGACCGCTGCTGTTGCGAAGCGCATCGTAACCTGGAACATGGAGAGCGGCATTGATTGTTGCCACACCTTTTATTTCTGGATATTTAGCTGCCAGCTGCAGGCAGAGGGCGCCGCCCATTGATTGCCCTACTACGAATACTTCTTGAACCGAATCCTTTAGCTCAAGATACGCTGCTTCAAGATCCTTGACCCAGTCCGTATACTTGGCTTGCTCCATATCATAGCTTGATGTTCCATGCCCGGTTAAGCGAGGCGCTGATACGGTAAAACCAAAGCGGTTCAGCATTTCTCCGATTTCACGAACGCTCTGGGGGGTACCGACAAATCCGTGAGATAACAGAATCCCGATTTCGTTTCCTTTTAGAAAAAATGGCTCAGCGCCAGCAAGTACATTAACTTTGGTTAAATTCATTTAATATCGCACCTCTTTCTTTAAATCATTCTTCAAGTTCGAGTGTTGTTGTTTTTGATTATAAAGGGTGAATTTTCAAAAATCAATACTAATTTTATAATTCATATAAGAAAAGTAGGGATTAATCTTTCGAAGTCCGTTCTTAGCCTTTGCAATTACGGTATTTTAAGAGTATTCTAGTAATAATAAAAAGTTGTCGGACCTTTATTGATTGCAATTATAGTATAGAAGGAAGGTGTAACAATGGTTATCAAATATTTGTCCGCTCTTATACTTCCCGGGATCGTGGTAGTATTGTTTTCGCGTGTAACCTATAACCATGTCATTGGTTTAGTATTAACGGTTGCGCTGATTGCTGCCTCGGTATATAAAGGATACACGGATTCGTGGCTGTTAATTATTGTTGACGCCTTTTCGTTAACCGCAGGTTTTTGGTATAGCACGAGCATGATTGAAAAGACGAGAAAAAGGGCCTGATATCCCTTTTGTGAAGTGTGCCACAGCTCCAGGGGTTGTGGTTTTTTGCATTTTGGCAGGTGTTGGCGGGGTGATTTTTTTCACTTGCGCCGATAAATCTTCAAAAAGCGCCGATAAAAATCAAAAAACCGCCGATAAAAATCAAAAAACCGCCGATAAACTCTCCAATAGCGCCGATAAATGGGAGAAAACCGTCGACAAATCTCCCCTGCCCCCAAAAAACGAATATTTGTTCGCTTATTATTGGTTTGTTTTCCCTCAATTGTGGTAGAATGGGGATAGTAGTTTTTTTTGAAAAAATAAACCTAAATCAGCCACCGAAAGCGCTGATATTAAATAAAGAATTCTTGAATTTTCCCATAAAGGAGGTCATAAAAGTGAAGGACCAATTCGAATTAGTTTCAAAATATTCGCCCCAAGGGGACCAGCCGCAGGCGATCCAAAAAATTGTAGAAGGGATTCGCCAAGGGAAACGGCACCAAACCTTGCTCGGAGCTACCGGAACCGGTAAGACATTCACGATTTCCAATGTTATTAAAGAGGTAAATAAGCCAACCCTCATCATTGCCCATAACAAAACCCTCGCCGGCCAGCTATATAGTGAATTTAAAGAGTTTTTTCCTAATAACGCGGTTGAGTATTTCGTCAGCTATTATGATTACTTTCAACCGGAAGCTTATGTGCCGTCTACTGATACATTTATTGAAAAAGATGCCAGTATTAATGATGAAATTGATAAGCTTCGTCACTCTGCGACCTCCTCGTTATTTGAACGGCAGGATGTCATCATTATTGCCAGTGTTTCTTGCATTTACGGCTTGGGGTCTCCGGAAGAATATCGTGATCTTGTTGTTTCGCTTCGTACAGGGATGGAAATTGAGCGAAATCAGCTTCTCCATAAGCTGGTCGATGTCCAATACAGCCGCAACGATATTGATTTTCAACGTGGAACGTTCCGGGTCCGTGGCGATGTCGTCGAAATTTTCCCGGCCTCTCGCGATGAACACTGTATTCGTGTTGAATTTTTCGGAGATGAAATCGACCGCATCCGTGAAGTGGATGCGTTAACGGGTGAAATCATGGCTGAACGAGACCATGTCGCGATTTTCCCGGCCTCCCACTTCGTTACCAGAGAAGAAAAATTAAAGGTTGCGATTCAAAATATTGAGCAAGAGCTCGAAGAAAGACTGAAGGAACTTAGAGAAAATGGAAAGCTATTAGAAGCACAGCGCCTCGAGCAGCGGACTCGTTATGATTTAGAGATGATGGCTGAAATGGGATTCTGTTCTGGAATTGAAAACTATTCCCGTCATCTAACGTTGAGACCACCAGGATCAACGCCATATACGTTATTAGATTATTTTCCGAAAGATTTCCTGCTTGTTATCGATGAGTCGCATGTAACCTTGCCGCAAGTTCGTGGGATGTTTAATGGAGACAAAGCGAGAAAGCAGGTCCTGGTTGATCACGGCTTCCGTCTCCCATCAGCACTTGACAACCGGCCGCTTACCTTTGATGAATTCGAAAAGCATATTAGCCAGGCCGTTTATGTGTCTGCAACCCCTGGTCCGTATGAACTTGAGCATACGCCAGAAATGGTCCAACAGATAATTCGACCAACTGGGCTCCTTGATCCGATGATTGATGTTCGTCCAATCGAAGGACAAATTGATGATTTAATTGCCGAAATTCATGACCGGATTCAAAAGAATGAACGGGTACTTGTTACGACCTTAACCAAGAAAATGTCGGAGGATTTGACCGACTATCTGAAGGAAATCGGTATTAAGGTTAACTATTTACATTCAGAAGTGAAAACTCTTGAGCGAATTGAGATTATACGTGAGCTTCGGCTTGGCAAATATGATGTTCTCGTTGGCATTAATCTACTTAGAGAAGGATTGGATATTCCAGAGGTTTCGCTTGTTGCAATTCTCGATGCAGACAAAGAAGGCTTCCTTCGTTCAGAACGATCGCTTATCCAAACGATTGGTCGGGCGGCTCGTAATGCTAATGGGCACGTGATCATGTACGCTGATAAGATTACGAATTCAATGGAGCTTGCCCTAAATGAAACGAAACGTCGCCGTCAGGTGCAGGAAGAATATAATCTTAAGCACGGAATAACGCCAATGACCATTCAAAAGGATATTCGTGAAGGCATTAGAGCAACGCATGCAGCAGAGGATCAGGATGAATACAAACCAGCGGCAGCACTCGGCAAGCTGACCAAGAAGGAACGCGAAAAGGTCATTGCCGATTTAGAAAAAGAAATGAAGAAAGAAGCAAAGGCCCTCAATTTCGAACGAGCCTCAGAGCTTCGTGATCTTATATTTGAGTTGAAAGCGGAAGGATGACGTAAAAAAATGGCAATGGAAAAATTGATTGTTAAAGGGGCCAGAGCTCATAATTTAAAAAATATTGATGTCACCATTCCGAGAGATAAGCTTGTCGTGTTAACGGGACTTTCCGGGTCTGGAAAGTCTTCTTTGGCCTTTGATACGATATATGCCGAAGGGCAGCGGCGCTATGTTGAATCATTATCAGCATATGCCCGACAATTTCTCGGTCAAATGGATAAACCGGATGTTGATGCGATTGAAGGACTGTCACCAGCGATCTCGATTGACCAAAAAACAACAAGCCGAAATCCTCGTTCAACAGTTGGAACCGTGACGGAGATTTATGATTATTTGCGGCTTCTATTTGCGAGAGTGGGCCGGCCAACCTGTCCGATTCATAACATTGAAATTTCTTCGCAGACGATAGAGCAAATGGTCGATCGAATTTTAGAATATCCTGAGCGTACGAAGCTGCAAATTCTTGCTCCAATTGTCTCGGGGCGAAAGGGTGCTCACGTTAAAACATTGGAGGATATTAAGAAGCAAGGTTATGTCCGTGTTCGGATTGACGGTGAAATGTATGACCTCGGTGATGAATTCGACCTTGATAAAAATAAAAAGCATTCAATCGAAATTGTCATCGATCGAATTGTCATAAAAGAGGGAATAGGATCCCGCCTCGCGGATTCACTTGAATCGGCCTTAAAATTAGGGAACGGTAGAGTATTTATCGATGTAATAGGCGAAGAGGAGCTATTGTTCAGCGAAAACCATTCCTGTCCGCATTGTGGATTTTCAATTGGGGAACTTGAACCGCGGATGTTTTCATTCAACAGTCCGTTCGGAGCGTGTCCGGAATGTGATGGTCTTGGTTCAAAGCTCGAGGTAGATGTGGATTTAGTGATTCCAAATCGCGACTTGACGTTAAAGGAAAATGCAATTGCACCGTGGGAATCGATCAGCTCTCAATATTATCCGCAGCTGCTTGAAGCAGCCTGCAACCATTACGGGGTTGATATGAATGTGCCCGTCAAGGACATTCCGGAGCATTTGCTCAATAAAATCCTGTACGGCTCGGAAGGTGAGAAAATTTTCTTCCATTATGAAAATGACTTTGGGCAGATGCGCGAAGGCTATATCGAATATGAAGGGGTCATTCGTAATGTCGAGCGCCGTTATAAGGAAACGAGTTCCGATTTTATCCGTGAGCAAATGGAAAAATATATGGCCCAGCATCATTGTCCGAAGTGTAAAGGCTATCGCTTAAAGCAGGAAGCAATGGCAGTGTTAATTTCCGGCCGACATGTTGGTGAAATCACATCTTTATCAGTCGTTGAGGCGCATCAGTTTTTCGAAAACCTGCAACTCACTGAAAAAGAAATGAAGATTGCTAACCTCATTTTCCGTGAAATTAGGGAACGTCTCGGTTTCCTGATTAATGTCGGACTTGATTATTTATCATTAAGCCGGGCAGCTGGCACCCTTTCCGGGGGTGAAGCTCAGCGGATTCGCCTAGCGACACAAATTGGTTCACGCTTAACCGGAGTCCTGTACATTTTGGATGAACCTTCCATTGGACTTCATCAACGGGATAATGACCGGCTGATTAGCACACTTCAAAGCATGCGGGATATAGGCAATACGCTGATTGTGGTCGAGCATGATGAGGATACAATGCTGGCTGCAGACCACCTAATCGATATTGGACCTGGAGCAGGGGTTCATGGCGGAACGATCATCTCGCAGGGCACACCTGAAGAGGTGATGAATGATCCGAAGTCGTTAACCGGTCAATACTTGTCTGGGAAAAAATTTATTCCGCTCCCAATTGAACGTCGGAAGCCGGATAATCGCTTTTTAGAAATTAAAGGTGCGAAAGAAAATAACCTGCAAAATGTGAGTGTCAAAATACCATTGGGTTTGTTTATTGCTGTTACCGGTGTTTCCGGATCGGGAAAAAGTACGCTAATTAATGAAATCCTTCATAAGTCTTTAGCGCAAAAGCTTAATGGTGCCAAAATCAAGCCGGGTGAGCACAAAGAAATTAAAGGAATTGGGCAATTAGATAAGGTCATCGATATCGATCAATCGCCAATCGGTAGAACGCCGCGCTCAAATCCGGCTACTTATACCGGAGTTTTTGATGATATCCGTGACGTGTTTGCAGCAACGAATGAAGCGAAGGTGCGTGGGTACAAAAAAGGACGCTTTAGCTTCAATGTTAAGGGCGGTCGTTGTGAGGCATGTCGTGGCGATGGAATTATTAAAATTGAAATGCATTTCCTGCCAGATGTTTATGTTCCGTGCGAGGTTTGTCACGGCAATCGTTATAACCGTGAAACATTAGAAGTAAAATACAAAGGTAAGAGCATTTCTGATATACTGGAGATGACGGTAGAAGATGCGGTTGTTTTCTTTGAAAACATTCCAAAAATCAAGCGGAAGCTTCAAACGATTGCTGATGTAGGTCTTGGCTATATTACGTTAGGACAACCGGCAACAACCTTATCTGGAGGAGAGGCACAGCGTGTCAAACTGGCTTCGGAGCTGCACCGTCGCTCAACCGGCCGTTCACTCTATATTTTGGATGAGCCGACAACCGGACTACATGTTGATGATATTTCGCGCCTGCTCGTCGTGCTGGAGCGATTGGTTGAAAATGGTGATACGGTTTTGGTCATTGAGCATAATCTTGATGTTATTAAAACGGCTGATTATCTAATTGATCTCGGACCTGAGGGAGGAGACAAGGGCGGAACGATTGTCGCAACAGGTACACCTGAGGCAGTCACAGAAGTCCCGAATTCCTATACCGGTAAATATTTAAAGCCTATTCTGGAACGGGATCGTGCCCGAATGTCTCAGCAAATCGCAGAAAGAGAAGCGCTCGGCAATCTCTCCTAAACTCAGAAGCTGAGTACCGCGCGGAAACTTTCCTGATTTTAAAAAATAAATACGATACTACTAAGGACCTGACAGCATAAGACAATTGGCTGTCAGGTCCTTTTATTTTTGGTTGTTAAAGAACCATCTTGATTTTAATCACTCTGTTGATTGGAGCGGAAGGTGCGAGACTCCTGCGGGAGAAGGTGTCACGGGAGACCCCGCAGGCGCTATGGCGCCGAGGAGGCTCCCGGACTCCCCCGCTGGGTCGCTGAGCACCTGGAGCGGAAATCAACAGACAAGTTTAACGCTGCATATCAAAAAAACAGGGAGGTTTTTTCAAAAAATTTGAAACTTCACCCCACTTTTGACGTAAATATCAGAGGAGATGAATGGTGGTGGAACAAGAAAAAATACTATCCGCCTTATCTTATTTCAGTGTATTTTTTTTCGGGGGGATCTTCCCGCTGATTATCTACTTTGCCTCTGGAAATGAAGAAGTAAAACGGCATTCCAAACGAGCGTTTTTTTCACATATTGTGCCGCTTATTACCGTGCCGTTTGTCATTTGGTCTATTGTTTTAGGATTAACCGGTCATCAAGCAACAGTCCCGTATGTTATCGTTCCAACGCTTATTGTTTGCTTTATTCTTGATTTGGTTGTCTTCATTTGGAACATTGTTCAAGGGATAAAAGTATTAAAACTTGAAAATTAGGTGGAGGGATTCGGTATGCAAGAGGAACGGAAACGCATATTAAAGATGGTGGAAGAAGGAAAAATATCTGCCGAAGAAGCTTTAACATTATTAAATGACCTTGAAAATTTGGAGCAGGAGAAGGAAAAGAAACAGGAAGCGCTAGTAAATGAATTATCTACGGTCGTTCAATTTGAAGAAGGAAAGAAAGAAGAGGAATCCTATCAATATAAATTCCAATCGCTTAAGGATAAAATAGTTGATTTTGTTGATTCTACCTTTAAAAAGATAAAGGATTTTGATTTGGATCTTAATTTTGGGCCTGCGGTTGAAATTTCTCATATTTTTCAGCAAGGAGAAGTAGAATTGCGGAATATCGATATCGATATTGCCAATGGTTCTGTTCAGTTTATTCCGTGGGATCAAGGAGATGTACGAATCGAATGTTCCGCTAAAATTTATCGGGCCGGCACGCAGGATGAAGCACGAGCAAGCTTTTTAAAGGATGTCCTTTTTAAAGCGGAACTCGGAACACTTCGCTTTGCAGCTCCACCGAAGTGGATGAAGGTAGATGCAGTCATCTATATTCCGCAGGTGGATTATGATAAAGTTCGTGTCCGTATGTTTAATGGACCGATAGAATGTGAAAACTTAAAGGTGAAGTCGCTAAAGGTTAAAACAGCCAATGGAAGAATTTCAGCCACTGGAATTGAGGGCATTAAAATGGACGCAGAAACCGCGAATGGGAAAATCAAAATAGAGAATAGCAGCTTGAAAGAATTAGAGGCTGAAACATTAAATGGTGCGATTCAGCTGAAGGGAGATTATTCTCGCCTTGAGATACAGTCGTTTAATGGTAATATCTCATGTCAATTAACGGGTACACAAAGTGAAAAGGTTGAGGCAAAAACGATAACCGGCAGCATTGATCTTGCCATACCTGCAGGGTTAGCTGTATCCGGGGAACTTAAATCCAATCTCGGCGGCTTTGCGGTAGAACTCGATGGAATTCAAATTGTTTCCGAGAAAACCGATATGGTTCAAAAGAGTCTCACCTTCAAGCCGGTTGTTGCTGATCAGCCACCATTTAACCTTTTTGCCGATACAAAAACAGGCTCAATTTCTGTAAAAAAATATCAATAGTAGAGAATGGATTCGATGATATCGACCATATATCGTAAGAAAGGGATCTGTAGGCATGAAATGGTTGCTAGGGATTTTAATCAATGCGGTCCTGTTCATGGCCCTTGCTGGATATTTTAATGATTCATTTCAGCTATCGGGTGTTGGAGCAGCGGTTATCGCTAGTTTTGTTTTATCTTTTTTGAATATACTTGTTCGGCCGATCTTGATCATTTTAACCTTGCCAATCACCATTTTAACGCTTGGTTTCTTCTTGTTTGTCATTAATGCAATAACGTTAATGCTAACAGATTCGATCATGGGAGCCGATTTTGAAATCAATGGTTTTGGGATGACTTTATTTGTATCAATCATCATGTCATTCGTCAATGTGATCATTCAAAAAGTGCTATTAGATCGTAACGATAAGGAGCGAACATAAAAAGCCGGCAGCGAATTTGCCGGCTTTTTATCTAAATAGTACATCTAGGAACTGTGTACGTTCATTTTTTAGGCTGAAATCATTCATGCATTAATCACGGTATACGTATGGCTGATATCCTTTACTTCGCAGTTTTTGCAATAACTCATCTGCATTTTGTTTATCCTTGAAGGCGCCAGCCTGAACTTTAAATAAACCGGCATCTGAAAAAATGAAATTTTGGAAACCATCATTTTTTAGACGGGTAGCTAGTGCTTCGGCATTACTTCTTTGCTTAAAGGCACCAACCTGGACCTTATATAAATCTGTAGTGGGAGTTGGTGATGGCGATGGTGCAGGTGTTGGTGCCGGGGCTGGAGCTGGTTTTTTTACTAAGCCGAATTGTTCCGCGACCGCTTTAACGATGGCATCTGCACAAGTGCGCCGATAGCTTTCTGAACGAAGCAGTTTTATTTCTTCTGGGTTGGTCATAAACCCGCACTCGATTAGTACGGCGTCCATGTTTGTTTCCCTTAGTACATGGAAATCAGCTGTTTTCACACCGCGGTTTCGTAATCCTGTTTGAGCAATGAGGTTTCTTTGGATTTTTTGGGCAAGTGCCAGAGCAATTGACGGTCTTGACGGATAAATAAACGTTTCAATTCCACCTGCATCATTCCATGTTGTTCCATATGCATTTGCATGAATGGAAATATAAACATCAACACCTAAATTATTGGCGCTATTTGTTCTTTGCTGCAATGGTACATCGGTTTGGTCAGAGTGGGCATAATAGATGGTCACATTTTGATAGCCATCTAGGAAACCTTTTGCATATTCGGCAACTGCTCTGTTAAACTCGTACTCTCTCATGCCATCTGGACTTCGTTTTCCTGACGTGTTATACCCATGACCTGCATCTAACATGATTTTCATCTTACCACTCCTTTTCGAATCTCATTTGCTTTTTTGCAATAAGGGTTCACAAATAATATATGTTTAGAGCCTCGAAAAGGACATGGTTTTAGTGCCCATTTATGATGAAATAGTCAGAAATACTTTATATTATGAAAACAGTTCGTTTGGTTCTTTGAAAAAAAGTGCTAAAATATAGTTTATATTTAAACTTATTTTTTCTTTTATAAAAAGGAGGAGGCTCTTTTGCCAAAGGTTCGCACCAAAGATATCATTGAGAAGTTTAACTTAGAGCTGATCAGTGGAGAAGAAGGCATAAATCGCCCGATTACGACGAGTGACATTTCCCGGCCAGGGATTGAGATGGCAGGTTATTTCAACTATTATCCAGCAGAACGGATTCAATTATTAGGAAAAACTGAATTATCTTTTTTTGAAAGACTCAATGAAGTGGAGCGGGAATATCGGATGGATCAACTCTGCACAGATATTACGCCAGCTATTATTGTGACAAGGGATATGAATGTTCCAATCGAGCTCATTGAGGCATCCGAACGGGAATCGGTTCCAGTAATGCGAACCCATATGGTAACAACAAGATTTTCTAGTCGTTTAACGAATTTTCTGGAAAGTCAGCTGGCACCAACCACAGCAGTGCATGGTGTTCTAGTCGATATTTACGGGATTGGTGTGTTAATTACCGGTAAAAGTGGTGTCGGAAAAAGTGAGACCGCGCTTGAGCTTGTGAAACGAGGCCACCGCCTAGTTGCGGATGATTGTGTGGAAATTCGCCAGGAGGATCAGGATACACTGGTTGGCCACGCACCTGAGTTAATCGAACATTTACTTGAAATTCGCGGCCTAGGAATTATTAATGTGATGACATTGTTTGGGGCAGGCTCGGTCCGCAGCCATAAACGAATTACATTGGTGATTAATTTGGAGCTTTGGGATCAAAACAAGCAATATGACCGGCTTGGCTTAGATGAAGAAAAAATGAAAATTATTGATACCGAAATAACGAAGCTCACTGTTCCGGTTCGTCCAGGACGAAATCTTGCGGTTATTATCGAGGTAGCGGCAATGAATTTCCGCTTAAAGCGAATGGGTGTTAATGCCGCAGAGCAATTTACACATCGTTTAACAGACGCAATTGAAGACGTCGATCACGAAGAGTATTAATTTGATAAGCATACGGCAGGAATGTGGATTAACAGCCTTCTATTGCGTGAGATAAAGGAGAAATGATAATGGAAGAAACGATACAACCGATTGACCCAATTGCCATTTCGCTTGGACCGCTTCAAGTGCACTGGTATGGGGTCATCATTGGGACCGGGATTGCCCTGGCACTTTGGCTCGCCATGCGCGAGGGCGATCGACGGGGGCTGCCAAAAGAGGCCTTCCCGGATTTAATGATTTGGGCGATCCCTATCGCCATTATTAGTGCGCGTATTTACTATGTTATTTTTGAATGGGATTATTATGCGGTTCATCCCGCCGATATCCCGAAAATTTGGAATGGTGGAATTGCGATTCACGGTGCGCTAATTGGTTCAGTGGCAACAGCTTATTTTTTTACTAAAAAGAATAATATATCGTTCTGGAAGCTGGCGGATATTGCAGCACCCAGTATTATCTTGGGCCAAGCGATTGGCAGATGGGGCAACTTCATTAATCAAGAGGCGCACGGCGGTGAAGTGAGCCGGACCTTTTTAGAAAATCTGTTTTTACCCGATTTTATTATTAATCAAATGTACATTAATGGTACTTATTATCATCCGACCTTCTTATATGAATCCATCTGGAATTTGGCTGGGGTGTTCATTTTACTTGGATTACGAAAAGTTAACTTGCGCCGCGGCGAAATCTTTTTGGCTTACATAGTCTGGTATTCGATTGGACGCTTCTTTGTAGAAGGTTTGCGGACTGATAGCCTCATGCTGACAGAAAATCTCCGCATGGCCCAAACGATATCAATTGGCTTAATCATACTGGCCATTGCCCTTTTCGTGTTTAGGAGAAAAAAGGGATTAGCCGATGTTCATTATTTAGATAAACGTAATTAACACAAAAAGGTGGGAAGAGGAATGTTGCTTGCTTCCGTACGGAAGGGTTTATTGGTTGGGCTTAAAACAACCTGGACGTTTGGGAGAATTATTTTTCCCGTCACCCTCATTGTTTCGATATTAAAGCATACACCAGTACTCCCTTGGTTAATCGATCTTATTGCTCCATTTATGGGCTGGCTCGGTTTATCCGGGGATGCAGCGATCCCACTTGTTATCGGTAATTTTTTAAATTTGTATGCGGCGATAGGAGCTATTTTGACACTTGATTTAACTGTTAAAGAAGTTTTTATAATTGCTGTGATGCTGTCTTTTTCTCATAACATGTTTATTGAATCAAGTGTCGCTCTGGCGGTTGGTGTGAAGCTGTGGATTGTCTTGGTCGTTCGTCTTGGCTTAGCCTTTTTGTCGGGTTTGATGATTCATCTTGTTTGGCAAGGTGGAACTGAACTTGCCGATTACGGACTTGTCTCTGCCAAAGAAGCAAATGTCAGCGGATTTTGGAATGTGTTTATTGAAGGGCTACAAACAGCCGGAATGGGTATCATTCAATTGGCGATAATTGTCATTCCGTTTATGATGGTTATACAGGTATTGAAGGATTTGAAATGGATTGATGTGTTTTCGCGCTGGGTTGCCCCAGGAACCCGGATATTAGGAATGAAGGAAAATACATCAACGACACTGGCAGCAGGACTGCTGCTCGGGTTAGCCTATGGGGCAGGTGTCATGGTACAGGCAGTTAAAGAGGATGGAGTAAGTAAGAAAGATGTTACCCTGGCCTTTTTATTTTTAATGGCTTGTCATGCCGTTGTCGAGGATACACTGATCTTTATGCCGCTTGGAATACCGGTTTTGCCGCTCTTACTGATAAGGATAGGAGTCGCCTTTTTATTAACGCTAGTTGTGTCAACGCTCTGGAATCGAGCAGAGGATGCAAAAAGAAAGGAAGCAGCAAGTATATGAACCAGAATATTAATACAGTACTTTTTGACTTAGATGGCACGTTGATTGATACAAATGAACTAATTATCTCTTCTTTTTTACACACGCTTGAAATTTTCCATCCTGGTGAATACAAACGGAACGATGTTCTGCCGTTTATCGGTCCAACCTTGGTCGAAACGTTTTCAAAAATTAATGAAGCAAAGTGCGACGAAATGGTCAAAACGTATCGCGAATTCAATATTTCCAACCATGATCTTCTTGTCCAGGAATATGAGGGGGTTTATGAGACTCTTTCCGTATTGAAGGAAAACGATTATAAGGTTGGGATTGTCACAACCAAAATGCTGAATGTAACGATGATGGGTCTGAAGCTTACGAAGATGGATCATTTCTTTGATACGATCGTGGCGCTTGATCATGTTAACCATCCAAAGCCTCATCCAGAGCCAATCTTTAAGGCATTAGAGCAGCTGGATTCTCGTCCTGAGAATGCGATGATGGTCGGTGATAATTACCATGATGTTCTTGCCGGGAAAAATGCCGGAACAAAAACAGCTGGGGTTGCTTGGGCTGTTAAGGGACGGGAATCGTTGGAGGTTCATCACCCTGACTATATGCTGGATAATATGCGCGACCTTCTGCCAATTCTTGGGGTTAAGGTGCGATGAGAAATACAACGCGCTATCCGGTTGAAGGCTCCAATTCGTTGTGGCAAGTATATAAAACTGTCTCGTTTTGGAAAGTTGCAAAAAACTTCATAGTTATACAGATAGCACGCTTTACTCCTTTCTTGAGTGTGAAAAACTGGCTATATCGTACATTTCTACGGATGAAGGTTGGTGAGAAAACCTCATTTGCGTTAATGGTTGTACCAGATGTGATGTTTCCAGAAATGATCAGTGTTGGCAGCAATACGATTATCGGCTACAACACGACCATCTTAGCCCATGAATATTTAATTAAGGAGTATCGACTTGGTCCAGTGGTGATTGGAAACGAAGTAATGATCGGTGCCAATTCCACTATCCTGCCTGGTATTACCATTGGTGAAGGAGCAATCGTCGCCGCTGGTTCACTCGTCCACAAAGATGTCCCACCGGGAGCATTTGTCGGAGGAAACCCAATGCGTCTTATCAAATAGGGTGCCTGCCCCCGGTGACTTAACACGTTAAAGCACCGGGGGACAGGCACCTTTTGCTTTACCGCGCTAATAGAGCGGGGGACAGTCCCCCGGTGCGGTGATGCGTTAAATTTAGTGGAATTTACATCCATTTTGGTCTTGACGAATGATGTCTGGAAGAGTACACTTACATATAACTTCATTATGCTAATACATTAGCGAACTAAAGGATTTCGGATTTTTCAAATTAGATTAACGATATATGACGATAAAAGGGTGAGCTTATGAGTCTATTTATGTTTGAAAAGCCGCTTGGGATGAGAGACACTTTACCAGACTTATATGAAACAAAGCAGCGGGTTAAGCGGAAATTAGAAGAGGAAATGAAGCGCTGGGGCTATCAATTTATCGAAACGCCGACGCTTGAATATTTTGATACAGTTGGATCAGCATCGGCTATTTTAGATCAAATGCTATTTAAGCTGTTGGATCAGCAAGGACATACGCTTGTTCTTCGTCCGGACATGACCACGCCAATCGCACGGGTGGCGGTTTCCAAGCTATTAAAGGATTTACCGTTGCGTCTTGCTAGCTCGGCCAATTTATTTCGTGCCCAGCAGCGCGAAGGCGGCAGACCGGCCGAGTTTGAACAAATCGGCGTAGAATTAATTGCGGACGATACGTTAAGTGCAGATGCTGAGGTCATTGCGTTAATGGTGTCCTCCATTAAGGCAGCTGGCTTACAGGATTTCAAAATCTCAGTCGGCCATATTGGCTTTGTACAAGAGTTATTCCTGCAAATCTTAGGAACAGAAGAGCGCGCCAAAACGCTAACGAAATATTTATATGAGAAAAACTATGTCGGTTATCGCGAGCATGTGAAATCATTGCCGCTTTCATCGATTGATAAACAGCGTTTATATGACCTATTGCAGCTGCGCGGTGGTGCAGAGGTAATCGAAAGCGCCTTTGCACTGATTGAAAACGAGGCAGGCCGTGAAGCGATTCAGCAGCTCCGTCAATTATGGGATATCATTTCCGATTATGGAGTCGCAGAATACGTGAAATTCGACCTCACGTTAATTAATCATATGAGCTACTATACCGGTATTTTATTTGAATTATATGCAGGCAAAGTCGGATTCCCGCTTGGAAGTGGCGGCCGCTACGATAAGCTGTTAGAAAAATTCGGGAAAGAAACAGGAGCAACAGGCTTTGCGGTTCGCGTCGACCGTCTGCTTGAAGCACTCGGCCATCTGGAAAAGCCTGAACCAATCAGCTGCATTCTGTTCAGTGAAGAACGCCGCAAAGAAGCGTTCCAATTAGCCGTTCAAAAACGCTCCGAAGGCGAACAGGTTGTTTTGCAAGACATCAACGGAGTAAAAAATGTGGATTCGTTAACGAATAAATTTGCAGATACCGTCTTTTTACTCGGAAAACAAGAAAGGGGGTCTGTTGAATGAGTACCAATACAATGCTAACCATCGCCATGCCGAAGGGCAGAATTTTTGAGGAAGCCTCTGATTTACTTAGAAAAGCAGGCTTCCGCTTGCCACCGGAATTTGAGGATTCACGCAAGCTGATTATCGATGTCCCTGAGGAAAATTTTCGGTTTATTCTGGCAAAGCCAATGGATGTGCCCACATATGTTGAGCATGGTGTAGCTGATTTGGGGATTGCCGGTAAGGATGTTATGCTCGAAGAAGATCGTGATGTGTATGAATTATTAGATTTAAAGATTAGTAAATGCTATCTTGCTGTAGCTGGACTGCCAAACACAGAGATGAACAATGTCGCACCGAAGATTGCGACAAAATATCCGAAAGTTACGGCAGCCTATTTCCGCCAGCAGGGTGAACAAGTCGAAGTGATTAAACTCAATGGTTCAATCGAATTAGCCCCAATCATCGGTTTGGCCGATCGCATTGTTGATATCGTTTCAACTGGCCGGACCCTCGTTGAAAACGGTCTGGTCGAATACGAACAAATCGTGGGCATTACTTCCAGATTAATCGTCAACCCGGTTAGCTATCAAATTAAGGATGAACGGATTCGCGAACTAGTGGAGCGCTTAAGTGAAGTGATTTAATTGCTTCAGAAAGGATGATATTTCGTGAAAATCTTGCAGGTTAGTGAAGATATTTCTATTAAAAGGTCGGTTGACGCGGGTACTGAGGAACAGCGCGCCGCGGTCAAAGCCATTATCAATGATGTGCGCATCAATGGAGATTACGCCTTAAAACAATATACAGAAAAATTCGATGGCATCTCGCTGTCCAGCTTTTTAGTAAGCGAGGAAGAAATCAACGCTGCATATGAAAATATTAGCGATAATCAGCTGGCAATTATCAAGGAAGCAGCGGCCAATATTCGTGCCTTTCACGAAAAGCAGCTGCGCCCATCTTGGATGACGACGGAGAAGAACGGAACGATTCTTGGTCAAAAAGTAACCCCACTTGATTCAGTCGGACTATATGTTCCTGGCGGTACAGCTGCTTACCCTTCGTCCGTGCTGATGAATGTGATTCCAGCACAAACCGCTGGAGTTGAGCGGATTGTGGTCGTATCTCCTCCTGGTAAAAATGGTACCATTCCCGCGGCCGTTTTAGTTGCGGCACATGTGGCAGGAGCGAAGGAAATCTATAAGGTTGGCGGTGCCCAAGCAATCGCGGCTCTCGCATATGGTACTGAAACCATCAAGCCGGTCGATAAAATTACCGGTCCGGGAAATATTTTTGTGGCATTAGCAAAGCGCGAGGTATTCGGTGATGTTGATATTGATATGATTGCCGGTCCAAGTGAAATTGCCGTGTTAGCAGATGACACGGCACGAGCGAATGAGGTTGCGGCTGACTTGTTATCACAAGCCGAGCACGATCCGCGCGCTTGCAGCGTGTTGGTTACTCCCTCAAGACAGCTTGCCGAAGCCGTCTCTGCCGAGGTTGAGAAGCAACTGACTGATTTACCGCGCCGAGAAATTGCCCAAGCATCGATTGATCATTACGGCACGATTTATGTTACGGAAACAATGGACGAAGCAGTCGAAACGATTAATAAGCTTGCGCCGGAGCACCTTGAAATCGTCACGGAAAATGCAATGGAGCTTCTCGGTCGGATTCGCCACGCTGGAGCCATCTTTATTGGACGCTACAGCTCTGAACCGGTTGGAGATTATTTTGCCGGTCCAAACCATGTATTGCCGACAAATGGAACAGCGCGTTTTTCCAGTCCGTTAAACGTGGAGGATTTTCAGAAAAAATCAAGCGTGATTGTATATAGTGAGGCGGCTTTCCATGAGAATGCGGCGAAAATTGCTGAGTTTGCTCGAATCGAAGGGCTTGAAGCTCACGCACGGGCGATTGAAGCACGGTTTAAAAATTAAATGATAAAAAACCATAAACGGAATGAACGTTGAAACTAGTTTTATTTTTTGTTGATTGGAGCGGAAGGCGCGAGACTCCTGCGGGAGAAGCGAATCACGGGAGACCCCACAGACGCCAAGGCGTCGAGGAGGCTCCCGGATCGCCCGCGGAAAGCGAGCGCCTAGAGCGGAAATCAACAAATCGATACAATTTATTAAAATTGGAGGGTCAAACATGGAAAGAACGGCAAGTGTAATTCGGAAAACGAATGAAACGGATATAAAGCTGCAATTATCTATTGATGGTGAAGGTCAGTCTGATATTGAAACGGGCGTGCCGTTTATGAACCATATGCTTGACCTGTTTACAAAGCACGGTCAGTTCAATTTATCGGTCGATGCCAAGGGTGATATTGAAATCGATGATCATCATACGACTGAGGATATTGGTATTTGCATTGGCCAAGCACTTAGAGAAGCATTAGGCGATAAAAAAGGAATCAAGCGTTACGGCAACGCCTTCGTGCCGATGGATGAAGCGTTAGCGCAGGTAGTAATCGATTTAAGCAATCGTCCCCACTTAGAAATGCGTGCAGAGTTCCCGAGTCAAAAGGTTGGTACATTTGATACGGAGCTCGTTCATGAGTTTCTTTGGAAGCTGGCACTTGAGGCTCGCATGAATTTGCACGTCATCGTTCACTATGGCCACAATACCCATCACATCATTGAAGCAGTATTTAAGGCTTTGGGCCGGGCGCTCGATGATGCAACGACAATTGACCCTCGCATTAAAGGGGTTCCATCAACGAAAGGAATGTTGTAAATGATCGGGATCATTGATTATGGGATGGGAAATCTGTTCAGCGTCAGCAAGGCGCTTGAACGGCTAAACGTTCCCTATTTTATCTCAGAAAATAAAGATGAGCTGTTAGCGGCAGATGCTCTTCTTTTACCTGGAGTGGGTGCCTTTCGTGATGCGATTGAACGTTTGAACGAAACGGGGCTGGCTGACATGGTCCGCAGCTATATCGCCAGCGGCAAACCGCTACTGGGAATTTGCCTTGGCATGCAGCTTCTGTTTGAAGAAAGTGAGGAAAACGGGGTTACGAAAGGGCTTGGCATTCTCCCTGGCCGCGTTGTCCGCTTTGCCGGCCATACAAAGGAAGGACAAGCTTATAAGGTTCCGCACATGGGCTGGAATAAGCTCCACTATCTGCATGAGTCGCCGATTTTGAAGGAGATTACCGAAGACTATGTATATTTTGTTCATTCTTATTATGTAACGACCGAGGATCGCGATGTTGTCATTGCGGAGGCGGAGTATGATGTGAGGGTTCCTGCGGTTGTCGGTCGTGGCAATGTGTATGGCATGCAGTTCCATCCGGAAAAGAGCAGCCGTTTAGGCATGGAGCTTTTGCGTAACTTTACGGAGCTGGCTGTGAAAAGGAGTGGG
Source organism: Neobacillus terrisolis (assembly GCF_051233475.1). Lineage (NCBI taxonomy): Bacteria > Bacillati > Bacillota > Bacilli > Caryophanales > Bacillaceae > Neobacillus > Neobacillus terrisolis. The sequence continues at coordinate 194,049 of NZ_JBKFGH010000008.1, read as the reverse complement.
GTTTAATGAGCTTTATTATTTATCCAGCAATCGATATGAGAGGCGGGAAGTGTGTACGCCTTCTTCAAGGTGATTACGATAAAGAAACCGTATATGGGGATTCTCCGTTTGAAATGGCGAAGCAGTTTGCGGACGCAGGCGCTTCATGGATTCATATGGTTGATTTAGACGGTGCGAAGGACGGCAAGCGCGTAAATGATACGTTTGTGATTCAAGCGGCGCAGAACCTTGACGCTAAAGTGCAAATCGGCGGGGGAATTAGAACAGAAGCGGATATTGCCCATTATTTAGAGCGCGGCATCGAGCGGGTCATTATCGGAAGTATCGCCGTTTCTAATCCTGATTTTGCGATCGAGATGATTAAGAAATATGGCCGTCATATTGCTGTTGGTATTGATGCGAAAAATGGCTATGTTGCGACACACGGTTGGCTCAATACTTCTGAGATGAAGGCAGTTGAGCTTGGCAAGCGCTTTGCGGATGCCGGAGCGGAGACGTTTATTTTTACAGACATCGCAACAGACGGGATGCTGTCAGGACCGAATGTAGATGCGGTCGTTCAGATGGCTGTTGAGACTGGAAAAAGTGTCATTGCTTCCGGTGGAGTGAGTTCGTTGGCTGATTTGACGAAGCTTAAGACATATGCAGGACAAGGAGTGTCCGGCGCCATTGTCGGTAAGGCGATTTATGAGGGTCGCTTTACGGTTCGCGAGGCGTTAGAAGAGGTGAGAGGATAATGTTGACGAAACGAATTATTCCTTGCCTTGATGTAAAAGAAGGACGGGTTGTCAAGGGCATTCAGTTCGTCCAGCTTCGCGACGCTGGTGATCCGGTTGAACTGGCTCGTTTTTACGACGAGCAGGGTGCCGATGAATTAGTATTCCTTGATATATCCGCTTCGCATGAGGGGCGGAAGACGATGACGGAAGTGGTAAAGGCTGTCGCTTCAGAGCTGGCGATTCCGTTTACGGTTGGCGGCGGAATCAACTCATTAGAGGATATGAAACGGATGCTTCGTGCCGGAGCCGATAAGGTATCGCTTAATACGGCTGCTTTGTTGAATCCTGATTTGATCAATGAGGGGGCAAGCTTTTTTGGCTCGCAATGTATTGTATGTGCAATCGATGCGAAGTACGATGAGGAGCTTGGTTCTTGGCGCGTGTTTACTCATGGCGGCCGCAATGCGACGGAATGGGAAGTGATTGCCTGGGCGAAGGAAGCTGTTGGTCGAGGGGCTGGAGAAATTTTGCTAACCAGTATGGACTGTGATGGTGAAAAGGCTGGCTTTGATATTGCGTTAACGAAGGCGGTCAGTGAAGCAGTGCATGTTCCGGTTATTGCTTCGGGCGGAGCTGGAAACGCCGAACATTTTGCTGATGCTTTTGTAAAAGGACGTGCTGATGCCGCTTTGGCTGCATCAATTTTTCATTATAAAGAAACCTCTGTCAGTGAGGTTAAAGCGTTTTTACGGGAAAGAGGAGTTGAAGTGCGATGAATATTGCCGAAATCAAATTTGATGAGAAGGGGCTCGTTGCCGCCATCGTTCAGGATATCGCGACAAAGGAAGTCCTCACCCTAGCGTATATGAATAAGGAATCGTTGGAAAAATCGCTTGAGACAGGTGAAACTTGGTTTTATAGCCGCTCACGAGCAGAGCTTTGGCATAAAGGCGCCACTAGCGGGAACACGCAGCGGATTGTAGAAATCAAATATGACTGTGATAAGGACGCTTTATTAGTGTTGGTTGTACCTGCTGGTCCAGCTTGCCACCACGGGACAGTTAGCTGTTTTGTAGAAAGCTTGTATACTGCCGAGGCTGCTGGTGATATTTCAAGTTTGTCTGATTACGAGATTCTGTTGAAGCTTGAAAAAGTAATCAAGGATCGCGAAGAAAAAATGCCTGAAGGGGCTTATACAACGTATTTATTTGAAAAGGGCGTTGATAAGATTCTGAAGAAGGTTGGCGAAGAAGCTGCAGAAGTGATTATTGCAGCGAAAAATCGCTCTCACGAAGAATTGAAATGGGAAGCATCTGATTTGCTTTATCACTTGTTGGTGTTATTGCGTGAACAAAAACTTCCATTTGCAGAGATTTTGAAGGTGCTGGAGACTCGGCATAAATAATTCGTTTTCAAGGACCGGCAACATGGCGAGTGTTGCCGGCCTTGTTTGTGTCTAAAATATGGCGAATACGGATGGAATGTTCAAATCCACGGATAAAGTACTAAAATTCACGGATAGGACTTCAAAATCCACGGATAGAATCGTAACAGTTCCAAAAGCCCCAGCTATTTGTACCCCTCCTCATGTCGATTTCTTTCTCGACAATCCCACTTCTCTATAAGCAAGTACCTGTGTTATACTACATAAGTTAAAAAAGTTTTTACAGGAGGCTTTCATGAGTAAAGACTCTAAAGCTACAAAGCAAAAAGCAAAGATTCTTTCATTTGTTCCAACGGCAGAGTACTATTTTACAAAGGGTGTAAAAGCTTACAATCGCCGTGATTTTCATAAAGCAAAAAAATATTTCCTTCGTGCGCTTCAGTTGGACCCAGGTGAACCGATGATCACTTGCCAGCTTGCTGTTTTGCATACGGAAATGGGTGAATATCAACAGTCCAATCGCCTCCTCCACACGATACTGGATGAGTTAGATGAAGAACTGTATGAGTGTCACTATTTCCTTGCAAATAATTATGCCCACCTAGGTCTATTTAAAGATGCTCATCATCATGCAAACCTCTATTTAGAACTTGATCCATACGGGGAATTCACGGATGATACGGAGGAATTACTTGAGCTTCTTAACTTAGAAGCAGAGGAAATTGACGAGGATGATTTCTACGAGCATGACGACTTAATCGTCCAGCAGGAACAAGCGCGCGACTTGCTAGAATCCGGTCATTTTCCAAAGGCAATCGAGGTATTAAGCAGCATCATCGAAAATTACCCTGAGTACTGGTCGGCATATAATAACCTCGCACTGGCTTATTTTTACCTTGGTGAAGCCGATAAAGCGTTCGAAATTTTAAACGATGTCCTGCAAAAGAACCCAGGCAACCTGCATGCGATGTGCAACCGCTTGGTATTTGCCTATTATCAACAGGATGTCATTGAAGTAAAGAAACTTAAGGCCGTACTGGAAAAAATAAAGCCGTTGTCGATCGATCATCAATATAAGCTCGGAACGACGTTTGCGCTTGTTAAGGAATATGAACTCGCTTATACGTGGCTTCGGAAGTTGCAAAAACAAGGCTATGATGGCGAAGGCGCATTTTATTATTGGCTCACATATGCTGCGTATTTTACCGGGCATGAAACTGCAGCAAGAAATGTTTGGAAAAAGGTGTTAGAGCTGACGCCTGAAAAAGAAGGATTCGAGCCATGGAGCGATGATAAGGCTAATTACACTGGCTTTGAAGAGCATGTTCCTTCTATTATGAAGAAGCTAGATAGCAACTTTGTTGAGGAAAGATTGTTTGCCCTTTTCTTAACATCCGTTTCCAAGCAAAAGGATGATATTTTGTCCTCGATTTTTCGTAAAAACAACAAGAAATTTTCTAACTTGGAACGCGAATATCTATCTTGGATCAAATCGAATGATGTGGACGAGAAATTTACTGCTCATGAACCGGCAGAGATTCTTTATTCCCATCACCAGCCAATCGGCTCAGTTGAATCAGGACTTTATTTAATGTGGTTTTCCGTTTATGTGAAAATTTTAAATGAAGGTTTATCTTTAAAAAATAAACAAGCATGGGCCGCAGCGATTGAATATGTGTGGCTGCATTTACGATATGAAAAGATTACCCAGGCTGCTCTTGCGGGCAAATACAATCTTTCTACAGCTACCTTGCAAAAATATGTCAAACAAGTGAAAAACTTATTGGTTTGAGCAGATTTTTGGACTATCCGATGATGTTTTTATAGGATTAGTGTAAATACTAATTGTAGTAAAAGCTGTTTAGGATGAGCTGTAAGAAGGAGGAGAAAACAAGGTGTCAGAAGAAAAAATTTATGATGTCATCATTGCAGGGGCAGGCCCGGCTGGAATGACCGCTGCTGTATATACTTCACGTGCTAACTTGTCTACATTAATGATTGAGCGCGGTATTCCGGGTGGACAAATGGCCAATACCGAGGATGTTGAAAATTACCCTGGTTTTGAATCGATTTTAGGACCTGAGCTTTCAACCAAAATGTTCGAGCACGCAAAGAAATTCGGTGCTGAATATGCATACGGCGATATTAAAGAAGTAATTGACGGAGAAGAGTATAAAACCGTTGTGGCTGGAACGAAAGAATACAAAGCTCGCGCTGTTATTATTACAACAGGAGCAGAGTACAAGAAACTTGGCGTTCCTGGTGAAAAAGAATTAGGTGGCCGTGGTGTTTCGTATTGTGCGGTTTGTGACGGAGCTTTCTTTAAAAATAAAGAGCTTTACGTCATCGGTGGTGGAGATTCCGCTGTCGAAGAGGGTGTATACTTAACCCGTTTTGCTTCAAAAGTAACGATTGTTCATCGTCGTGATGAGCTTCGTGCCCAAAAGATTTTACAACAACGCGCATTCGATAATGAAAAAGTTGAATTTGTTTGGAGTCATACGGTAAAACAAATCAATGAAAAAAACGGTAAGGTCGGCAGCATTACCCTTGTTTCAACCAAGGATGGCTCAGAACAAGAATTACCGGCGGATGGTGTATTTATCTACGTTGGTATGATTCCGCTATCTAAACCGTTTGAAAGCCTCGGCATTACAAATGAAAATGGCTACATTGAAACAAATGAGCAAATGGAAACAAAAGTAGCCGGTATTTTTGCCGCTGGTGACATTCGTGAAAAAACATTGCGCCAAATTGTAACAGCAACAGGCGATGGTAGTATTGCCGCACAGGCTGTTCAGCATTATGTTGAAGAACTTAAAGAAAGCTTAAAAGCTAAAGCATAAAGAAGAAACCACGTTTAAAGGCGTGGTTTCTTTATGTCTTTTTGTTAAAAGTTACTTTCATTTAATTCAACTGTAACAGTGCTGAAATATATTTGCCGTACAATAGGCTTAAGTAATTGACCCCCTTTATTTAAATAAGTTGGTGGCGCAGGACATCCTGTGCCTATTTTTTTTCAAACAGTTTGTCAAACCGCTATCATTGTTACATAATCCCAATAATAGTATAATGAAAAGAATAAAGATATTTTCAAACTTGTAAGTGTTAGAGATAGAGGTGTTTTACATGCAGAGGGTCACAAATTGTGTATTACTAAAGGATGACAAAGTCTTGCTTTTACAAAAGCCACGTCGGGGTTGGTGGGTGGCGCCTGGTGGTAAAATGGAACCTGGTGAATCGGTAAAAGACTCCTGCATACGAGAATTTCGCGAAGAAACAGGGATTTACCTTAAAAACCCCAATATTAAAGGGATTTTTACATTTATCATGGTTGAAGGTGACAAGGTCCTGTCTGAATGGATGATGTTTACCTTTGTTGCAACAGAGGCAGAAGGTCCTACTCTTCACGAATCGGACGAGGGTAAGATTGAATGGCATGATTTGGATCGAATTAGCACGCTGCCCATGGCTGAAGGAGACCATCACATCATTGAATATATGATCCATGGAAAAGGACTCATCTATGGAACATTTACATATACACCGGATTTTAAGCTGATGTCATATCGGCTTGATCCAAGCTAATCAGTAATGGAGGGAAGTACATGAGTACCGGTGCGACAAGTGAGACCCAGATGGTCATTATTACAGGAATGTCAGGTGCAGGGAAAACGGTGGCGATTCAAAGCTTCGAGGATTTAGGTTTTTTCTGTGTTGATAATCTGCCGCCGACTTTGTTACCGAAATTCCTAGAACTGATGAAAGAATCAGGGAATAAAATGAATAAAGTGGCATTGGTTATGGACTTAAGGGGGAGAGAGTTTTTTGACCATCTTTTCAAGGCATTAGATGAACTTAGTGAAACGTCCTGGCTTACGCCGCAAATCTTGTTCCTTGATGCAGACGATTCGACCTTGGTCCGGCGCTATAAAGAAACGCGGCGCTTTCATCCGCTTGCCCCATCAGGACTTCCATTAGAAGGAATAAAGCTTGAACGAGAATTATTAGAAGAATTAAAGGGTAGAGCCCAATTAATTTATAATACTTCAAATATGAAACCGAAAGATTTAAGAGAGAAAATCCTCACTGAGTTTTCCGCTAATAAACAGACGATTTTTACAGTTAATGTAATGTCTTTTGGATTTAAACACGGGATTCCGATTGATGCTGATCTTGTTTTTGATGTCCGTTTCTTGCCAAATCCGCATTATATTGATTCGATGCGACCAAAAACAGGGCTTGACGAAGATGTTTCCAGCTATGTTTTAAAATGGAATGAAACCCATAAATTTTTGGAAAAAGTAACCGAGCTGCTCGGTTTTATGCTGCCGCACTATAAGCGGGAAGGTAAAGCACAGCTTGTTGTGGCAATTGGTTGTACCGGCGGACAGCACCGTTCGGTGGCCCTAGCAGAGTACATTGGCCAATTTTTCAAAAAGGATTATGAAACTCGGGTTAGTCATCGGGACATTGATAAAAGGAAGGAAAAATTAACATGACGAAGTTCCAACAACCTAGAATTGTCATTATAGGTGGTGGAACGGGCTTGCCTGTTCTATTACGAGGATTGAAAAAATATCCTGTTGATATAACTGCTATTGTGACAGTGGCCGATGACGGCGGGAGCTCTGGAAGGTTGCGAGATGACCTTCATATCCCGCCACCAGGGGATGTTCGCAATGTGCTTGCTGCATTATCCGATGTGGAGCCATTAATTGAAGAGATGTTCCAGCACCGCTTCAAAACTACGAATGAACTTTCAGGGCACTCGTTAGGGAATTTAATTTTAGCGGCCATGACTTCCATTACCGGGAATTTTGTTCATGCTATCCAAGAAATGTCCAAAGTTTTAAATGTAAATGGTAAGGTGCTGCCAGCTGCCAATCAAGGAGTCATTTTGCATGCAGAGCTCGAAGATGGTACGATAGTTTCCGGAGAGTCAAAAATTCCTTTTTCAGGTAAAAAAATTAAAAAAGTCTTTCTTACACCCGGAAATATTTCTCCACTTCCGGAATCCGTTCAAGCGATTAAGCAAGCTGATTTAATTATTATAGGTCCAGGGAGTTTGTATACAAGCGTGCTTCCTAATTTGCTTGTTCCGGAGCTAGGCAAGGCCGTCTGTAAAGCAAAGGGAAAAAAGGTTTATATTTGTAATTTAATGACTCAGGCTGGGGAAACATTAGATTATACAGCTAGTGATCATGTAAAGGCAATTTACGATCATATGAATTGCAGCTTTATTGACACCATCCTAGTTAATACGAAACCGATTCCTTCAGAAATCCAGCAGCGATATCAAAAAGAATACGCCAAACCTGTCTTTTTTGATGTTTCGAATCTACAAGAGCTTGGGATTGAATTGCTTCAAGATGAATTTGTTTGCTTGCAAAACGGAGCAATTCGTCATGATACAAACAAGGTAGCAGAAATTTTATATTCTTTCCTTTTAAATGAAACAAAACAAGGTTTAAAGCGTAATTACAATTGATACTTTTGCCTGTGGATGGAGGTGTTTAAGGTTGTCTTTCGCTTCAGAAACGAAGAAAGAACTGACAAATATAGAAGTAAAAGCATGCTGTAGTATATCTGAACTCTCCGCATTAATTCGTATGAATGGATCCTTATCATTCTCCAATCGTAAACTAATCGTAGATATTCAAACCGAGAATGCAGCAATTGCCCGAAGAATTTACACACTAATAAAAAAGAATTATCAAGTTCAAGTTGAATTGCTGGTCAGAAAGAAAATGCGCTTGAAGAAAAACAATGTTTACATTGTACGACTCGCTGATCAGGCAAAATCAATCTTGGAGGATTTGAAAATATTAGGCGAAGGCTTCACCTTTGTTCACGATATTTCAGATGAGCTTATTAGAAAGAAATGTTGTAAGCGTTCTTATTTGCGAGGAGCCTTTCTGGCAGGGGGTTCTGTCAATAACCCGGAGACGTCCTCCTACCATCTTGAGGTTGCCTCACTATATAAAGAACATAATGATGCTTTGTGTGAATTGATGAACACATTTCAACTTAACAGCAAAACACTTGAGCGGAAAAAAGGGTATATAACCTATTTAAAAGAAGCAGAAAAAATTACCGAATTTTTAAATATTATCGGTGCTCATAATGCTTTACTTAAATTTGAAGATATCCGGATTGTCCGTGATATGAGAAATTCTGTTAATCGCTTGGTTAATTGTGAGACGGCCAATTTAAATAAAACGATTGGGGCCGCATTAAGGCAAGTCGAGAACATTCGATTTATTGATCAAACCGTTGGATTGCAAATTCTACCGGGAAAACTAAGGGAAATAGCCGAATTACGAGTAAATTACCAGGATGTAACTCTTAAAGAGCTGGGGGAAATGGTTTCTGGCGGAGTTATCAGTAAATCTGGGATTAATCATCGGTTAAGAAAAATAGATGAAATAGCTGAAAAGCTAAGGGCAAGTGAGCCGATCAAAAATAGAGAAATATAAGGGGAGAGAAATCGCATGTTAGAAAAACAGGTAAAAGTTAAACTGAAAACTGGTTTACAAGCACGTCCTGCGGCACTCTTTGTTCAAGAAGCCAATCGGTTTTCATCCGAAATTTTTTTAGAGAAAGACGGTAAAAAAGTCAATGCCAAAAGTATTATGGGGTTAATGAGCTTGGCAATAAGCTCAGGCTCTGAAGTTTCTCTATCCGCAAACGGCAGTGACGAAACAGAAGCTATTGAAGCCCTTTGCAATTATATTTGCGATGAGGCATAAAAAACACTAAAGGTTTCCGTTTTATATTTATATTGAAGTGACAGTCGTTATGATGCCTTTCGCCTATATAAAAGCAAAACTCGCCATCAAAAAATTGGCGAGTTTTCTTTATTATACTTACGAGCTTGTCCTCCTCCGATTGGTTAACAAAAATAATGAAGTTACGATATTTTGGCGGACACAGAGGCCCTTATTTTGATGTTTTTAGCTTGTTATTGCATCTTACCGGACACAGGGGCTCTTATTTATATAAATACCACTCAAAAATCGCCATTTATTAGCGAATAGCGGAACTGGTGTCCGCTTATCTATCAAAAAGAGCATATTTTATCAAAATAACGGAACGTATGTCCTCTTAAGATAAGGAACCTACCATGCCGGCGTTCCGAATGACATCAATATTGACAGTCGTTTCATTGAACAATATTATGTCAAAGGCTGTGTTAAACTAGACTATTGATTTCCGCTCCAGGCGCTTGCTTTCCGCGGGGCGGGCGGTGAACCTCCTCGGAGCTAAAGCTCCTGTGGGGTCTTACCTGTCCCGCTACTCCCGCAGGAGTCAAGCGCCTTCCGCTCCAATCAACATTGTGTAAAAAAATCAACACTGAGCTTTAACACAGCCATGTTAAAAAAAACCCTTGTAAATAATTAAATGACGTATGCCAGAGCATACGTCATTTATTAAGAAGGCACCTTTTAACGCCCACTATAAAAAATAGAGCGCGAGTTTCGTTTAGGAGCGATTATTATTTTTTCTCACCAGTAGCAGAGCTGCGTTCAATAATATGATCGACTAAGCCGTATTCTTTAGCCTTTTCAGCAGTCATGAAGTTATCGCGCTCAGTGTCACGCTCAATTACTTCAAGTGGCTGGCCTGTGCGTTCTGCAAGGATACCGTTTAATTTATCACGTAGGAAAAGGATGCGCTTTGCAGCGATTTCGATTTCTGTTGCTTGACCTTGTGCACCGCCAAGTGGCTGGTGAATCATAACTTCGCTGTTTGGTAAGCAATAGCGCTTGCCTTTTGTACCTGCAGCAAGTAAGAATGCACCCATTGATGCAGCCATACCGATACAAATCGTTTGAACATCGGGCTTAATGAACTGCATTGTGTCATAAATTGCCATACCGGCAGTGATGCTACCGCCAGGGCTGTTAATGTAAATGGATATATCTTTTTCAGGATTTTCAGCTTCTAAGAATAATAATTGAGCGACAATTGAGTTGGCAACATGGTCATCAATTGCGCTTCCGAGCATGATGATACGGTCTTTTAACAAACGGGAATAAATATCGTATGCCCGCTCGCCGCGATTTGTCTGTTCAATTACTGTAGGAATCAAATTCATTTTTCTGTTCCTCCTTTAATCTCATATTCCAAGGTTAGACCCCAAGATTTTTCCTCATAAATCTCGATGAAAAAAATCTTATGTATTGTTATCATACACTGATGGTCAATTAAGGTCAAACAAATCGACCTGCATTTAGCGTGATTTGTTCGACAACATTAGCTTGCATGAATGGTGTGTTTTCCCTCGCAGAAATGTCCATGCTTTACATCTTATCCGATTAGGGAATTTTTAAACAAAAGGCTCTGTTGATTTCCGCTTCAGGTGCTCGCTTTCCGCGGGGGAGTCCGGGAGCCTCCTTGGCGCAAAGCGCCTGTGAAGTCTCCCGTGACACCTTCTCCCGCAGGAGTCTCGCACCTTCCGCTCCAATCAACAGCCAAACAAAAACCGATTCAAAGTGTTGGGCCCATTTTCCTTAAAAACAATGCTTGCAATCAAGTTCATCATGCCATATAATATTTTAACGTAGCGTCTTTTTTACATGCCCTCGTGGTGCAACGGATAGCACGTAAGATTCCGGTTCTTGAGATGTGGGTTCGATTCCTGCCGAGGGCGTTACCAAAACCTCTTGCCTATTTAGGGTAAGGGGTTTTTGGCATTTTTAAAGGTATTTCGATAACTTTTCTAATAAAATGCATACTTTCCGCATAATTATTTTATAAAATAAAGTGGTCCTCATCATACAATCAGCCTATCACTCATATTCAAAAAATGAATATGTTAGTAGTAAGCTCTGGTATTTTTTCGTGAACATATTTCTTCTCTGTTGTAAAATGAGGACAGGGGGAGTGAAAATGGATTTAAGAGCAGGATTATCTCAACAACAGTCGTTAAAGTTATCGATGACTCAAGAGCTTTCACAAGCAATTGCACTTTTACAATATTCGGCTATTGAGCTTGTGGATTTTCTCGAAAATAAAGCGCTTGAAAATCCATTATTGCATATTAAAAGCAGAAAAGCGGAGGTATACCAGCCAAAGGCGAAGGGGCAAAGTCAAAAATCAAATGACAAAGCTTGGATTGAACAAATCAGCGATCAGCGCTTTACGTTAGCTGATCATTTATTTCCGCAAATTCAAGATATGAAAATGAGCCCATTTCAGAAAAGGGTGGTTACCCACTATATCTATCACCTAGATGATAATGGCTATTTTACGGGTAATTTACAGGATATAGCCAATCACTTTAATTTTTCTTTGGCTGACGCAGAGGAATGCTTGGCTATTTTGCAAAGAGTGGAGCCGGCAGGCATTGGGGCACGAACCTTAAGAGAATGCTTGCTTCTGCAGCTTAATCGCCAGGAAGTAAAGAATGAGCTGGCTGAAAGGATTGTTTCGGAGCATTTTTCGATGTTTGCTGAAAAAAAGTGGAAGCAGCTTTCGAAACTGCTTTCGATTGATATAAAGGAAATTCAGCAAGTATTTGATTATATTTTAACGCTTAATCCAAAGCCGGGAGCTGCCTTTCATTATGAAAGAGCTTCATATGTAATCCCTGATGTCATGGTAGTTCAAGAGGGTGATCAATTCGTTGTCAGGTTATTTGATCACATTCTGCCAAAAATTCAGTTTAATAAAGATTATTTTGCTAGTTTAAATTCCTATCAAGATAAGAAGGTCAACGATTTTCTGAATGAGAAGCAACAGGATTATCACTGGATTATTCGCAGCTTAGAGCAACGCCAAAAAACAATCTTGAACGTAACAGGTAAAATTGTAGACAAACAACAAGCTTATTTTGAAAAAGGTCCTACTTTTTTAAAACCGATGACGATGAAAGAGATATCTGAAGAATTGGGAATCCACGAATCGACTGTGAGCAGAGCTGTACGTGAAAAGTACGTTCAAACACCGTTTGGAACCGTTGAGCTAAAATCATTTTTCACGAATGCGATTGAATCCGTTTCTGATGAATCACTGTCATCGAGCAAGGTTAAGATGGCGATGGAGAAATTAATTAAAGAAGAAAATAAGCAAAAGCCTTTATCGGATTTGGACATTGTCCAGCTTTTAAAGGAGAATGATGGGATCGTAGTTTCCCGAAGAACCGTTGCTAAGTATCGAGACCAGCTCGGTATTCCTTCTTCTTCAAAACGAAAAAGATACGATTAATCTAAATGTGGAGAATCCTTCACTGTTTTTCTAATTAAATGCAGATAAGTGGAAAAAGGAGGACAACTAATCGTGGAGGCCCAGGTAGTAGTTACATTTTATACTCGAAAGAAATGCCATTTATGTGAGATGGCCAAAGAATCATTAACGCAACTTCAAACAGAGTTTCCTTTTTCTATTAAAGAAGTGGATATTGATACAGATGATCATCTAACAGAGCTTTATGGGATTATGATTCCGGTGGTTGTGTTAGATGGTGAAGAGGTCCAATTTGGCCGTGTTGACAAAAATGTCATACGTAAGCGTTTGCAAGAAAAAATCTCTTTATTATAAGTTGAAATTTCATTTCACTCCTGTTAAAATAAGCCTTAGGTTAAGGAGTGATTTTTTTTGCAACAAGTGGGACATAATATGTCTAGGCGGGACATTTTACGACCATCCAAAAGAGGAGAATATTACCATGGACTCAATTATTGATTTACAAAAAAGATTATTACCTGACCTCCTGCAAGTTATGCAAAAACGCTACTCCATTCTTCAATACATAAATTTAATGCAGCCAGTTGGAAGAAGGAGCTTAGCGGGAAGTCTTAGTCTTACTGAAAGAGTGCTTCGCAGCGAAGTGGAATTTTTGAAAGACCAGGATCTGATTGATTTTTCAAGTGTTGGAATGAGTTTGACATCAGAGGGTTCAGAGCTTCTAGAAAAGCTTGAAGGCGTAATGAGAGAAGTAACAGGTATTGACCAAATAGAACGACAGCTCGAGCGCCAACTTCAAATTAAAAAGGTCATAGTCGTTTCAGGCAACAGTGATGAATCACCTTGGGTAAAAAGTGAAATAGGGCGGGCGACAGTTAATTGCATGAAAGACCTTTTGCCAGGTAAAAATATTATTGCTGTTACCGGCGGAACTACAATGGCGTCGGTAGCCGAGATGCTTACACCCGATTTTCATGAAAAAGAATTGCTGTTTGTACCAGCACGCGGTGGTGTTGGTGAAGAGGTTAAGAATCAAGCGAACACCATTTGTTCAAGAATGGCGGAGAAGGCCGGTGCAAAACATAGAGTCTTTTACGTTCCAGACCAAGTAAGCCAGGAAATTTATGAATCCTTTATCAAGGAACCTTATATTACAGAGGTTTTAGAATTAATTCATTCAGCAAGCATGGTTTTACACGGTATTGGAGACGCTATAACAATGGCTGAACGCCGCAACACATCGAATGATGAAATTCAAAACATAAAGGCGAAAAATGCTGTTGGGGAGGCTTTTGGATACTATTTCAATGAATCAGGAGAAGTGGTCCATAAGGTCTTAACGATTGGCATTCAGCTCCAAGACATTGCTGATATCGAGCATGTTCTTACCGCTGCAGGCGGAGCATCAAAAGCAAAGGCAATTCGTGCTTATATGAAGCAGGCTCCAGCTTCAACGATTTTGATAACCGATGAAGGAGCAGCTAAACAATTGTTAAAGGGTTAAGTCCTTTTAAACATTGAAAGCATATTCTATTGGTTATAGGGGAATTATTTAACAATGTTAATACTGGGGTTATCCCCCTTTATATAAATTTTAAAAGTGTAACCTTAAAGGAGGAAATAATAATGGCAGTAAAAATGGGTATTAATGGATTTGGTCGTATTGGACGTAATGTTTTCCGTGCAGCTTTAAAAAATCCTAACGTTGAGGTAGTTGCAGTTAATGATTTAACTGATGCAAATATGCTTGCACATCTTTTACAATACGATACAGTTCATGGCAAATTAGCTGAAACAGTAACAGTTGATGGTGATTATTTAGTAGTTGGTGCTCATCGTGTGAAAGTTATCGCTGAGCGCGATCCTGCTCAACTTGGCTGGGGAGATCTTGGCGTAGAAGTAGTTGTAGAATCTACTGGCCGCTTCACTGACCGTGCTAATGCAGCAAAACACCTTGAAGCAGGTGCGAAAAAGGTTATTATCTCTGCTCCAGCATCTGGTGAAGATTTAACAATCGTTATGGGTGTTAACGAAGACAAGTACGATGCAGCTAACCACCATATCGTTTCTAATGCATCTTGTACTACTAACTGTTTAGCTCCATTTGCTAAAGTATTAAATGACAACTTTGGTATCAAACGCGGTATGATGACAACTGTTCACTCATACACAAATGACCAACAAATCTTAGACTTGCCGCACAAAGACTACCGTCGTGCTCGTGCTGCAGCTGAAAACATGATCCCAACTTCAACTGGTGCTGCAAAAGCGGTTGCTTTAGTACTTCCTGAATTAAAGGGTAAATTAAACGGAATGGCAATGCGTGTACCAACTCCAAACGTTTCTGTAGTTGACTTAGTAGCTGAGCTTGAAAAAGACGTTACAGCTGAAGAAGTAAATGCAGCATTAAAGGCAGCAGCTGAAGGCGATTTAAAAGGTATCTTAGAATACACTGAACTTCCACTTGTATCTACTGACTTTAACGGTAGCCCTGCATCTTCTACAATTGATGCTCAATCTACAATGGTTATGGAAGGCAGCATGGTAAAAGTACTTTCTTGGTACGATAACGAAACTGGTTATTCTAACCGTGTAGTAGACTTAGCAGATTTTATGGGTAAAAAAGGTTTCTAATATTGGATATTAGTTCCATAAACGTCTATAATGGTATAGGGTGTGCGTCTGGACGCTCTTGCTATTAGTTTCTTAAAAAATAGATCGTTTCAAATCCCCTGATTGGCGGGGTTCTTGCAATCGAATGGGATAAAAAGGGGAGCGGGGATCATTCCCCACTCCCCTCTTTTGTTTTATTTCGAGAATAGAAATTTTTATTAAATGCCGATCAGTTCGGGGGATTAAAGTAAATACTATATAATAGCAAGCTTCTGTGATGCTCGGTAAACCGTTGGGTATCCAAATTTATTTTTTAACTAAAAAGGAGGACCATCCTGAATGAACAAAAAATCTGTAAAAGACGTAACAGTCAAAGGTCAACGCGTGTTTTGCCGCGTGGATTTCAATGTTCCAATGAAAGATGGACAAATTACGGACGATACTCGTATCCGTGCTGCTCTGCCAACAATTCAATATATGGTTGAACAAGGGGCAAAAGTAATTTTAGCATCTCATCTTGGCCGTCCAAAGGGACAAGTTGTGGAAGAATTGCGCTTGACTGCTGTTGCGGCTCGTCTTGCTGAACTTCTAGGTAAAGAAGTAAAGAAGACTGACGAAGCTTATGGTGAATCAGTTAAAGCAGAAATTAATGGATTAAGTGAGGGCGATGTGCTTTTACTTGAGAATGTTCGTTTCTACCCTGGTGAGGAAAAAAATGATCCAGAACTAGCGAAGGCATTCGCAGAGCTTGCAGATCTTTATGTGAATGATGCCTTTGGAGCTGCTCACCGTGCCCATGCTTCAACAGAGGGAATTGCTCATCACATTCCTGCGGTTTCAGGATTTTTAATGCAAAAAGAGCTTGATGTTCTTGGAAAAGCTTTATCAAACCCTGAAAGACCTTTTACTGCAATTATTGGTGGTGCAAAGGTAAAAGATAAAATTGGCGTAATTGATAATTTACTTGAAAAAGTAGATAACTTAATTATTGGCGGCGGTTTGGCTTATACATTTATCAAAGCTCAAGGTCATGAAATTGGTAACTCCTTATTGGAAGCAGACAAAATGGATTTAGCCCTTTCATTTATTAAGAAAGCAGAAGAAAAAGGCGTTAAATTTTATATGCCGATTGACGCTGTTGTGGCGGAAGAGTTTTCTGCTGATGCAAATACAAAAGTAGTTGGAATTGATCAAATTCCTGCTGATTGGATGTCCCTTGATATCGGACCTAAAACAGCCGAGTTATATAGCGATGTAATTAAAAACTCTAAATTGGTCATTTGGAATGGACCTATGGGTGTATTTGAGATGGACAAGTTTGCCGGCGGAACAAAGGCTGTGGCAGAAGCACTAGCAGAAGCAAATGATACATATTCTGTTATCGGTGGAGGCGACTCAGCTGCAGCGGTAGAAAAATTTGACTTAGCTGATAAAATGAGTCATATTTCTACTGGTGGCGGTGCTTCATTAGAATTCATGGAAGGAAAGGCTTTACCAGGAGTTGTAGCGTTAAACGATAAGTAATTAGTTGTTTGCTGCAAAAAATGGTTCAAGCTTTTTAATATACAACTTTGAGATTCCAGCTCGTTCATTAGAACGATTTAATTAGATAACCAGGAAAGGATGTACACCATCATGCGTAAACCGATCATAGCAGGAAACTGGAAGATGCATAAAACTCTTGCAGAAGCAAAAAGCTTCATGGAGCATGTTAATAAACTAGTCCCTTCTAAAGAGAAGATGGATTCTGTTGTTTGTGCTCCCGCTTTATTCCTTGAACAACTTGTTGCGATTTCAAAAGGCTTTGATGTTGAAATCGGTGCACAAAATATGCATTTTGAAAAAAGCGGTGCTTTTACAGGCGAAATCAGCCCCGTTGCGCTAGCTGATATCGGCGTTAAATACGTGATTATTGGTCACTCTGAGCGCCGTGAAATGTTTAATGAAACAGACGAGGGTGTAAACAAGAAAGCACATGCAGCATTTGCACATGGATTAATTCCAATTGTTTGTTGCGGTGAAACGCTAGAAGAGCGCGAAGCAGGTCAAACAAATGAATTAGTTGGTGCACAAGTTAAAAAGGGCTTAGCAGGATTAACAGAAGATCAGCTAAAGCAAACGGTTATTGCATATGAACCTATCTGGGCAATCGGCACAGGCAGATCCTCTTCTGCATCGGATGCAAATGAGGTGTGCGCTTATATTCGTCAGGTTGTCGGAGAACAATTTTCACAGGAAGCAGCCCAAGCAGTTCGGATTCAATACGGTGGCAGCGTGAAGCCTGAAAACATCAAAGAATATATGTCACAACCGGATATCGACGGGGCGTTAGTAGGAGGAGCAAGCCTTGAGGCTGAATCTTACCTACAATTATTGGAGGCAGGATCAAATGAGTAAATCTCCCGTGGCATTAATCATCCTTGATGGATTTGGATGCCGGAATGAAAAAAAAGGAAATGCAGTTTCACAAGCTAACAAGCCTAATTTCGATCGTTATTGGAGTTCTTTTCCGCATCAACAGTTAAGAGCAAGCGGAGAGGCAGTTGGATTACCCGATGGTCAAATGGGGAACTCTGAGGTTGGACACCTTAATATCGGTGCCGGCCGGGTTGTTTACCAAAGCTTAACACGCGTAAACGTGGCGATTCGTGAAGGGGAATTTGAAAAAAATGAAACCCTTGTAGGTGCGATTAATCACGTTAAAAAAGAAGGAACAAGTCTTCACTTGTTTGGCTTGTTATCTGATGGTGGCGTTCACAGCCATATTAACCACATGTTTGCTTTGCTTCGCTTAGCAGCAGCTGAAGGTGTGGAAAAGGTTTATGTTCATGCATTCTTAGATGGACGTGATGTTGGACCGCAAACAGCAGAAGGCTTCATTCAATCAACGATTGATGAAATGAAACAAATCGGTGTAGGTGAATTTGCAACCATTTCTGGTCGTTACTATTCAATGGACCGTGACAAGCGTTGGGAGCGAGTGGAAAAATCTTACCGTGCCATGGTTTACGGTGAAGGTCCTTCTTATACAAATCCAATGGATGTCGTGAAAGATTCTTATGAAAAAGGCATCTATGATGAGTTCGTGTTGCCATCTGTCATTACTCGTGAAAACGGTGAGCCAGTTGCAACTATCGGTGAAAACGATGCGGTTATTTTCTATAATTTCCGACCTGACCGTGCGATTCAAATTTCAAATACGTTCACAAATAAGGATTTCCGTTCGTTTGACCGCGGACAGAAGCATCCGAATAATTTATTCTTTGTTTGTATGACTCATTTCAGTGAGACAGTTGACGGGTATGTAGCGTTTAAGCCAACAAACTTGGACAACACACTTGGTGAAGTATTAGCGCAAAACAACCTAAAGCAGCTCCGAATTGCCGAAACGGAAAAATATCCGCACGTAACGTTCTTTATGAGCGGTGGTCGTGAAGCAGAGTTTCCTGGCGAGGAAAGAATCTTAATTGCCTCACCAAAAGTGGCAACCTATGATTTGAAGCCGGAAATGAGCGCTTATGAAGTAACGGATGCATTGGTAAATGCGATTAACGAAGATAAGTTTGATGCGATTCTTTTAAATTACGCTAATCCGGATATGGTAGGACACTCAGGCATGCTTGAACCTACGATTAAAGCTGTTGAAACAGTTGATGAGTGCTTAGGTCGGGTTGTGGATTTAATTGTAGCAAAAGGCGGTACTGCAATTATTACTGCTGACCACGGGAATGCAGATGAGGTTATTACCCTTGAAGGCAATCCAATGACAGCTCATACAACTAATCCGGTTCCGGTTATTGTAACAAAAGCTGGTGTTGAGCTTCGCGAAGGCGGAATTCTTGGCGATTTAGCTCCAACAATGCTTGATTTATTAGGTATCGACAAACCAGTTGAAATGACGGGTACGTCTTTAATAAAGAAATAGGTATGTTTGCTTTATCAGATTGAAATATTATATCTGTTAGGGTAAATTCAAATATGGACAGTTTATTGTTTTTATTTTTAAAAAAATAACAATCATTCAAAAGGAGAGATTTAGCTATGCCATACATTCAAGAAGTTTATGCTCGTGAAGTCCTTGACTCTCGCGGAAATCCAACAGTTGAGGTTGAAGTTGTTACAGAATCAGGCGCTTTCGGACGCGCATTAGTTCCATCTGGTGCTTCTACTGGTGAATACGAAGCAGTTGAGCTTCGTGACGGCGACAAAGCTCGTTACCTTGGTAAAGGTGTATTAAAAGCTGTTGACAACGTAAACAACATTATTGCTGATGCAGTAATCGGTATGGACGTTACTGACCAAGTAGCAATCGACCGCACAATGATCGATCTTGATGGTACTGAAAACAAAGGTAAATTAGGCGCAAACGCAATCCTTGGTGTTTCTATGGCTTGTGCTCATGCTGCTGCTGATTTAGTGGGTCTTCCACTTTACCGTTACCTTGGCGGATTCAATGCAAAGCAATTACCAACTCCAATGATGAACATCATCAACGGTGGTTCTCATGCTGACAACAACGTTGACTTCCAAGAGTTCATGATCTTACCTGTAGGCGCTCCTTCTTTTAAAGAAGCAATCCGTATGGGTGCTGAAGTATTCCACAGCTTGAAAAAAGTTCTTTCTGGCAAAGGCTTAAACACAGCTGTAGGTGACGAAGGTGGTTTCGCTCCTAACCTAGGTTCTAACCGCGAAGCTTTAGAAGTTATCATCGAAGCAATTAAAGCTGCAGGATACGAGCCAGGAAAAGATATCTACCTTGGTATGGACGTAGCTTCTTCTGAATTCTACAACAAAGAAACTGGCAAATACGATCTTGCTGGCGAAGGCCGCACAGGTTTATCTTCTGCAGAAATGGTTGATTTCTACGAAGAGCTAGTAAACGAATTCCCAATCATCTCAATCGAAGATGGTTTAGACGAAAACGACTGGGAAGGCCACAAGCTATTAACTGAGCGCATTGGCACTCGCGTACAGCTTGTTGGTGACGACTTATTCGTTACAAACACTAAGAAGCTTGCTGAAGGTATCGAAAAAGGTATTGCAAACTCAATTTTGATAAAAGTAAACCAAATCGGTACGTTAACTGAAACTTTCGAAGCAATCGAAATGGCGAAGCGCGCTGGTTACACTGCAGTAGTTTCTCACCGTTCTGGTGAAACTGAAGATGCAACAATCGCTGACATCGCAGTTGCAACAAACGCTGGTCAAATCAAG
Source organism: Neobacillus terrisolis (assembly GCF_051233475.1). Taxonomy (NCBI): domain Bacteria; kingdom Bacillati; phylum Bacillota; class Bacilli; order Caryophanales; family Bacillaceae; genus Neobacillus; species Neobacillus terrisolis. Next base: position 173,928 of record NZ_JBKFGH010000008.1, on the reverse strand, counting down.
ACTGGTTCAATGTCTCGTACAGACCGTATCGCGAAATACAACCAGTTACTACGCATCGAAGACGATCTTGGCGTATTAGCTGTATATGATGGTTTAAAGTCTTTTTATAACTTGAAGAAGTAATTTTGTTTAAAGTTACGTGACGCCGGCGGGGAAGTGCTCCCGCCGGCGTTTTTTTAGTGTTGATTGTGGCGGAAAATTGGCATCGGCAAATAAAAGTGGTTAATCGGCAAATAAGAAACTAATTTCCGCAAATAAAGGCTACAAACCCGCAAATAAGATGGCGTAGTCGGCAAATAGGAAAGGTGTTGTTATTTATAATAATTTTAATATACGGATAGAAATGCAAAATCTACGGATAAAACTAAATAATCCACGGATTGGGGGCATAAATCTACGGATTAAACCCTAGAATCCACGGATAAACCACCGAAATCCACGGATAGCTTACACATACTGATTAAAAAGATCCCAAGTTAGGTGATAAAATCGCTGTTTGTTGTTGCCTGAAGTTTTTAAATTTAGCTTTTTTAAGTGTTGATAAGCGACATCGCCTGATTCTATCCCCAAAAACTCCCGAAACTGCTGATTTGTGATCCATGGTCCATGCAAAAGATAGTAATCTCGCAGCGCAGGCAACCAAGCATCCTTAGATTTGCATCCACACGTCGGACAAATCCACCAGCCTTGATAATAAATCATTCCTAATAACCTGCAAATCGGACAATGAACTCCGTTCAAAAGCTCAGAACGAGATATCCTATAAATTTTCTCAATATCAAAGCTAGGTTCAAAATGTTTTTTTAATAAAAGCTTCGTCAATTTCCTCATCATGGCCGGTGTAAATACGTCGTGCTTGTACTTCACATCAAAATCCTCAATTCGAAAGATTACTTGTCGGCCTCGACAGATTCGATATTGGTCATGAGAATCAGTATTCAAGAATCGCAACACACAATTTTGATGACTCATCATCACAAGATGTTCAATCGGGGGAACAGGGAAACCGTTCTGGATAAGCCAAATTTTTAGTTGCCTGACCTGAAATTCCGCTTGCAGAAGTGGATCTTCGTAACCAATCTGCTTATTATCTACTCTCTGAATCAATTGACCCGCTTGTCGGTCAAACGTCAATTCTCCATTCATGTTCTTCACTTCGGTAATAAGGAAATATCTAGGGCAATAAATGAAGGAATCAATTTGAAAGGTGGAGCCGTTGTTGTTGCCTAAATGGAGGCCATTAAACATGTGGTAATCTTTTTGAGGATGTGTCGTTAACAGTCTATCTAGTTTTTGCTCGCCGATAAAGCCAGCTTCTCTCTTGCGGGAGTCTTCTTCAATGATGGGGATTTTCGGGTGGTTTGGGGGCATTCGCCTTATAGCGGCTTCATTAAAGTATAGCTTGCGGGGGCGCGTTCGTTCCCTAATCGTGTTCAGGTGGACCAACTCCTTTTTTGTTTTTTGTGAAAAAATTCTAAGGAGTGTTAATTACTTCTTTCTTTTTCGTAAAAAATCCTCCAGATTCACGTTATCAAAAATAAAAAAACATGACCAAACCGCGATTTGTTCACGCTTTCGTAAAGGTATATGCTATTGTGAAAGGGGCTAAAATATGGTACATTAAACATACTGCAAATTGAAGGTTTTCAGGAGGTGGACTACATGCACGCATTATTGGTTACCCTTTTAGTTATCGTATGTATCGGTCTAATTGCGGTTGTACTTCTTCAATCAGGGAAAAGCGCGGGTCTTTCTGGAGCGATTTCCGGAGGCGCGGAGCAATTATTTGGGAAGCAGAAAGCACGGGGGATCGATTTAATACTCCACCGTATCACCATTGTTTTATCCGTATTGTTTTTCATTTTGACGATTTTAGTTACATATTTCAAACTTTAATCATAAACGTGAAACCTGACCTTATTAAGGCTCAGGTTTTTTTATTGACTTGGACCCTTGGAAAATGTTGATAATAGGAAGGACATTCTTTTTTTAAAGGCTGTGTTAAACTTGACTGTTGATTGCAGCGAGAGGCGCTTGCTTTCCGCGGGGCGGGCGGTGAGCCTCCTCGGAGCTAAAGCTCCTGTGGGGTCTCACCTGTCCCGCTGCTCCCGCAGGAGTCAAGCGCCTTCCGCTCCAATCAACATTGTGTAAAAAAATCAACACTGAGCTTTAACACAGCCTTTTAAAAAGAAAGCTGCCTCATCTATGAATAAGGAGTATTTTTATGAAACTAGTTACGTCAAAGCCATTTACATTTGAAGCTGGGAATCGGGCGGTGTTATTGCTGCACGGATTTACTGGAAATACAGCGGATGTTCGCATGCTGGGCCGTTTTTTGGAGAAAAAGGGCTACACTACTCATGCGCCGCTTTATAAAGGACATGGTGTTCCTCCCGAAGAACTTGTCCATACAGGGCCGGAAGATTGGTGGAAGGATGTCATGGATGGCTATCAACTGTTAAAGTCGAAGGGCTATGAGGAAATTGCGGTGGCCGGTTTATCGCTTGGTGGCGTATTTTCTTTAAAATTGGGTTACACTGTTCCTATAAAGGGAATTGTGCCAATGTGTGCTCCGATGTACATAAAAAGTGAAGAGATCATGTATAAAGGAATCCTAGACTATGCCCGCGAATATAAACAGAGGGAAGGAAAAACACTGCAGCAAATCGAAATTGAAATGAATGAGTATCAAAAAACACCAATGAAGACTTTAAAAGCACTGCAGGGTTTAATCTCAGAAGTTCGCGAAAATGTTGATATGATTTATGCGCCCACGTTTGTCGTACAGGCCCGTCACGACCATATGATTAACACGAATAGTGCGAACATCATTTATAATGAGGTCGAATCGCATATAAAAGAAATAAAGTGGTATGAAGAGTCGGGACATGTTATTACTCTCGATAAAGAACGTGAGCAATTGCATGAAGATATTTTTCAGTTTTTAGAAAGACTGGATTGGAAATATTAAAAAATAGAAAAATCTCTTAAAAGGAGGGATTCATGTGGAAGAAATACAGCAGCATATTGACCGGCTTTTACAGTATATGAAGGATGAGGCGTATAAGCCTCTTACCGTTCAGGAGCTTGAAGAGGCTTTTGGAATAGAAGATTCTTCGGCATTTAAAGAGTTTGTTAAAGCGCTAGTAGTAATGGAAGAAAAAGGTCTGGTTATTAGAACACGGAGTAACCGGTATGGACTTCCGGAAAAAATGAATTTAGTTCGTGGGAAATTAACGGGACATGCTAAAGGGTTTGCGTTTGTGATTCCTGATGAACCGGGTATGGATGATATTTTTATCCCGCCGAACGAAACGAATACGGCGATGCACGGAGATATTGTATTAGTTCGGGTAGCGTCGGCTACTTCCGGGCAGCGTCGCGAAGGAACGGTTGTCCGAATTGTTGAAAGAGGCGTTCAACAGATTGTTGGGACCTACACCGAAAGCAAGCATTTTGGATTTGTGATTCCGGATGATAAGAAGTTCGCCAGCGACATTTTCATTCCAAAGGCTGCGTCAATGGGAGCGATTGAAGGGCACAAGGTTGTTGTGAAGCTAACTACTTACCCTGAAGGACGGAAAAGTGCTGAAGGGGAAGTTATTAAAATTCTAGGTCATAAAAACGACCCAGGTGTCGACATTCTCTCTGTTATTCATAAACACGGATTGCCGCTTGCCTTTCCTGAAGATGTCATGGAGCAAGCAAATCAGACTCCGGATTCAATCGATGAAAGCGAGATTGCCAACCGGCGCGACCTTCGTAATGAAGTAATTGTAACCATTGATGGTGCCGATGCGAAAGATCTTGATGACGCTGTTCAGGTGGAGAAGCTTGAAAATGGTAACTATAAGCTAGGAGTTCATATTGCGGACGTCAGCTATTACGTAACAGAAGGGTCGCCAATTGACCGCGAAGCGGAGGATCGGGGAACGAGTGTTTATTTAGTGGACCGGGTAATTCCGATGATTCCCCATCGACTTTCTAATGGGATTTGTTCATTAAATCCTAAAGTAGACCGGTTAACCCTTTCTTGTACAATGGAAATCACCGAAGATGGTGAAGTCGTCGGTCATGAAATTTTTCAAAGTGTTATTAAAACAACAGAGCGGATGACGTACGCAGATGTTAATCGCATCCTAATGGATAAGGATGAGGAGCTACTTAAAAGATACGAACCGCTCATTCCAATGTTTGAAACAATGGAAGATTTAGCTGAAATATTACGTAAAAAACGGATGCAGCGCGGTGCAATCGACTTTGATTTTAAAGAAGCAAAGGTTCTCGTTGATGAGGAAGGGAAGCCTACAGATGTTGTGATTAGGGAACGGTCTGTAGCGGAACGTCTTATTGAAGAGTTCATGCTGGCTGCGAACGAAACGATTGCTGAGCATTTCCACTGGATGGATGTTCCATTTATTTACCGTATTCATGAGGATCCAAAGGAAGATAAACTCCGAAGATTCTTCGAGTTTATTACAAACTTTGGTTATATCGTTAAAGGTACGGCGAACTCAGTGCATCCAAGGGCGCTTCAGGAAATTATTGAAGAAGTGCAAGGAAAGCCAGAGGAAATGGTTGTTTCAACTGTGATGCTTCGCTCGATGCAACAGGCAAAATATAACCCTGACAGCTTAGGACATTTCGGTTTATCGACTGAATTTTACACCCATTTCACCTCACCAATTCGTCGTTATCCTGACTTAATTGTCCATCGCTTAATTCGCACTTATTTAATTGAAGGAAAATTAGATGAAACGACAAGGGAAAAGTGGAACGCCCGCATGCCAGATATTGCTGAGCATTCTTCAAAAATGGAACGGCGTGCCGTTGACGCCGAGCGAGAAACAGATGAATTGAAGAAAGCAGAATTTATGGCCGATAAAATTGGTGAAGAGTACGATGGTATTATTAGCTCGGTTACCAATTTTGGGATGTTTGTCGAGCTGCCGAATACAATCGAAGGTCTCGTTCATGTCAGTTATATGACGGATGATTATTATCGTTTTGATGAGCGTCATTTCGCGATGATTGGTGAACGAACCGGAAATGTATTTAGAATTGGCGACGAAATTACCGTTCGTGTTATTAATGTTAATAAGGACGAACGTTCGATTGATTTTGAAATTGTCGGGATGAAGGGTACCCCGCGCCGTGAACGTTCAGATTCACCACGGGTCTTTAAAACCGGCAGTGACCAAAGAAAACCGCGCCAGGGAAAAGGCCGACCTGAAGGTTCATCTTCATCATCATCATCATCATCATCATCGCGTTCAGGGCAGCAAAACGGAAGAAAAAAGAAAAAGAAATCATATGACAACTCAGCAAAGGCTAAACGTGAGGGTAAAAAGAAACGCCGTTAATAAATAGGTAAGAGCCGGTGCCTTCCGGCTCTTTTTTCACTTCATTGAGGCTATCGCTGATTTTTGCTACAATAGGGAGATAGAAAGTGGGGGAATTCCAATGCCAAAAGGTGAGGGCAAGGTTGTTGCGCAAAATAAAAAAGCATATCATGATTATTTCATCGAAGAAACATATGAAGCGGGACTTGTGCTACAAGGGACTGAAATTAAATCGATCCGCGGTGGACGCGTTAATTTAAAAGATTCATACGCCAGAATTCATAATGGCGAGATGTTTCTATATAGCATGCATGTAAGCCCATATGAGCAGGGAAATCGCTATAATCATGATCCGCTAAGAACAAGAAAGCTGTTGCTTCACAAAAAGCAGATTAATACTTTGATTGGTGAAACGAAAGAAGCAGGCTATGCACTCGTTCCGTTAAAGGTTTACCTAAAAAATGGATTTGCTAAGGTGTTAATTGGTCTTGCAAAAGGTAAAAAGAAATACGATAAACGGGAAGATTTAAAGCAGAAGGAAGCAAAGCGTGAAATTGAGCGTGCCTTCCGCGAAAGACAAAAAATGTAGTGGTGCGCTTGATTTCTTTGGTGCTTAACATTCTTTATTTTTCTATTGAAAATAAAGTTAAAGGTTGCCATGGCAGAACAGCCAGGAAGTTACAATTGAAAAACTAGTTTGCTGTGTTATAATAATAAATGTCACCAAGTTAAGGTGACGAGATAACTTTTGCTCGAGACTTTCAATGAGCAATCCTAACGTCAAGTGAGCTTAATCGCACACTGACCCTTCTAACATGGGGACGCTACGGATTCGACAGGGGTAGTTCGAGCTTAGGTTGCGAGTCGAGGGGATCGGCCTCGTTAAAACGTCAAAGCCAATAACTGGCAAAACAAACAATAACTTAGCTTTCGCAGCTTAATACTGCATAGCTGTTCGCCCCTCCATCGCCTATGTGGTAGGGTAGCGGACTCACTCTTAGTAGGCTACGCCGGATTCCACCGTCTGAGGATGAAGGAAGAGAACAACCAGACTAGCTGCTCGGCCGCCTGTCGGTAGGCAAAAGATGCAGCGAAGCGCCAATATGCCGACTACACTCGTAGAAGCTTAAGTGCCGATATTTCTGGACGTGGGTTCGATTAGTAATTAGTCGCCTTGTGTGGTAACACGCAAGTGAAAACCTGGCTTTATCGGTGAAACCTAAGTCGCTAACTAAGCGATAAGGCAATGCCGAGCGGTATGTGAAGTAATTCAACAGCCGTGTATCGACTTATAGGCTGCCAACAGTGGTAGTACTAGGATGCGAAATCCTGCCCTGAAGGGGAAAATTTATATTTCGCATAAGACGCCAGGGGACCTGAAGAAAACTCAGGTTCAAGATATAGTCAGTGCCATGTCGAAAGCATGGAACAGCACGTCCCACCGTCTCCACCATACATAGGTGGATAACAAGACTAGCTATTGTAGCTAGTCTTTTTTATATTTTAAAAAAGTTCTCTTCAAAGTCAATTTTCATTTGTAGTTGGTCAATGTTATATTTGCCATTTCTTATCGTCACTGTATCGTATTTATCTATTATCCAGTTTGCACGCTTTCTTTTTTATTAACTCTAAGAAATGGAGAAATATGTTGTAGTGTATCAATCACGTCTTTCTTTTTTTTGATATAAAGGGTAAATGAATTCTTGTGTTTTTCGGGATTATAATTTTTTTTATTATTAATTACTCCACCTGTTAAGGACTGAATATAAAGGAGGAGTTCCAGATCTGTTGATGCAATAGAAATACAAGGTCTGCGAAATTCTTGTCCGTGCATTCTTGTTAAGGTTATACTTCCTTCTCCATCAATAATTCCAGCTACATAGGCTGCCTCCCATTTTTCCACTCTAAATTCCCCCTTAATAAAGGTGTTAAACATCTATGCATAGTGTGTTTTTATTCCTTAGATATTGTTATAAAAACAAATAATAAAATACGTTCCTTTATAATAGTTTATCACGAAACAGAACAAACGTTCCTAATCTTGTTACTCATTGATTGAATAGGTATATAGTAATATCTTCTTTAAAGGGTAGCTTTCTTAAAAATAAAACATTTCAATTGACTTCATACCCACCAGGGTATAATATATCCTTAAATCAAAATACTACTAATCGCTTCCTAACGGCTAAATAGCGCATAGAAAGACGATTAGAAAATATGTATAAAGGAGAAATAAATATGAATTCAGTTACTGTTTATACGACCAATCGTTGTCCATATTGTGTAATGTTAAAGAACTTTTTAGCAGATCAAAACATTCCTTTTAAAGAGGTGAATGTTGAAACATCACCAGGCATGATGGAGTATGTGGTAAATAAAACAGGTCAAATGGGTGTACCCCAAACAGAGATCAATGGAAAATGGATTTTAGGATATGATCCACAAAATATTATGCAGGCATTAAAGAATTAAAAACATAAACGAAAATGGTGATGCATATGAATAATTGCCAAAATAATACTTGAGGCATTAGCAAAAATGAACCCCAAAAAAAGAGAGTCATACCGCCAATATGACCTGGGGTTTGGGTTTGGCTCCTGGTAGGAGTCATTATGTTGATATCAAAATTTTTTTAAGGGACTAGCGATAGTCTCTTATTTTTATAAAAAGGATGCTGGATATGAAGATCTTTCAACTAGGTTCTATTGCTATTTCGCTGAAATGGCTTGTTTTAGGAGTTGCGATTCTGACAGGATTATTGGTTTTAAAAATTTGGTTGCAGCGTTCACAACCAAAACATATAAATAAAAAAATCTTCGAATTAGTCACGAACAGCCTGTTTTGGGGATTTATATTTTGGAAAGGCAGTCTGATCCTTCTCGATCCTAAATTAGTATGGAAAAGCCCGCTATCATTACTTTATTTTACGGGTGGGAGTAAAGGTTTCATTGTAGCCATTTTACTAACAGGCATTTATTTTATATATAAAATAAAGAAAATAGATGTCCCTAAAATAATGGCGTTAAAAACCGTGTTAATTTTTAGCATAGTTGTTATGGGGATGTATTACGTGGTGTCGGGACTTTTTCTCCAAACTGACTCTGCTCTTACATCGAGCTCAAAACAAGAACGCTCCACCAACCTGCACACCGGGATTCAAGAAGGAGAGAAGGCTCCAGACTTCCAATTGGATACATTAGAAGGGGAAGCAATAAAACTTTCGGATTCAAAAGGCAAGAAGGTTGTTTTAAATTTCTGGGCTACTTGGTGTCCGCCTTGTAAAGCGGAAATGCCGCATGTTGAACGATTTTATCAAGACCAAGAAAATAATCGGGTAGAAATCCTAGCCGTCAATTTGACCACTTCTGAAAAAGGCAAAAACGAAATTTCTCAATTTATTAAGGATTATGAGCTGACCTTCCCAATCCTCCTCGATGAAAATGGAGACATAGCAGATATGTATCAAGCTATTACTATCCCGACTAGTTATATCATTGATTCAAATGGGATTATCCGTAAAAAAATTGTTGGGCCAATCGATCAAGAAATGTTAGAAGAAATAGTAGCTAGTATTGAATAAGATAATAGCATCGTCATTTCTTAAGTATTAAAAAATCAGTTGACACCAATCATAAATTTTATTATTATATCAATATACCTAATGGGGTATGTAACCAAACCTGCTTTGCAATATTTTTAAGAAATGACGATAGTTGTGCTGGCATTTTAACATTTTTTTGGATTTTTAAATACCCTATTGAGTATATGGATAAATCCTTTAACATCATACTCTAAGGGAATCAAACTTTTTAAATAAATTCTAATCAGCATCAACAAGGAGGAAACAACTATGACTAAAAAAGTCGTGATCGTCGGTGGAGTTGCAGGTGGAGCTACTGCCGCAGCAAAGCTAAGAAGAATTAGTGAAGATGTAGAAATTATTCTTGTAGAACGTGGTGAGCATATTTCATTTGCCAATTGCGGGCTTCCTTATTACATTGGTGAAACGATTAAAGATCGCAGCAAATTGTTGGTGCAAACCGTCAAAGGAATGTCAGATCGTTTTAAAATTGATATTCGCAACTTAAGTGAAGTATTGAGCATAGACCCTGAACACAAAAACGTAACGATAAAAAATTTGCAAACTGAGGAAGTTTACGTAGAAACGTATGACAAACTGCTATTATCTCCAGGTGCTAGACCGATTGTTCCGCCGATCCCTGGCTTAAATGAGAACGAAACATTGTTTACGTTAAGAAACATTCCCGACACTGACAAAATCAAAAATTATGTTGATCAGCAAAATCCGAAAAAGGCAGTTGTGATTGGTGGAGGGTTTATCGGGATTGAAATGGCTGAAAACCTTGTAGATCGAGGAATTGAAGTAACATTAATCGAAATGTCCAACCAAATTATGGCTCCAATTGATTTTGAAATGGCTAGTATTTTACACGCACATTTGAAAGAAAAGGGCGTGCGTTTAGTTTTAGAAAATGGGGTTCAGTCATTTGCTGACCAAGGAAAACAAGTAATCTTATCTGATGGGACGATCATTCATACGGAAATGACGATTCTTTCCATCGGTGTAAGACCTGAAAATGAATTGGCGAAAACAGCGGGTCTTGACCTAGGAGAACGCGGGGGGATTTTAATTAATGAATACCTCCAAACCTCTAATAAGGATATTTATGCTGTTGGTGACGCTGTTGAAGTTGTTGATTATATTAGTGGTACAAAGGCGATGATCCCGCTTGCTGGTCCTGCTAACCGTCAAGGTCGAATTGCTGCCAATAACATGATGGGTAAACATGAAAAATATCAAGGGACGCTTGGGACGTCGATTGCGAAAGTGTTTGACTTAGCTGTGGCGGCTACAGGTAATAATGAGAAAACGTTAAAACGTTTAGGCGTACCATATGAAGTGGTTCATATTCACCCAAGCTCACATGCTGGTTACTATCCAGGAGCGGCACCTATTGCTCTCAAATTAATTTTTGATAAAGAAACAGGTAAAATTTTCGGCGCGCAAGCCGTTGGTTCTGACGGTGTAGATAAGCGAATTGATGTGATTGCCACAGCGATTAAAGGTGGATTAACGGTTGAAGACTTAACGAATTTAGAGCTGTCCTATGCTCCACCATTTTCATCTGCAAAAGATCCTGTCAACATGGCTGGCTATGTAGCCACTAACATTATCGAAGGTGAGCTAGAGCATGTTCAATGGCATGAAATTGATGGAATTGTTGCAGCAGGCGGCGTCTTAGTCGATGTTCGTGAACCAATGGAGCGTGAATTTGGATTCATTGAAGGTTCAATCAATATCCCGTTAAATGAATTACGAAACAGATTAGCAGAGCTTTCAAAGGATCAAACGATCTATGTTAGCTGTCAGGTTGGTTTACGAGGCTATTTAGCAAGCCGTATTCTAAAAAATAATGGATACAAAGTGAAAAATGTGGACGGTGGCTGGAAAACCTACTCCTCCGTTTTTGGAACCAATATTGACAAAGATTGCGAGACAACCACCAATGACCTAGGTGAAACGGTTGTTAAATGTAATGATAACATTCAAGCAGATGTTACATTGGATGTTGCTGGTTTAGCATGTCCTATGCCTGTCGTTAAACTGAAAAAAGGGATAGACTCATTAGAAAGCGGTAAAGTCATTGAACTTCAGGTTACAGACAGAGGTTCTTTGAACGATATTCCGGCATGGGCAAGAAAAAGTGGTCATAGTATTTTAAAAATGGACCAAAGTGAAAAAGTAATTAAATTTTGGATTAAGAAAAAATAAGCAGTGCTGACCAGACGAATAAAAAGAGGCAAAACCAGCTAATTTGGTTTTGCCTTCTTTTTATTTCTGAGTGGTCACAGGTACGACAGCGACTTTTTTATCGCCGCTGGAATCTGTTTGTGCCAGTGTTACTAAGTGTGGAGCCACATTGGCTGGGTCATCACCAACAGTAGCCAAGTTTGTCTTCATCACTCCAGGATTAAATACATGGATTTGAATACCGTTTTTGTGTTCCTCGTCTTCAACCGAGAATGATAATGCTTCTATGGCTGCTTTACTGGCGGCATAGGCGCCAAAGCTGCCTGCACCCTCTCTGACTAATCCGGAGGTGATGTTAATGATATGACCTGCTTTCTGTTTGCGCATAACCGGTAAAACCTCGCGCATCATTAAAAACACACTCGTTGCATTATTATGAATTTGATATTCCCATGAGTCCAGTGGGCTATCAATGATATGATACTGTTGGAAAACGGCAGCGTTATTGATTAACACATCAATTTTTTGGAACTTTGCAACTGAAGCTTGGATCAGCATTTTAACATCTGATTCCGATGAAACATCAGCCCGTACAGGTAAAACTTTAACATCGTACTGACTGGTGATCAATTGTTCAACTTGTTCCAGCTTTGCATAAACTCGTCCACATATTACAAGGTTTGCTCCGGCTTTTGCAAAAGCAAGTGCTGTTTCCTTCCCTAAACCACTGCCCGCACCAGAAATTAGTACAACTTTACCCTTTAAGCTGCTCATCCACATTCCCCCTCAGTCTGAATTATCATAATTCCTATGTGTTTACTAATGTATAACACAATCAAATAAAAGTCAATAAATTCTGAAAACGATAATTCAAGATTCCATAACCTTGCGCTTTAGAGGTTAATACAATGGGAGTAGTGTAATTTAAAAAATAATACAAAATTATTTAAATTTTGCAATGAATCGCTATATAATAGGATGAGGGGTATAATTCAAACGCATTAGCACCGGACATTATTTATTCTTTATTGAATTAGGCGCTTAAAATTATTATTAAGGGGAGAGTTTTTTTCATGTATATCGTTTTGGTGGCCATGCTTGTTCTTGCTTGTATAACTTTGTTCTATAGCGGATATTATCTAGCTGTAATCAAACAAAAAATCGGCAGAACGGTCCTAATCGCCATTCCAATCGCCATTGGCATTTTCATGTTTAACGTAATTTGGGCACTGGTAGAGCTAGGAAAATCACCGCATTGGCAATAATTTTTTCTAAATTATATATTTCATTCAAAAGAGCCTCATTTCCTTCACTAACAAGGAAATGAGGTTTTTTGAGGTCAAGTTTTGTTAAATTTGTCTGTTGATTTCCGCTACAGGTGCTCAGCGCCGCGCGGGGCGGGCGGTAAGCCTCCTCGTCGCTATCGCTCCTGTGGGGTCTCACCTATCCCGCTGCTCCCGCAGGAGTCTCGCACCTTCCGCTCCAATCAACAATGTTCTTTAACACAGCCATGGCTAATAGGAAAGAGTCAAATATTATTATTTTGTTATCGATTTGGTTATAGTTTATTCATAGATTTTCGTTATCCTATTCTTATACATGAATCAATCCCCTACCTACAACTATTTATAAGGAGATTGATGATTGATGAAAAAAATTCCATATATAAAATTCACACTCGATATTTTAATCGGTGTAACCTTTGCATTATTTTACAATAAAAATGTGCTCGGTGGACTGGCATTCCATGAGATTGCTGGTTTGGTCATAGTTGGTGCTTTTCTAGCGCACGTCCTACTTAATCTTAACTGGGTAAAAAATGTAACCTTGAAGCTCTTTGACCGGAAGCTGCCATGGAAGACTAAGCTAAATTATTTATTAAATTTGCTGTTGCTCATCACGATGACAACGATTATTGTAACCGGGATATTGATCTCCAGGGTTGTTTTTCCTAATCTTACTATCGGAAATGAACAATGGATGAAAATGCTGCATTTGACCGTTTCTTATCTCACCCTAATTATCGTTGCCGTTCATGTAGGACTACACTGGCAGTGGGTCATAAATATGTTTAAAAAAGTTTTTAACATTAAGTCTTCATCAAAAATACTAGGTTTTACGGCAAAGATGATTACAGTTTTACTGTTACTTTTTGGTGTATATGAGATGTACGCAACAGGTTTTGGGAATAGGGTAGCCCAGTCTGCTAGTCTGTTTTCGTCCACAACACAGCAAGGGCAGATGGGGGATGGAGACTTTGTAAGAGGAGACTTTAGTCAAAATGGGCAGCCGCCAGAAGGATTCGATGGTGAAAGACCGACCCCGCCGAATGGTGATTTCCAAGATAATGATAACGCAACATCTGAGCAAACTGATAGTCAGACAGCAAGCGGAGACATCAGCACCGATCAAACTGGAAAAACACATACAAGTGGAGACATGCCTGCTACACCAAATGGAAAAATGGGAGGAGAACACGGAGGGAGTTCCAATGTTTTCGAAGTGCTGCTTACCTATTTTAGCATCATGTCCGTGTTCGCGATCCTGACACATTATTTAGGCAAAATTAAAATAAGAAGAAAATCAAAAGCAGTCATATAATCACAAAAGGCTATCTTCCAAGAAAAAGGAAGTAGCCTTTTTTATTTTCGAAAAACTTTGTTAAACGTAATGTTGATTGGAGCGGAAAGCGAGCACCTGAAGCGGAAATCAACAGACAAATTTAACAAAGCCTAAAAAAATAATCCCTGACATCTTCCTGACACATTGGACGTTTATTCTATGTTTGTAGGTAGGGAGCAACATAAAAAGCTAGACAAGGATGATGAAAGATTATCGCTATTTATTTGTATGATATAAATTGAAAAGAAAGGAAGAGAAATAATGAAAAAATGGTTAATAAGCATTGTTGTTATGATCGTCTTAATTGGAGGGGGTGCAGTGGCGTACAGCTACTATCATAATGATACTCAGGAAAATACAACGCCAAAAACACAGACTCAAACAGCTACGGCAGAAACAGGAACGATCGAGGTTACGGTGAGCGGGACCGGTAATATTTCATCGATCAATAAAGAAATGCTCACTTCTGAAGGAAATGCAACAGTAGACGAGGTTTTAGTTGCAGCAGGAGATACAGTTGCGGCAGGGGACGAACTGATTACATTTGAAGATGATCAATTAGATCCTATCACAGCGCCATTTGCAGGAGAAATTACAACTTTAAACGTTGAAGAAGATGGCACAGTCCAGATGGGTGCAGAATTAATTGAAGTGACCGATTATAGCAATTTAGAAATGATTGTAAACATTGATGAATTGGACATTGATAAGGTTCAGGTTGGACAAACCGCTAATATTGATGTAAGTGCTCTTCCTGACAGCGAATTTACTGGTACGGTTACAAGTGTTGCAAAAGAAGCAAACTCCGACTCAAGCAGTTCCGTTGCTAAATATAAAGTAAACCTTACCATCAATGAACCAACAGGAATTAAGGTTGGAATGACAGCAGAAGCAACGATCACAACAGAAAAGAAAGAAAATATTGTTACAGTTCCAGTCGCAGCGGTACAAAAGCAGGATGATGGATATTACGTGCTTGTTCCGTCAGATAACCAAACGACAGCTGAAACAACTGATCAAAATGAGAGTACTGCAACAACAACAGATGATAGCTCATCAACATCAATTCAAACAACCAAACAAACAATCGAAATCGGGCTTCAAAATGCAACAGTTGTGGAAATTGTAAGTGGACTTGCAGAAGGAGATACAGTGGTGCTTCCATCGTTAAACTCAGATAGCAGCAATAGCAGCAATGGAAATCAGAATGGGAATAGCTTCTTCTCAACTGGTGACATGGGGCAAGCACCACAAGGTGGAATGCCTCCTGGAGACCGTTCTAGCCAAGGAGGCGACAGTCAATGATGGAGGAGCAGCGAATCGTCGAAATAAAGAATTTAAAGAAGTATTATCAAATGGGTGGGGAAACATTAAAAGCCTTGGATGATGTCAGTTTTTCGGTTAATAATGGTGATTTCATCGCCATTATTGGCCCATCCGGTTCAGGAAAGTCCACTCTTATGAACATGATTGGTTGTCTGGATGTTCCCGATTCTGGAGAATACCACTTGGATGGAAAAGATGTATACTCGTTAAAAAATAAACAGCTGGCTTATGTTCGCAACCAAAAGATCGGCTTTATTTTTCAATCCTTCAATCTTTTGCCGAAGCAGACAGCTTATGAAAATGTTGAATTGCCGCTTATCTATCGTGGGCTTCACGCCAAAGAAAGAAAAGAAATTGTCATGGATGCTTTAAAAAAAGTTGGGTTAGAGGGCAGGGCAAATCATCGCCCGACAGAGCTTTCAGGTGGACAGCAGCAACGGGTAGCGATTGCCCGTGCCCTTGCGGGAAACCCGCCGATTCTGCTCGCAGACGAGCCCACTGGCGCTCTCGATAGTAAAACCGGTGCAGAAGTATTGAATTTAATGAAGGATCTAAATAAAGTAGGACACACGATTATTTTGATTACACATGATCTAGATATCGCCAAGCAAGCAAAAAAAGTAATTCACATCCATGATGGTCATATTTTAGAAGGGAAGGAGGTTGTTTACCATTGAAATTTGGTCAAGCATTAAAAATTGCCTTTAAAAATATCCGCTCAAATAAGCTTCGTTCGATGTTAACGATGCTTGGAATCATTATTGGTATTTCAGCGGTTATCGCTCTTGTCTCGTTAGGGCAAGGTGCATCACAATCTGTTTCTGATGATATTTCTGGGTTAGGTACGACCAAGGTTTCGATTAATTTGTCTGGAAACTCTGAGGAGGAAGTTGTAACGTATGATGATTTAATGGAATTTGAGGACCTGTCAGAGGTAGAGGCTGTTTCACCGACTACCTCAGGAAGTGGTACAGTTGCCAATGGTACCACAAGCTCGGACGATATTACCATTCAAGGGGTAACGCTTTTCTTTGAGACAGTCGAAGATACGTCAATGAAATCAGGCAGATTTCTCTTGCAAATTGATCAGGATAACCGTAATAAGGTAGTTGTCCTAGGGTCAAATGTTGCAACAGAATTATTTGGATTTACCAATCCGATTGATAAAGAGGTTAAAATTGATGGGACAACCTTCATCGTTGTGGGTGTACTTGCAGAGGAGGGGGATGAACTTCAAGGCTCTGTCGATGACCAAGTGTTGATTCCGTTTACAACTGCTCAGCGCTTTTTCGGGCAGACAGTCGTTACTTCTGCTGATGTGAAGATGAGCTCAGAGGACGCAGTTGATTTAGGTATGGCTAAGATGGAACGGACTTTATATATCCAATTTGGTGGAGATGATACGAGCTACAGTGTTCGAAATCAATCTGATATCGCGGAGGCATTAACGTCTGTTACGGATACAATGACGATGCTTCTAGCTGGAATAGCCGGAATATCTCTTATTGTTGGCGGAATTGGTATTATGAATATCATGCTAGTTTCCGTGACAGAAAGAACGAGAGAGATTGGAATTCGGAAAGCAATCGGAGCGAAGAAGAAGGATATACTTGGTCAGTTCTTAATTGAATCGATTGTACTAAGTGGAATCGGCGGAGTTCTCGGAGTTCTGATTGGTATTGGGAGTGCAGAAATTCTTTCAACAACGATGGATTATGCTGTGTCCATCTCGTGGTGGACAGTCGGAATCGCTGTTGGCTTCTCGGTCTTTATCGGTGTTGTGTTCGGAATCTTCCCTGCGAATAAGGCAGCTAATTTAAGCCCATTGGAGGCGTTGAGATACCAATAAGAACAGGCCTCTGATTATAGAGGCCTTTTCAAATACACAAACCTTTACAGAAAGAGAGGCAAACTCCTGTTTTTATTGTGATATACTAATGTTCAAAAAAATAAACAGGTGACAAGTGATGAAAACAATCCTGATTGTTGAAGATGAAATGACGATATCGATGGTGTTAGCGGCTTATTTAGAGAAAGAGGGGTATTCTGTCCATCAAGCCTATGATGGTCTTGAGGGAATTCAGAAGGTGGATGAAGTTCACCCATCGCTCGTATTATTGGATGTGATGATGCCACACATGGATGGCTGGAGTGTATTGGAAAAAATTCGAGAGAAAAGCTCCTGTCCGGTGATTATGTTAACGGCTTTATCGGATACAGATCAAAAATTAAAGGGGCTTGGCGGAGGAGCAGATGATTATATCACGAAGCCTTTTGTAGCGGAGGAAGTTGTGGCTAGAGTCAATGCCGTATTAAGACGATCCCTGCAATTACAAGAAAAAGAACAACTGAATCTCTATGGCTCGTTAAAAATAAACTTTTTAGCTCATCAGGTTTTATTAAATGGGGTTGAAATCATTTTTACTCCGCGAGATCTTTCCTTGTTCCTGTTTTTAGCCCAGCACCCCAATCAAACCTTTAATAGAGATCAATTAATCGAGAATGTATGGGGGTATGATTATGATGGAAGTGATCGGGCGGTCGATTTAGCGATAAAAAGAATTCGTAAATTATTAAAGGGATGGGATC
Organism: Neobacillus terrisolis; assembly: GCF_051233475.1. Lineage (NCBI taxonomy): Bacteria > Bacillati > Bacillota > Bacilli > Caryophanales > Bacillaceae > Neobacillus > Neobacillus terrisolis. The sequence continues at coordinate 156,276 of NZ_JBKFGH010000008.1, read as the reverse complement.
CGGCAGATGGAGAAATTAAAACATTTCGCGGCTTGGGCTACCAGTTTTATGTTTCCTAAAAAAACAAAAAAGAAAACTCCACTTCTCTATCATTGGACAAAACGTTATTTAATCACATTAGTTAGTGGACTGTTGATCATCGGAGTCGTATCCGTTTTTTGGATTCATCATAATACTGTTCAAAATAAATTAGAATTAACAAAAATGCTATCCCAAGAGCTCGCCGATCGAGTCATAAATGACGAAGGGGAAATCATGCTTAACCAAAAGCTTCCCTTCATCCTAGAAGAACGGACCAAATTTTTAAATCCCGGCCTGCCGATGCGATTTTATATTAAAAATAGTGATGGTGAAGTGATTTCTCCTGAGGGGAAAGGCCCATCCAAGTTTGACAATACAGAGATTGACATCGTTCAATCACTTAATCTTCCTTCCGAAGTAACCGTTAAAAAAATCGAAATGGATTCACAGCGAAAGGACTATGTGGTGATATCGCCTATTCTATATGAAAAAAAGATTGTTGGAGCCGTCTATATTTTTCAGCCTGTTGATAAGCTAATTGATTTAAAACAACAAGATTACTATTTAGTGGCGTTATTGCTAGGAAGCCTAGCGCTTTTAGGCTGGCTCGTTATTTATTTTTTGTCAAAGAAGCTAGCAAAACCGGTTCTTCGTGTTGCAGAAGCAGCGGAGGAAGTGATTAAGGGAAATTATGAGGTAGAATTGAACGACGATGTTCAGGAGAAGGAGCTTTATCAATTAATGAATTCTTTTAAAGGGATGACTACCCGATTAGAGCAGCTTGAAACGTTAAGAACACAGTTGTTAGCAGGTGTCACCCATGAACTTAAAACTCCGATTACGTCAGTAAGCGCACTTGTTCAAGCGGTTAGGGATGATATTGTCAAAGGTGAGAAGCAAAAGGAATTTCTGCAGATGGCGTTGAAAGAATCCGAACGATTGCAAAGCATGGTTGAGGATTTAATCAGTTTTAATACGTTTAGTACTGGCTCGGTAAAAGTGGCAATGGAGAACATAAACGTAACCAAACTGATTAAGGAAATCGCCTATCAATGGGAAATTGTTCATCTTTCGCATTTTAATCATGTTAACTTAAAGTTTATAACGAACCAGGACAGTATTTTAACCGAGGCGGATCCTTTGCGAACACAACAAATCCTCGTTAATTTACTAAATAATAGCTTACATGCAGTAAAAGGAAGAACAGACGGAGAAATCACGGTATCCATTTATCAGGATGATAATTGGGTATCAATTGAAGTAGAGGATAATGGTTACGGAATATCAGTTGAAGAGCAGCCAAATGTGTTTGAAAGATTCTATCGCGGAAAAAATAAAAAACATGTAGAAAGAGGCCTAGGATTGGGCCTTCCCTATAGTCTTATTTTAGCCAAAGCCCAAGGTGGGAATCTTTCGTTAAAGGAAAGCTCGGAAAACGGCACAACCTTCCTACTGCAATTACCGAAACGATAGCCCCTGCAACGGAAAACAACAGAAGAGTTGATACAGCCCCAAAAATAATAATCAGTGTTCAATACCCTCAGCGTATTTGCTTGAGGGTTATTTTCCGTAATGTTATTAATTCTTTATGAATTTGGTAATAGAATGGACATACTTTTTGCATAAAATCATTTCTATGAATGTTCGAATCTAAATTTATGAAGTTAGGAGAATGCTGGTTTGAAAAAAAGAATACCGTACATCAAATATGGATTGGATCTGATCATGGGTGTTACCTTTGCTTTGTTTTACAATGATCGTGTGCTTGGCGGATTAGCGTTTCATGAAATTGCAGGTCTTGTTATTATTGGCGCTTTCTTAACCCACGTGTTACTCAATGTGAAATGGGTAAAGAATGTCACACTAAAATTGTTTAATCCGAAGCTGCCATGGAAAACAAGATTTGGCTATATATTAAATTTATTATTATTAATTACAATGACAGCAATTATTGTAACAGGAATCATTATCTCAAAAGTTGTTTTCCCTAATCTCACAGTAGGTAACGAGCGATGGATGCAAATGCTGCATATATCGGTTTCCTATCTAACCCTTGTTTTAGTCGCTATCCATGTTGGCCTGCATTGGCAATGGGTAATGAATCTATCGAAAAAAATCTTCAGGGTAAAGGCGCTCCCTAATTGGTTCGATTACGCAGTGAAAATTTCTGTGGTTGCCTTGTTCTTGTTTGGTGCGTTTGAAGTTTACACAACAGGTTTTGGGACAAGATTGGTTTCATCGGCAAGCATCTTCTCTAGTTCTGAGCAGGGGCAATTTGAGGGGAAACAGGGTGAAGGTTTTTCAAAAGGACAGTTTAGCGAAAACGGTCAGCCTCCTGAAGGCTTTGATGGGCAAATGCCAAATCGATCAGAAGGAAATTTTGAGGGACAAACACCACCAAATTGGGATGAAAGTGGAGAAATGCCGTCAAGATCTGAAAGTGGATTCAAAGCAAACGGCGAAATGCCAACCCGACCTGATGGTGATTTCCAAGGAAATGGCGAAGGTCACGGTGGGATAAGAGGAGAAAAAGGCGGATTCGGAGAGAGTCCTAATGCATTAGGAGTTATTGCCACTTACTTCGGCATCATGGCATTGTTTGTTATCCTTACTCATTATTTAGGGAAAATCAAGCTTAGAAAGAAATCAGTATTGGTTTCGTGATCGATAAAACGAAAATTGCCAACTTTATTTGGAAAGGAAGAAGAAAATGAAAAAATGGATTATTAGCATTTTGCTTGTCGCCGTTGTAGCAGGCGGCGGATACACCGCTTATAACTATTTTTCGAACAAAAATGAGACAGTAGCTGCTCCTGCCATGCAAACGCAAACTGCATCCGCGGAAATTGGTAATGTCGAAGTAGCGGTGAGTGGGACTGGAAATATTTCCGCCATTAATAAAGAAACGATAACTGCTGAAGGGAATGCCACCGTAGAAGAAGTGAATGTCGCAGTTGGAGATACAGTAACGGAGGGCGATGAACTTATTACTTTTGAAGATGATAAATTAGACCCTATTCTGGCTCCATTTTCTGGTGAAATTACGGCTCTAAATATTGAGGAAGATGGCAGTGTTCAAATGGGTACGGAGTTACTCACTGTAACAGACTACAATAATCTTGAAATGATTGTGAATGTCGATGAATTAGATATTGCAAAAGTACAAGCCGGGCAAACGGCTAAAGTTGAAGTGAGTGCGCTGAGTGACAAAGAATTTACCGGTACTGTTACGAGTGTAGCTAAAGAGGCAAATGAGGACTCCACAAGCTCCACTGCAAAATATCAGGTCAAGATCACGATTAATGAACCAACCGGCATCAAAATTGGGATGACGGCAGAAGCCACTATTACCACTGAGAAAAAGGAAAATGTTATTACGGTTCCAGTAGCTGCGATTCAAAAGCAAGATGATCAATATTACGTCTTAATCCCATCCGCGGACCAAGCTACTGCTCCTACTGAACAGGCTGATAGCACAGAAAATGAGGAAAGTACAACACAGACAATTCAAACAAAACAGCAAAACATTGAAATTGGGCTACAAAACGATACTGTCGTTGAAATCATTAGCGGTCTGACGGAAGGTGATGAAGTCGTGCTCCCTTCATTAAATTCAAATGACAGCAGCAACCAACGGAGTGGAAACATGTTCCAAGGTGGATTTCCAGGCGGTAATATGGGTCAAGGAGGTATGCCTCCAGGAGATCGTGGTGCCGGAAAAGGAGGTTTTGGACAATGATCGAGAGTCAGTCCATTGTCGAAATCAAACACTTATCTAAGTACTATAAAATGGGTGGCGAAACACTAAAGGCACTAGATGATATTAGTTTTTCCGTCAAAAAAGGTGATTTCGTAGCGATTATTGGTCCATCTGGCTCGGGGAAATCCACGCTTATGAATATGATCGGTTGCCTTGATGTCCCTGATAAAGGGGATTATCATCTTGACGGGAAAGATGTATTTTCATTGAAAAATAAGCAGTTAGCAGATGTTCGAAATCAGAAAATAGGGTTTATTTTCCAAGCGTTTAATCTATTACCGAAGCAGACTGCCTTTGAAAATGTTGAACTGCCACTTATCTATCGAGGCTTAAGTGGAGCAGAAAGAAGAGAAATCGTGATGAGTGCTCTTAAAAAGGTAGGATTAGAGTACCGTGCGCACCATCGGCCAACAGAATTGTCGGGAGGCCAGCAGCAGCGGGTCGCAATTGCCCGCGCTCTTGCAGGGAACCCGCCTATCCTCTTAGCAGACGAACCAACAGGGGCATTAGATAGTAAAACAGGTGCCGAGGTTTTGAAGCTAATGAAAGAGCTGAATCAACAGGGCCATACGATTATCTTAATCACGCACGATTTGGATATTGCAAAACAAGCGAAGCGAATTATTCGGATACATGACGGTAAGATTTTGAATGGGGAGGAGGTTGTTTTCCATTGAAATTTGGCCAGGCTTTGAAAATTGCTTTTAAAAATATTTTAGCGAATAAGCTCCGTTCGATTTTAACGATGCTCGGGATTATCATTGGCATTTCAGCTGTGATTGCGCTCGTTTCCCTCGGGCAAGGTGCGTCAAAATCAGTATCAGATGATATATCAGGTCTAGGAACAACAAAGGTTTCGATAAACTTATCAGGTAATTCCGAAGAGGAAGTAGTAACCTTTGATGATGTCATGGCCTTTGAGGATCTGTCAGAGGTTGAGGCTGTTGCACCAACCGTTTCCGGAAGCGGGACACTTAAGAACGGAACCACTAGTATGGAAGGTGTAACTATTCAAGGCGTGACACCTTCTTATGAAAAAGTAGAAGACACCGCCGTCCGGTCTGGTCGTTTCGTTTTACCTTTGGACCAGGATAATCGCAATAAAGTCGTAGTGCTGGGGTCAAATGTCGCAGTCGAGCTATTCGGATTCACTAATCCAGTTGATAAGGAAGTGAAAATCGATGGATCGACATTTAAAGTGATTGGGGTCCTTGCCGTAGTGGGGGATGAATTACAGGGTTCCGTTGATGATAAAGTGCTTATTCCGTTTTCAACGGCCCAGCGTTTTTTAGGTCAAACGGTTGTTACTTCAGCTAGTGTGAAAATGACGTCTGAAGATACAGTCGATCGAGGAATGGCGAAAATCGAGCGAAACTTATATATTGCATTTGGTGGCGATGATACAAGCTATAATGTCCGCAACCAGGCTGATATCGCTGAGGCGCTAACCTCTGTTACGGATACGATGACGATGCTATTAGCAGGTATTGCTGGAATTTCGTTAATTGTCGGTGGAATTGGGATCATGAATATTATGCTCGTTTCGGTTACAGAAAGAACGAGAGAAATCGGAATTCGCAAAGCCATTGGCGCAAAAAAGAAAGATATTCTTGGTCAATTTTTAATTGAAGCAATCGTCCTCAGCGGAATTGGCGGTATTCTTGGTGTGCTGATTGGGATTGGCAGTGCCCAAATTCTTTCTGCAGCATTAGATTATGCAGTATCCATATCTTGGTGGGCGGTTGGTCTCGCAGTTAGTTTTTCTGTGATCATCGGCATTGTGTTCGGAATCTTCCCAGCCAATAAAGCAGCAAACCTAAGTCCATTAGAGGCATTACGATATCAATAGGATTGAAAAAAGTAGAGGGAGATTGCCCTCTACTTTTTTAATAAAATAAAGATTAGAATGGTTCTAAAATACGGATAGGAGCCCGAAACCTCCGAATAAGATTCCAAAATCTCCGGATAAGAGCCCGAAACCTACGGAAGTTGCAAATCCACGGATAAGAGGTTGGAATCCACGGATAAAAGCTGTTAATCCACAATAGAAGTCATAAATCATAGAAAAAAGGTCAGAATCTACGGACAGCAGTTATAAATCGCATTGATAAAGGTTAAAGTCCATGGATAGGACACAGAAACCCACGGAAAAAAGGCCGGAATCCTGTTTAAATAGCGGAAATTCAAGATGCAAAGAGCCGAACGGCTATCCGCCCGGCTCCTTAATAAACAACAATCGCTTGTTTCCCCATTTGTTCCCACGCTTGAATAAAACTGTCGCGCTCCACTTTTTGATTTTTAACACCAAAAGGGTTGTTAATGTAAATGTTGGCACTATCAAAACCCGTTATCACGACGCTGTGCATTTTATACGTAATGTCGACTACTCCTTGAGGGGTCTGCCAAGTCTGAAATTCTGATACAGGTGCAAAGGTAGATGTCGTAATAATCCAAACAGGGTGTCCTTCCCCAACCTTTTTAAGGAGGAGATCAAACGGTTGACCTGTCAGATCCTCAGCACGATCCCCAACGTATTTTTTAGCCAAATCCATTATAGGGCCATGATATACGCCTAATCCTGGTCCATCCTCCATATTTCCGACAAAGCCGGAATTAGGGTTTCCGTATTCACCATTACTATATTTTAATGGAACTCTAGTCACCGCCTGAGCCAATTCATTTTTGGTGACCGAAAGTCCTTCAAACTTTAGAATCATTGCCAGGCTCGTAACCTCGCAGCCATTATACAATCTAGGGCTATCCATTTGGTTAAGGAGGGGGACATCCAGCTGAATTTCCGTAACAACTTTTTCTTCTTGTTCCGGGATACTGTTTATTACATTTTCAGGATTGGCTGTAGTTTCTGCTTGTTTAGTAGAAGTCGAATCTACCTTTGGTGAAATCTTTACAGTCGCATCTGTTTCAAAAGAACTTGAATCTATTAAAAAGCTGAAACCTAGAATTAGCGCACCAATCCCGGCAGCATATAGTTTCTTCAAAGGTCATTCCTCCTATTAAAATCTATTTATCTGTGTAAGACTGCTCATTGGGTGGGGGGATAAAAGAATGAGAAAGAGGACGAATAAAACCGAGGTTGAGTTTTTCATAGAATCAGCGTACGAAACAAAAATGAACAGGATATGACAAAACTATTAACTAGAATGGAAGATTGTATGAAAGATTCGCGTGGACTCTTACGGAGGCAAAATAAAAAAGAGTGACCACAAAGCCCGCTTCATCTAGCGAACCTTTGATCACTCTTTTATGAAAAATATTATTATACTGTTAACTCTGCTCCAGCCATTTGCTTAGCCGTTTCGCGGGCTTTTTCCTTTGCAGCTTCGAGGATTTCCTCAACTTGTTTAGGGAAGTAGTCAAATCCTTCTGCGACAACCGTATCAAGAACCTCAATGCCTAAAAACTTAAGCGCGATTTTTAAATAGCGGTCGCCGGACTCTAACTCAGCCATTGGCGTGTTCGTGTACAATCCGCCACGCGTTTGAATGTGCACGGCCTTCTTCCCGCTTAAAGCCCCTTTTGCGCCTTCAGGAGTATAATTGAAGGTCTTTCCTGATACAAATAAGTTATCCATATACTGTTTTAAAACCGGAGGAGAACTTAAATTCCAAACCGGTGAAACAAACACAAAATAATCATAATTGACAAACTCATCCGCAACCGCATGCATTGCCAAATATTTTTCTCTTTCGCCTTCTTCTAATTCCTCAAGCTTATATCCGTAGCCGCCAATCTTGCCGCGTGCTGACACTAATTCTGCATCCATTTGCGGAATGTCGGCCTCAAATAAATCAATTTTCTTTATTTCAGCATCAGGTAGTTCCGCTTGAAATGCCTCAAGAAACGCTTCACCAATTTGAAGCCCCTTCGATTTTTCCAAACCTTTAGGATTCGCAGTAATATATAGCAATTTCGCCATCAGTCATCATTCCCATCATCAAAACTTTATTTATATTATATTAAAATAAAGACAGCTCATCGTTAGAGAAATCATGAATTTCTTGAACATTAAGTGTCGTTCAATAGGGGCTATATCCGTACGAAGCCAAAACAAAAAAAGAAGCCGGCCAACGCGGCCGGCTTTAGAAAATAGAGAGGTTTTACAAAATAACTTTAAAACAGAAAGATTGGTACATCAGTAACCTTAGAAGAATCTAAGGGTTTGAAAATCGAGGATCCTTAAGTTTTTCGATTTTCGAGTAGAAGGTTTTTTCCGAACCTTCATATATTAAGCTTATAGTTAATAAGTTAATCAAGATGCTGCGTTTCGCAACCTCTTGCCTTGCTATGTCTTTATAATAATCGGTAGGTATGTAGAACTTATGGGGAACTTATGTGGAAGTTGTGAAGATTGATTTTTTTATATCGCTATGAAATTTGTCTGTTGATTTCCGCTCCAGGTGCTCCCGCACCTTAGGGGGAGTCCGGGAGCCTCCTCGGCGCAAGCGCCTGTGGGGTCTCCCATGACACCTTCTCCCGCAGGACGTGAATAATCATCCTTGAATGAACACCGCACGATAAAATGCCTAAGCATTTTAGAGGAGTCTCGCACCTTCCGCTCCAATCAACATAATGTACAAAATCAATTATTAGTTTTAACATAACCTTTTAATAAAAAATGGACAAAAAAAGAGGCCGGCCTACGTGGCCGGCTTTGAAAATAGAGAGGTTTTACAAAATAACTTTAAAACAGAAAGATTGGTACATCAGTGACCTTAGAAGAATCTAAGGGTTTGAAAATCGAGGATCCTTAAGTTTTTCGATTTTCGGGTAGAAGGTTTTTTCCGAACCTTCATATATTAAGCTTGTAGTTAATTAGTTGATCAAGATGCTGCGATTTCGCAACCTCTTGCCTTGCTATGTCTTTATAATAACGGGTAGGTTTGTAGAACTTATGGGGAACTTATGTGGAAGTTGTGAAGATTGATTTTTTTAAATCGCTATGAAATTTGTCTGTTGATTTCCGCTCCAGGTGCTCCTGCACCTTAGGGGGAGTCCGGGAGCCTCCTCGGCGCAAGCGCCTGTGGGGTCTCCCGTGACACCTTCTCCCGCAGGAGTCTCGCACCTTCCGCTCTAATCAACATTCACCATTAACAAAAACAATAAAACAGGCGGGGCTCTATAGCCCAACCTGTTAAAACGGAGTTAAATATGCATAAATTTTACACAAACCGGATCAGGTACGGTTACATCTGACTGTAAAAGGGTTAGCTTTCCAGTTTCAGTGTCTCTGGCAAAGAGGGCGAGATTACTCGATTCCTGATTAGCGGCAATGATGAACTTTTCGCTTGGATCAAGTACAAAATCGCGCGGCCAGTTTCCGGCAGTTGATGTGTGTTCGATAAAGGTTAATTTATTTGATTGTTGGTCTATGCTGAAAACGGCGATGCTGTCATGGCCCCGGTTCCCCGCATATAAAAATCTTCCATCAGAAGAAATATGAATCGCACTGCCTTGATTATTTTCGGTAAAGTCAGCCGGAATAGTTGTAATTGCTTGCTCCTCAGTTAATTGACCATTTTCTGAATCATAGTTTAAAACAAGAACCTTCGAACTAAATTCCGTCATCACATAAGCGAATTTTCCGTTCGGATGAAAGACGAGATGTCGAGGTCCGCTCCCAGGTTTAACCGCTAAACTGCTCACTTTTGTTAAGGAGCCACCGTTTAACTCGTATGTAATCACTTCATCAATGCCTAAATCTACGGCGACAATATACTTTTCGTCTGGGGTAAATCCGGCGAAATGGGCATGCGCTTTTTCTTGGCGAGGATCTGGTCCTGCACCTTCGTGCTGAGCAACGACTGGCTCACCGTATATTTCCCCGGTTTCTTTATCAACTTCATAAGCTTCAATCGTGCCTTTGTGATAATTGGCAGATAGGACCGTTTGGGTTTGACGGTCAACACTCACATGGCAAGGTGGAGCCCCCACAGCAAATTGGCTGTTCAAAAGGGTTAAGTCGCCTGTTTGTTTATTTAAAGTAAACGCGGAAATTCCGCCCAATTCGTCTTTTTTTGCAACAGCATACACGAACTGATTATCGCGGCTAATCGTTAAATAGGTAGGATTATCAAGCTTTGCTGCCGTCTTAACTGCATCTATCTTTTGATTTTCAATATCTAATAAAAAGGAATAGATTCCCTCGCTTGCGCCTTTTGTATAGGTTCCTACAAACCCAATAATTTGTTTGTGGTTCATCTCAGATGTTCCTCCTACATTTTTTAGGTTTTATTATATCAAGATTGCGCTCGTTTCTCCAAAAATTGATATTTAGCAAAAATAATATGGAATGAAGATACGATTGCATTAAGTTGTGAAACCCTCTAAAATTATTGGGATAATTACCTGCTTCGTCGAAAAAATAGCATGAAGTGATGGCTATCCTTCATAGGATTAATTGATAAATGATAAAGGACTGGAACATATATGGGAAAACGAATTCTGTATTACCTTACAGGCTTGTTTATTGCCTGTTTAGGTGTAAGCTTCATTATTCATTCTAAAGCAGGGGCCGGCCCTTGGGATATTGTCAATATGGGATTAACAGAAAAGCTGGGCTTTACGTTAGGAACGTGGATGGCCCTTTCGCAAGCATTTTTTCTCCTGTTAAACGCGGTTATTTTAAAAAGGAGACCCGAATATGAATCGATTATCACCATTCTTATTTGGGGATTTGTGATCGATTTCTGGATGGAAATCGTGTTCAAGAATTTAGATTTAGCTTTAGCACCGGCCTACATTAAATGGAGTGTTTTCATCCTTGGCGTTTTATTAGTGGGCATGGGCGTAGGCATTTATTTACCCTCCAATCTTCCAAGGATGCCGTACGATGGAACGATGGTGGCGCTCAGCAACAGATTTAAAATCGGCTTAAACCTGTCGCGAACCATCTTAGAGGGTTCTGCTGTTGTGCTTGGATTCATAATCGGCGGGACTGTTGGCATTGGGCTTGGGACATTGGTTATTTTTATAAGCATTGGTCACATTATTCAATTTTTTAATAGGGTATCGGTGAATTTATATAACAAAAAAATTATTTATTAATGAGGTCTGGCGCGAGCCGGGCCTTTTGTATTTCCGAGGTCTAGGTCTACTTTTAAAAAAATAAAATGGAATAGAGTGAAACTTTACTGTGGAGGTGTCACGGTTGGCTGATAAATTTGTAAAGCAAATGACCTCCGTACCAGGACCGAAATCGATGGAAATAATGGAACGCCGCAAACAATATGTACCCAAGGGGATCAGTAATAATTGCTCCTCTTTTGTAAAAAAAGCAGCGGGTGCGGTTGTTGAGGACGTGGATGGCAATACGTATATTGATTTTGCCGGTGCAATTGGCACCCTAAATGTTGGCCACTGTCATCCGAGTGTTGTGGCTGCACTCGAGGATCAGATTAGTCAATTTATCCACACCGGATTTAATGTGATGATGTATGAATCATATATCGATTTGGCGGAGCGGCTTTGTAAGCTTACCCCTGGTCAATTCCCAAAGCAAGCGGCATTTTTTAACAGCGGGGCGGAGGCAGTTGAGAACGCCGTAAAAATCGCTCGTAAATTTACAAAGCGACAAGGGATTATTGCTTTTTCAAGAGGCTTTCACGGACGAACATTATTGGCGATGACGATGACAAGTAAGGTTAAACCTTATAAGTATGGCTTTGGCCCTTTTGCCCCAGAAGTTTATAAAGCCCCTTACCCCTATTCATTTCGCCGCCCCGAAGGGATGTCAGAAAAGAAATACAACGAAATGATGATTGAGCAATTTGAACAGTTTCTCCTTGCCGAGGTGGCACCTGAAACGATTGCTGCGGTCGTGATGGAGCCCGTTCAAGGAGAGGGAGGGTTTATCGTTCCTAGTGTCGAATTTGTTCAGAGGGTACGTGACATCTGTACTGAGCACGGAATTCTGTTTATTGCGGATGAAATTCAAACAGGCTTTGCCCGGACCGGGAAGTATTTCGCGATTGAACATTTTGGAGTAGTTCCCGACTTAATCACTGTCTCGAAGTCGATGGGGGCAGGGTTACCGATCAGCGGTGTCATTGGCCGAGCGGAAATCATGGATGCTCCTGATGTGGGTGAAATTGGTGGAACGTATTGCGGCAGTCCGCTTGGGTGCCGAGCCGCACTGGCAGTTTTAGACATTATCGAAAGCGAAAAGTTAAATGAGCGGGCCGTGAAATTAGGGGAAAGAGTTAGGGCGAGAATGGTTGCCTTAGCAGAGCGGTTTGAGCAGGTCGGCGAGGTTCGCGGACTCGGGGCTATGTATGCCATGGAGTTAGTGAACGGGGGAGCGGATAAAACCCCAAATAAGGCGGCGGTTGGTCAGATTATTAAAGCCGCTGGGGAACGTGGCTTGCTCCTGTTAAGTGCAGGGTTGTATGGGAATGTACTCCGCATTTTAATGCCGATTACGATAACGGATGAGCAGCTTGATGAAGGGTTAGCCATTTTAGAGGAAGCAATGGATGTGGTCTTGGGTTCAAGTGTTTAATTTTAATAGTAGATTAAGATTTTTAAAGCTAGGTTGGGGGTTGGGAAATTGAAAATCTATCCAATGTATATTGATGGGTCTTGGGTTGGCGAAGAATATCAGGAGTTAACCAAGGTTGTAAATCCTGCAACAAATGAAGTGATTGGATCAGTTCCCACGGGAGGAGCAGCTGAAGCCACCCAGGCGGTTGATGCCGCAGTGACGGCGTTTAAGAGCTGGTCACGGTGGACAGCGGAAGAGCGCTATAAAGTTTTAATGAAATGGCATTATTTAATAAATGAACATAAATATGAGATTGCAAAAGTGATGACGATGGAACAAGGGAAGCCGTTAAAAGAAGCGTTAGGTGAGGTTGTCTATGCGAATGGATTTATCTCCTGGTTTGCTGAAGAAGGGAAACGGGTTTATGGGGAAACAATCCCTGCATCCGCACCAAATAAGCGCATTCTTGTCCGCAAGGAACCAGTCGGTGTCATCGCGGCGATTACGCCTTGGAACTTTCCTGCGGCGATGATTACCCGGAAAGTGGGGCCGGCCTTGGCAGCAGGCTGTACGGCAGTAGTCAAGCCTGCCGGACAAACGCCGCTTACCGCGTTAAAATTAGCCGAGTTAGCTCATGAAGCAGGAGTGCCGAGTGGTGTATTGAATATTGTTACCGGCCGCTCCGGGGAAATTGGAGAAGCTTGGCTGAAAGATCCACGCGTCACCAAAATAACTTTTACCGGATCAACCGAGGTTGGAAAGACGCTGATGCGCGGTGCTGCCGAAAACGTAAAAAAGGTATCGTTAGAGCTGGGCGGTAATGCTCCATTTATCGTGATGGACGATGCTGATTTGGGGAAGGCTGCAGTTGGGTTGGTACAGTCGAAATTCCGAAATGCGGGCCAGACGTGTATTTGTACAAACCGCGTTTATGTTCAGGAAAGTGTTGCCGAGCAATTTGTAGAGCTTTTTCAAGCAGAACTGGCCAAATTAAGGGTTGGCAATGGGCTTGAAGATGGAATCGATGTTGGACCGTTGATTGACCAAGCTGCTTTAGCAAAGGTTGAATCGTTTGTAGAGGATGCTCTTAAAAAAGGTGGCAAGGTTACGTTTAGCGGTGAAAAGCCTGCTGCGGCCAGCGGTTATTTTTATGCACCAACCATTTTAACCGGAATTCATGAGGAAATGGAGTGTATGAAGGACGAAATCTTCGGACCGCTTGCCCCGATTTCCACTTTTAAAACAGAAGAGGAAGTTATTGCGCGCGCCAACGATTCTCGTTATGGATTGGCTGCCTACGTCTATACGAATGATTTAAGCCGATCGTTTAGAATAACCGAGCAGCTCGAATACGGAATTATCGGGTTGAACGATGCCCTTCCTTCCGTACCACAAGCCCCATTTGGTGGCTATAAGGAAAGCGGCCTCGGCAGAGAAGGCGGACACTACGGAATCGACGAGTTTTTAGAGATTAAATACATTTCTATTGGATTTGATATATAAGGGTTGCTGTGTTGCTTTAAAGTGCTGGGGGACAGTCCCCCGGTACTTTAAAGCGGTGCAGTGGGGGCTGATTTGTTTGTAATGTCTAGTAGCTTGAACATTGTATGGACAGGCTTTTTTATATTAAAATAGTTATAACTCTAGTTTTAGAACTACTATAAAGGTTGGCAGAGAGGGGCGATAGTGTGCAGGTAAAGGTATTTGCAAATCTAAGGGATATTTGCGGTGGAGTAACCGTTGAAGTTCTACCAAAAGGCGATCGCGTAATAGATGTGCTTGATAGAATGATAGAAATGTACCCCGAATTAAATGATGAAATTTTTACCGAAGAAAGATCGCTTAAACCATTTGTCCATGTTTATGTAAACGGAAGAAATATTGTTCATGAAGACGGGCTGGAGACGAAGGTAAAAGATACCGATCAGTTTGCGCTTTTCCCTCCGGTTGCTGGAGGGTAAAATGGTCTTCATTGGACAAAACCGTTTATTTGTAAGGAGTGCGTTTTTGTGATTAGTCGCGATTTAGAGTTTCGTGGAATCAACCGCACCCATCTCGAAATGTATTTTGAAGAGCTAGGTGGCAAGCGGGAGCCGTCGAAGTCGTCATTTCCTATTGTTTTTAATGGCGTGGATGATAACTGGGAAGGTCATATCTTGTCTGAAGCAGAGCTCTCGTTTACGTCAGTGTTTACAGTTAACGCAGTGATGATTCGCTTTGTTGCCGAAGATGAAGTGAAGTTAGAAGAGTTAATAAAACGTTATCGATATAAAACGACTAGGGTCGGAGGCTGAGCGAATGTGCTTGGTCTCTGGCTTTTTTTGTTTGGGTTGGGGCAAAATTCATGTCCTTGGCTTTTTTATTTTTGCGGAGGTAAAGGGAAATATACTCTCCCTTTGTTGGAGCCTTGCTTTTGGAGATTCATAGAGTTGAGAAGGCGGGCCGCCTTCCGTCTTTCTTCAATGTGAGTCTGTTCCCTAAATTGTTGGTTATTGATCGTGGGGTTTATCGTTAAAAAATAATCATGAATCTTTTGTTCATGCGCCGTCCCCGATTTGTGGCCGCATGTTAGGCACTCCCATGTCGCATAGGAATAGACCATCGGCCTCGAAAAACATATTTGACATGAGACACCGGTAAGTGTGTCCTCTTTTGGAATGGAAAAATGTTTTAAGATATTAACATCGAGTGTTTCATTGTTTTTTAATAAAATTTTGGCAAGCTTTTTCCGCTCTTTCGTTGTCATGTACTCAGTTTGGTACATTTTCTCAAACAGCTTTATTTTTTCAAATATATTAATGCCACGGCAAATTTTCCAATTATGATCGGAATACCCGATTGTTTTGATGTTTCCGTTACTGTTTGAAAAAGCCACCAAGAAATCAACAGGTATAATGGGAAGTTTATGCTCATCAAGCCATTGAATGAATTGCATTCTTTGGTGTTGGACTTGTGAAAGAGGATTATCGTAAACTTTTATGATTCCGCTCTTTTCTTGGATTAATTGCCCTTTTGTGTGGTCAACGGTTAGATCGCCTGTCAGATTTTTAGATTCAATAGGGAGCAAAAAGTTGTTCGAGAGGAGAAGATGATCGATTTGGAAGTAGCGGTCTTTATTTTTAAGACGGATACCGGGGATGATGTCGTATTTCTCCATATCCAATTTGCCCAAATGATAGTCAATCGATTTTTCTCCATAATATCCGGATAGTTTAATAGATAGTTCATTATGAATATCATTAAGTTTCGGGTGATTTGGGGGAAGGTTTCGAATCAACGCCTCACATTTAAGCACGAATAATGGAATGTTTCTTTCAAATAAGAACATTTGCGTGTCTCTCCTTTTTATTTTTTAAAAATAGATAAAAATAGTTGTTTGAAATTGAGTTTTTGTGAAATTACGTTAGTTTTGGAAGGGAAAGTGGGTATTTTTTGTTTACAACGCTTGATTTTTTGTGAGGAGGGCATGATTTTTAGTGAAATTTGCTTTTTTTTAGAGATTTAGCAAGGTTCTTGCGAAATATATGCCCGCGAAATCTGCTATATGCCCATCTAATTGTGGATATGACTCATTTGAAAAATTTTATAGACCAACTTTTTTAATATATGGACCAACTTTTAAATTTTATGGACCAACTTTCAAAATATATCGGACAACT
Source organism: Neobacillus terrisolis (assembly GCF_051233475.1). Taxonomy (NCBI): domain Bacteria; kingdom Bacillati; phylum Bacillota; class Bacilli; order Caryophanales; family Bacillaceae; genus Neobacillus; species Neobacillus terrisolis. The sequence continues at coordinate 140,336 of NZ_JBKFGH010000008.1, read as the reverse complement.
TCAAAAATATTTGGGACAACTTCAAAATATATCGGACAACTTCAAAATATATCGGACAACTTTTCGTCTTATGCCCGGCTTTTTACATATATAATCCAACTCGGAGTACTAAACTAGATCCAACCGGCCAAGCCAAATCCAATCCGCCAAACTAAAATCCAACCGCCAAGCCAATTCCAATCCGCAAACTAAAATCCAACCGCCAAGCCAAATCCAAGCCAAATCCAACCCGCCAACTCAAAATCCAACCAAGCCAAAGCCACAACCCCACAAACCCACAACCCATTCAAGAACAGCACAGGCAACCAACCTATTGCCTGTGCTGTCATCATTACAAATTCAAAGGAGGTGCAAGAGTTACATTCCTTACTTCAACTTCACTGCATCGCCATCAATAATGCCTAACTCTACTAATTTCTCGGTAGGAACGACGCCGTCTTTCCAGCCACGAACAGCATAGTACTCTTCAAGCATGATATCCATGCGGCTTACATGTCCGGCACTGTTTCCAGTCGCTGGCTCTTCGGTAAAGCGCTTCGGTAAGAAATCATCCTCGCGATTGTTAAAACCGGCTAAATTGTTGTAGTAGCGCTCAAGATTGTAGATGCGCTCACCAATCTTCATGACATCATCAGCAGTAAGTTCTACACCAGTCATTGTGCCGTATTGCTCTGCATAATGCTCGGCATTTTCAGAGAAAGAGGAGAACTTACAAATATTCATAGAGTCAGAGAATGATAACAAGTCTTGGAATACTTTCAGCAACTCACCTTTTCCATGTGCTTCTAAGCGGTCAGTTGGTTCGGGAATTCCAGCGATTTCACTCGCAACTGTATAGCCGCGCAGGTGACAGGCACCACGGTTACTTGTTGCATAGCCAAGTCCGATCCCTTGGATTCCGCGAGGATCGTAGGCAGGAATTGATTGACCTTTAACGGACATGGACAATTCCGGAGCACCCCATGCTGCAGTCGCATTGGCTGGTCCTTCGGCTAGTACGCCGCCAAAGCCTTCGCGCATCGAAATTTTGCGTGTCAACTCGATCATCGCATCGGCATCGCCCCACTCAAGCTTCTCATCAATAATGCCTTTTTCATAGGCCTCCATTGTTACGGAGAAAGCGTGGCCAAGCTCGATTGTATCAAGGCCATATTCATTACAAAGGTCTATTAATTTTGCAATCGCTTCCGCATCACTTAATAGACAGTTAGCACCGATCGACCATGCTGATTCAAATTCGATACTCTCAACGCGAGTTTTATATTTTCCTTCTTTTACTTCTACCTCAATTTTGCAACCCACAGGGCAAGCGTGGCACGTATTGTTCGCTACCAGCAAATGCTTATTGTAATATTCACCACTGTGTTTTTCGGCTTCATCCCAGTTTGTAAACTGCGAGTTTTTCGTTGGAAGAGCGCCAACCTCGTTAATTAAGTTTGTTAATACGTTTGTTCCGTAGACAGATAAACCACCCTTATTAGGAGCTGTTAATCCACCGTCAAGAATCGCCTTAACCGCTTTCTTGTTTGCTTCTTTATATTCATTGGCAAGCTTCGGCTCAGGCATATTTCCTTTTTGGGCAGCTTTAATAACGATTGCTTTCAACAATTTATAACCGGCAACAGCAGCAGTACCACCACGGCCTGCAGCACGGTCATGTTCATTAATGAATGAGGAGAATAGAACGCGATTTTCCCCAGCTTGGCCAATGGTCATGACACTAAGGTCGTTTTCGCCATATTTTTCTTTAAAAGCGGCAATCGTTCCTCTAGTTCCTAAGCCCCAAACTTCAGAAGCATCGCGAATTTCTGCTTTGCCATCTTCAATATAGAGGTAAACGGGTTTGTCACTTTTACCTTTAAAAATGATATTATCCACACCTGCCCATTTTAAACGAGCTGCTGTCCAGCCACCCATATGAGAATCTGTTACAGTCCCGGTAAGTGGAGATTTCGTCACAACTGCAAGTCGTCCGCTCATCGAAGAGCGTGATCCTGTAACAGGACCAGTCATAATACATAAAATATTTTCTTCGGAAAAAGGCTCTACCTCAGGTCCATTGTCCAAGACATATTTAACGCCCAGACCCCGGCCCCCGATGTATTTTCTGGCATCATCTTCATTGATCTCTCTGTAACTAACTGAGCTGCTGGATAAATCAACTACAACTTCTTTGTTTTTAAAACCGCCAAGATTCATCGTTTTACAACACCTCTTTCAATTCTATTTTAAAAAAATGTACTACCTATATTAAATTAGCCATCGGACAAAAAAATTCCTTTTTTTAAATTTCCGACTTCCGAAATTTTTAGTAAATTTTTTTCGGAACTTAAATTATAATGAAAACTATAAGGGGGATGTCCATGACTGAATTAGACCGTTACTCCAGGCAAATGCTCTTTAAACCGATTGGGAAAGAGGGCCAAGAACAACTAATAAATAGCCGTGCTGTTATCGTCGGAATGGGTGCACTTGGCTCTGTAATTTCAAACCATCTTGTACGGGCCGGTGTCGGTTACGTCCGAATTATTGATCGGGACATTGTCGAACTGTCGAATCTGCAACGACAAATTTTGTATACGGAAGAAGACGCCGCGAACAATCTGCCCAAGGTAGTGGCCGCTGAAAAAAGATTAAAGGGAATCAATTCAACCGTTACCGTTGATCCAATTATTTCCGATTTAAATTTAGAAAATGCTGAGGACCTTCTAACCGGCTTTGATGTGATCATCGATGGGACGGATAATTTTATGACTCGTTACTTGATCAATGATGTGGCGATTAAGCATGGGATCCCATGGGTATACGGCGGAGCCGTCAGTTCGCGCGGAATGTTTGCGACGTTTATCCCGGGGAAAACGCCTTGCTATCGTTGTCTATTTCCGGTTATTCCGGCTGGTCTTGGTGAAACATGTGATACGATTGGCGTTCTGTCGCCGATTACCGATATTATTGGTTCATTTGAAGCGGTGGAAGCATTAAAGATTTTAGTGGGAGCCAAAACGAATCCCAATCTTGACCAACTGGATATATGGTATAACTCGTCTTTGCAAATGGACATATCAGAAGGGCATAACCCGAACTGTCCTGCCTGCGTGAAGCATGAATTTGAATTTTTAGACCGATCCTCTCATCAGCAAATCGCTTATACATCCTTATGCGGCCGTAATACTGTGCAAATTAATCCGCGAAATAATAAACAAGAAATTGATTTTGCCAAAACCGCCGAGCGTTTAAAAAATAGTGGAAAGGTTCAAATAAATCCTTATATGCTCCGCTTTTCCCCAAATGAAGAGATTACGATGGTCTTTTTCAAGGATGGTCGTGTTCTTATTCACGGCTTAAATGACCTTGTTCAAGCAAAAACCTATTACTCAAAGTACATGGGTACTTAAATATACATAGGAAAGGGAATCGACCCGGTGGTCTGATTCCCTTTCTCTTGGTAAAAGGAGATATGATAAAAGGTGATTTAACACCTTAAAGGGGGGCACTAAGTCAGTGTGCTATATACCTTTATAAAACTGATTCTTATATTGACCAGGTGTGAAATAAGCATATTTTTTAAATCCTCGAATGAAATGGGCTTGATCATAATAGCCATAATCGTAAATGAGATCTAATAAGTCCTTATCCTCTTCGAATAGAAGTTTATGTAAGCAGTTTTGAAATTTCACGATTTGGCAAAATTGTTTCGGAGAAAACCCGATATATTCTTCAAATTTTCCTCGTAAATAACGATCGGAATAGCCAATTTTCTTCGCTAATTCACTGATATTTAATAGACCGCTTGAGGCTGAAATACTTTTAATAGCCGAAAAAACAATCTGATAATCATTGTTTTTATTTAATGGAAATCCTGATAAGAACTCATTGAAAACTTCGATTCTATTACTAAAGGAATCTGCCTCGCTTACTTTTTCGATATAACTTTCGTCCATCCCCAACACATCAAGGAGCGGGATTTGCTGGTCGAGCATTTCCTTCATAGGGTACTTTAGCTTGAGTAAACCTTGTTCAGGATAAAACCTTACGCCAAAATAAACACAGTTTTTGTGAAAATTAGGCTGGAGCCGGCGCTGCAAAGGGCTGGTCCATAGAATTGCCCCTGGTTTTTGTGGGTGACAGCGAAACAGAATATCAAAACAGCCGTCAGGTATTAAGGAAAGAGAATGAATCGACTCCTCTGTCGTTTTAAATTGATAGTACACTGCTATATGGTTTCCGAAGGGGGTGCCGATCGGCTTAAACTCCTGATAGGAATCTGTATTTAGTTCAATTTCCGGCTGGGCTGGAAAATATGCTTTTTCTAATAAAGTACTCATTGAAAATCCTCCTGACAAACTGTTGTTACATTTCTAACTAGATTATTCTGAAATTTCACAATTAAATCTACATCCTTGTCAGAAAACCTCACAAAGAAATTTCTGACTAAATGAATATTCAGATAAAAATTCCGTTTTTTACAATCAAATCATGTTAAAAATTATTACATTGTTAACAGATGGCGAAATAAAAAGGAGGAAGGAAAAAATGAATTTGTTAAAAAAGAAGTTAACCAAAATTGGCATTCTATTTTCTTTATTACTTGTTTTGTTACCGATCAATGCCTTTGCCGCTGGAAAAACACCAGCGATCGACACGGGTGATACCACTTGGCTGCTGATTGCGACAGCCGTTGTGTTGTTTATGCATGTTCCCGGCCTGGCACTTTTCTATGGCGGACTTGTCAGTGAAAGAAACGTTATCTCAACGATGATGCACAGCTTTGTCAGCTTATTAGTTATTACAGTTGTCTGGGTGCTATGGGGATATACGCTTGCCTTTGGTACGGACATCGGTGGTTTAATCGGCTCTCTGGACTATCTGGGCTTGAAGGGAATAGGCGTAGAAAATTCTTTAGGCTTTACGATTCCAGACCTTATTTTTGTTATCTTCCAAGGAGCCTTTGCAGCGATTACCGTCGCGATTATTTCGGGGGGGATCGCCGGTCGGATTTCCTTCCCGGCGTGGATATTGTTTGCAGTATTATGGGTAACTTTTGTTTATGCACCGATGGCACACTGGGTTTGGGGCGGCGGCTGGCTGTTCGAAATGGGTGAGCTTGATTTTGCCGGCGGTACTGTCGTTCATATTCTTTCCGGTGTCAGTGCGCTTGTGGCTGCTATCATTATTGGTCCGCGTGATGAAAAGCTGCAAAAAGAACATGCGCCACATAATATCGTGTTTTTCTTAATTGGTGCAGCGACCCTTTGGTTTGGCTGGTACGGCTTTAATGCTGGTAGTGCACTTGGTTCAGGAGGTTTAGCTGCTCTATCTTTTGCAACTACGACCGTTGCCGCGGCCACTGGTGGTTTGGGCTGGTTGCTGATTGAATGGACGATTCGCAAGCGTCCAACATTAGTCGGGGCAGCAACAGGAGCCATCGGCGGATTGGTCGCCATCACTCCAGCAACAGGGTTTGTCACGATTCCATCTGCATTATTGATCGGTCTCATTTCGGCTCCTATCTGTTATTTCGGAATTAACTTTGTTAAAGTTCGATTTAAATATGATGATACGTTAGACGCATTTGGTGTTCATGGAATCGGCGGAATTTGGGGAGCGATTGCGACGGGGATTTTTGCTACAAAAAGTGTCAACCCAGCCGGCAATAACGGTTTGCTTTATGGGAACCCGGAGCAGGTCTTGCACCAATTGGTGGGCGTAGGGACTGCCGTTCTGTTGGCAACAGTAGGAACCTATGTCATCTTAAAAGTAATTAGTTTAGTGACGCCGCTTCGTGTCAGCAAGGAAGAGGAATTAATGGGACTTGATTTAAGCTTCCACGAAGAGGTGGCCTACAATTCTACGACAACCCCACCAGCGATCAATCAATTAAATGCCAAACACGACGCACTATAAAAATGAAGAAAGCAGCCTGACTCACTAAGGGTCGGCTGCTTTCTTTTTTTAGGCTGTGTTAAAGCTCAGTGTTGATTTTTTACACAATGTTGATTGGAGCGGAAGGCGCTTGACTCCTGCGGGAGCAGCGGGACAGGTGAGACCCCACAGGAGCTTTAGCTCCGAGGAGATGGAAAAGAGGAAGCGGCTTGCCCAGGGGCGACTGGCATAAGACGAGCCGGCATGAAGGTCGTTCTTTGACCTTCTTGACGGATTGGCTTATGACCCCGAGCCCCTAGCCGCTGCAGCTAGACAGGCTCAACGCCCGCCCCGCGGAAAGCAAGCGCCTGAAGCGGAAATCAACAGTCACGTTTAAAACAGCCTTTTTTTAAAATAGAGAAGTTTGTCGATGAATTTTTTTTTGTAATTTTAACAAAATCAATTAAAATAGAATACGGACATCTACATAAAAATGATGAAATTAAAGATAAGGAGATAAAAACATGGAAAAAATCTTTATTTTTGGCCATAAAAACCCAGATACAGACTCAATTTGTTCTGCACTTGCTTATGCAGACTTAAAAACAAAATTAGGAGTAGAGGTTGAGCCGATTCGCTTAGGATCCGTAAACGTCGAAACCCAATATGCACTTGATACCTTCGGGGTTGCAGCACCACGTTTAGTTGAGCAAGTTTCTGCTGAAGTGAAAAATGTTATCCTAGTTGACCACAATGAACGTCAACAAAGCGCGAATGATATTGACCAAGTTCGTGTTAAAGAAGTAATCGACCACCACCGCATCGCTAACTTTGAAACAAGCGATCCATTATATTATCGTTGTGAGCCAGTTGGCTGTACAGCAACTATTTTAAATAAAATGTACAAGGAAAATGGCATTGCCATCGAGAAAAACATTGCTGGGTTAATGTTATCAGCAATTATTTCTGATTCACTTTTATTCAAATCCCCAACATGCACACCGGAAGATGTTGCAGCAGCAAAAGAACTAGCGGAGATCGCTGGTGTTGATGCTGATACTTACGGATTAGCGATGTTAAAAGCAGGCGCTGACCTAAGCCAAAAATCAATCGCTGAATTGATTTCTTTAGATGCGAAAGAGTTCCAAATGGGTAATTATAAAGTAGAGGTTGCTCAAGTAAACGCTGTTGATACAAATGACGTAATGAGCCGCCAAGCGGAATTAGAAGATGCTCTTAACGGCGCAATTGCTGAAAAGAATCTTGATTTGTTCTTGTTTGTCGTAACTGATATCTTAACAAATGATTCCGTTGGTGTGGCGCTTGGCCGCGAAGCCGCTGTTGTGGAAGAGGCATTCAATGTAACTTTGTCTAATAACAGTGCCGTTTTAAAAGGTGTTGTATCTCGTAAAAAGCAAATCATTCCACCATTAACAGATGCTTTTGTGAAAAAGAACTAATAATGTGAATTGACCGCCCGTTCGTATGGTTGTGATACGGACGGGTTTTTTGTTTAGAGAGTTTTGGGGGATGGGGGTTCGGGCAAACGGGCATATGTGGGTTAAAACGAGCATAAGTCGGATATGGTGAGCATATCCTGTTAAGTTGTCCCATTTATTTTTGAAGTTGTCCGATAAATTCTTAAAGTTGGTCCATAAAATTTAAAAGTTGGTCTATAAAATTTTTCAAATGAGTCATATCCACAATTAGATGGGCATATAGCAGATTTCGCGGGCATATAAATTTCAAAAATCCTGGTTCCTTTCAAAAAACAAGCTGATTTTGAATCGAAAGTCTCGTTTTCTCAAAAAAATTAGCTTTTTTCGTTCAAAATTAATAGTTTTTTATACAAATCCTAAATTTTTCTATAAAAAACTCATCATTTTTCTTCAAGCCGCGCTTTCCTCCACAGAAATCAGACCAATTTCCACCCATTTTAATTTACCCCCTCCCATTCCCCACCAACTTGACCAACCCCGCAATATCTGTTCAAATTAATGGTAAATACAATTCAATTTGTCAGGAGAGAAGCGAAGAGTGGAGCATAAGTTATATTATCAGGATCCATACATACAGTCTTTTTTAGCTAACCTAACAAAACAGGCACAAGATGAAAACGGGAATTGGTATGTTGTATTAGATCAAACGGCTTTTTACCCGACCGGTGGCGGCCAGCCATTCGATACTGGTACAATCCAGCAAATCAATGTCGTGAATGTTGAAGAAATCGAGGGGGAGATTCGCCATTACCTCGAATCACCACTCCCAAACCAAAACGACAAAATTCAAGGCACTATCGATTGGACAAGGCGGTTCGACCACATGCAGCAGCATGCCGGGCAGCATATTTTATCGGCTGCATTCGAAGAATTATTTGATTTTCAAACGGTAAGCTTCCATCTCGGGTCCGAACTCTTAACGATTGATCTAGATACAGAAGAATTATCTGAGGAACAAGCTTCGAAAGTAGAGGAACGTGCCAATCAAATCATTTTGGAGAACCGTCCGATTCAACCAACATGGGTTTCTCCAGAAGAAGCAGGCCAGTATCCATTAAGAAAACAGCTTTCTGTTTCCGAAGACATTCGCCTTGTCATCATTCCGGATTTTGATTATAACGGCTGTGGCGGCACACATCCCCATTCAACTGGTCAGGTAGGTTCCATCAAAATAGTAGACTGGGAGCGGCAACGAAAGAAAATTCGTGTACAGTTTGTTTGCGGGAACCGAGTCCGAACCCAATTAGCGGAAAAACATAAGGTGCTTAAAAGTTTAAGCCCCCTTTTGAATGCACCGGAGTCTGAAATGGCCGCCGCGGTAAAGAAAATACTTGATTCCCTAAAAGAAACCGATAAAGCGCTGGAAGAAGCGCAGGAGGCTTTGCTTAAGTTCGAGGCGGCGGAACTTTTACAACATAAAACCGTCATCAAAAACAAACAAATTATTGGAGCCGTATTTGAAAATCGATCCATCCAGGAACTTCAAAAATTGGGGAGAATGTTGGTTTCCCAATCGAATGAAATCATTGTAATCCTCGTTTCGCAAACCGACCAGCGCTTGCAGCTTGTTTGCGCCCGAGGGGAAAACGCTGGCGGGAATATGAAACAACTAATCGCAAGTTTACTCCAAGCGATCAATGGAAAGGGCGGCGGAAATGAAACGTTCGCTCAGGGCGGGGGAGAAGCGGTCCTCTCCGGCGAACAATTGCTTAATCGAGCTTTGGAACAAATAGTAGAATAAAAAAATGGTTCAATCGAAAAATCGATTGAACCATTTTTGTTCACTTTCCCAGGCGCTTACGCTTTTCGGTTAATCCCCATTAAACATATTGAACAAACCCTTAGCGATACTGCCTTCGTCTTTAGAACCTCCACCATGTGGTGCGGCTGCAAATACGCGGCTGGCGAGACGGCTAAATGGAAGGGATTGAATCCACACCGTTCCCGGTCCTCTTAACGTAGCGAAGAATAAACCTTCACCACCAAATAATGCGGTCTTAATTCCGCTAACAAATTCGATATCGTAATGAACATTGCTGGTCATTGCCACTAAACAGCCTGTATCCACTTTGAGGGTGTCGCCTGCTGCCAGCTCTTTTTTATGTATCGTACCTCCGGCGTGAACAAAAGCTAAACCGTCTCCTTCAAGCTTTTGCATGATAAAGCCTTCACCGCCAAAGAAACCGACGCCAACTTTTCTTTGAAATTCTATTCCAACGGAAACGCCTTTTGCTGCTGCTAAAAAGGCATCCTTTTGACAAATAATCTTTCCACCAAGCTCACTTAAATCCATCGGAATGATGCTGCCTGGGTATGGTGAAGCAAAAGAAACATGCTTTTTGCCTGTTCCGTTATTTGTGAATGCTGTCATAAACAAGCTTTCACCTGTAATTACACGTTTTCCGGCGCTAAACAGCTTACCCATAAATCCGCTGCCGCTGTCCTTGCCTGAACCATCTCCAAAGATGGTTTCCATTTGAATGTCGCCATCCATCATCATAAAGCTTCCTGCTTCAGCAATGACGGTTTCTTGAGGGTCTAATTCCACTTCGACGAATTGCATGTCATCTCCATAAATCTTGTAATCAATTTCGTGATTATTCATTTCTAACCCCTCCACATGTTTGGATGCTGTTTCAATCTTTACTAGATTATGTATGAGTCTCTGCTCTTATTATATAAGATTTGCATTTAAAATCATAAAAATTATCTGCCAGATTTTTAACGTTTCGATTAGCCTTCATACATTAAAAGGCCACTTTCCAAAAGTGACCTTTCAAGTAAGCTTCCCAGAAATAATTTATACCCTTTTAAACCCTTCTTCTTCTAAGTACTGCTTCGCTTCATTATAGGAAGGGAAAGTTCCATCCAGGTTTAGCCCCGCGTACACGTTCCACATATCATCCTCTTGAATCAAAATGAGGGTGTGTTTTTCGGCGTCAACCCAGCGTTCCTCCACTTCATCACCAATAATTGCTTCCTCGGAAACGCTTCTGGGTGATAGTGATTGAATAGACTGCTCAATGATGGTTCGAAGTTCTTGTTCGGAAAAATCACGGATATTTACGAGACCTTTATCATCGACATGATAATCACTAAGTTTTTCTCCGTAAACAAAGCCGTTCCCGTTAGGATGGAGATGATAGATGACATTTTTTTTATCTGTTACGCTTTCTTCAAATTGAAAATTAACTCGGCCGAGTGATACATTTTTTCTTTGAAGTTCAGGGAATGATTCGATGATCGCTAGTTTTTGTTCAAAAGTTAACATATTGCCTCCAAAAATCTTGTTCTATTGTGCTTTTTTATTATACCACTGCTGTTCATTTGTAGTACTGAAAGTCCTCGGAGGCTCCACCGCTACGATAAATCCTTAAGTTCATATGGTTCAATATGTACGAGTACAAATGTGTTTTTGTGTTCTACAAGCATCTTCTTTTCAATATCTTCGGTAATTTTGTGGCTTTCTACAACGTTTAGATTTGGGTTAACAAGAATGGTTGTGTCGACATATACTTTATTGCCGTGCTCTCTCGCTTTAATATCTTTGACGTCTAAAACGCCTTCTGTCTTTTCCACTGTTTTCCGAATAAGCGCCAATCTTTTTTGATCAAAACCGTCTGTTAATAACGTTGATGCTTCATGGAAAATGGATAGGGCTGTTTTGATAATAATGACCCCAACTATAATGGCAGTAAAACTGTCTAACCACGGCATTCCGAACTTTGCCCCGATAATTCCGATAAAGGCGCCAACGCTGACGAGAGCATCTGATTTACTATCTTGAGCTGCAGCCATTAATGACGAGCTGTTCAGCTTTTTGGCTAAGTTTCGATTATAAAAATAGACGAAAAATAATACAAATGCACCAAAAAGTGCTGTCCACGAAGTCAGCATGTCAGGATTAGAATAATCTGACAGCAAGAATGAACGACCAGCGTTTATAATGATTTGAATCCCTACCAACGTCATAATCATCGCTGCGATTAACGATGAAACCGATTCTGCACGATAATGCCCATAGAGATGATTTTCATCTGCTGGTTTTCTAGAGATTTTTAAACCAATCAATACAGCGACGGAAACAACTACGTCTGTAGAGTTGTTTAAACCATCTGCTCGCAATGCTTCAGAGTTCCCGAGATAGCCTACGGCCAGCTTAAGCACGGACAGCAAAATATAGACAATTATACTGAGCCATGCCCCCTTCTCCGCTTTTTTAATTTCTTCCGATCTTTCCATTTTTGACACCTCAATTTGTCCATTTCAAATTAAGATTAGCAAACGATTGTCGTGTGGGTCTAGAGAAAAAGTATAGGCTTAATGCAGGTAAATTGACCTGGTTACAAAAATTTGCCATAGGCCAAAACTTTTCAGATAAAAACAGCTACCTAAATAAGCGTTTCGGTGTATCATTATGGAAAATAACAATACATATTATTCAAAATAAAATATGAAGGAAAAAGGAGAAAGGTCAATTACTGTTAGCTAAATTTTAGTATCGGCTTATTCTTCATTTTCATTATAAAAATTGAGGGGTTTTTATGAAAATAGAAGCGTATATCGATTTGATAGAGAAAGACCTGCTTCCCAATATCGTTTTAAAAACAGAAAATTTATTTGATCCGATTGAGGTAATGAATCGTTCTCGATCATGGAAAACGATCGGGAATGGGAATTACGCCGCTGTATTTTTTCATGAAGAAAAACCGGATTGGGTGGTAAAGGTTTATGGGAGAAGCCAGCACGAGTTGAAAAAGGAAATAGAGGTATACAAGAAACTAGGGGAGCATCGTGCATTCTCGACTCTTTATGCCTATGGTGAGAATTATTTAGTATTAAAAAGAATAGAAGGAGTCACTTTGTTCAATGCCGTTATAAAAGGGATACCAATTCCTGCTTCGGTAATCGAGGATATTGACCAGGCTTTAAAATATGCGATTTCTAAAGGATTAAATCCTTTTGATGTACATGGGAAAAATATCGTGATGAACGGGAAAAAAGGGTATGTGGTTGATATTTCTGATTTTTATAAGGAAGGATATTGCAGTAAGTGGCATGATCTGAAACGGGCCTACAAGAAAATCTATAAACCGTTTATTTATCAATTGCATCCGCCCATTCCGCTGTGTATTATGGATGGGGTTCGGAAAGGGTATCGATACTATAAAAAGCTCAAAGTATTAATTGCTAAAAAGTCATTGAAAATGAAAATTGATAAATATCATTGATTAAATTATTTCGGTATAATCTTATTGTACTTATACTTGGATATCGTTCTTCCAGAAAAGGAGCCCGTGGAATGAAGAAATCAATTATTTTTTCAATCGTACTTATTGTCGTTATTGCCGGATTATTTGTGGTAAAGCAAAATACGTTTTTACTTGATAACAAGGATAAAGCGATTGTGGTAAACAAAAGCTATAGTGAAAAAGATGACTTTTCAGATAAAAGAAAGATCAGTGGTGCGAGCGAAAATATTTTTATCGGTGAAGTGGTGGAAGAGGTCGGTAAAGAGAATTTCAAAGGAAAACCAAGCACTCAATTTTCTGTGCGAATAACCCAAAACATCAAAGGTGGATTTCTTGATGATATTGTCGTGAATCAGCAGGCAGGGTACTATAAAGAAGGTGGAAAGCTTTATTTGTCCCAATATGAGGGGGATGAACTTTTAAAGCCGGGGAAAATGTATTTGTTTGCAACATCGCCCGACCGGGAAAATGGTTGGCAGCAAATCATTCCGAAATTTGGGAATACACCAATCAGTAATGAACAACAAAAATTTAAACTTATCGATGAATTTAAGCAAGCCATTGCCAATGAAGAAAAGCCAAGCGCATAGGCTGGCGGAGCTTTGATGAGACCTTAAATTTTTAAAGGAGGAGCTATATTTGATCAAGTTTGGAGTGGTCGGAACCAACTGGATAACCGAAGCGTTTATCCAAGCAGCAAAGGAAAATCCTGATTTTTCATTAACAGCAGTCTATTCTCGTACTGAAGACCGTGCAAGAGAATTTGCAGAGAAGTATGGTGCCACTTCCGTCTTTACAGATGTTAAGGAAATGGCGTTGAGTCAAGAAATCGATGCAGTGTATATTGCCAGCCCGACTTCTTTTCATGCCCGTCAAGCCATCACATTTTTAGAGCAGGGAAAGCATGTACTTTGTGAAAAACCGATTGCTTCAAATAAACAAGAGTTGCAGGCGATGATTTTAGCTGCAAAGCAACACAATGTGTTATTAATGGAGGCGCTGAAATCGACGTTAGTGCCTAATTTTCAAGTGATTAGCGAGAATTTACATAAGATCAGTAAGGTAAGAAGCTATTTTGCTAGTTATTGTCAGTATTCTTCCCGTTATGATGCGTATAAGGATGGGAATGTTTTGAATGCTTTTAAACCGGAATTTTCGAATGGGGCGATCATGGATATCGGCATTTACTGTATATATCCATTAGTTGTTTTGTTTGGTGCACCTGAAAGCATCCAAGCCACAGGGATTCGGCTTGAATCTGGTGTGGATGGGAAAGGAAGCATTATCATGAAATATAAAGATATGGATGCTGTGGTGATGTTCTCAAAAATTAGTCATTCATCCCTTCCAGCTGAAATTCAAGGCGAGGATGGAAATATCATCATTCAAAACATCAATCCTCCTGAAAAGGTTGAAATTCATTATCGAAATGGTGATATCGAGGAGCTTACACAGTCACAAGAGTATCCACCGATGTTCTACGAAGCAAAAGAATTTATCGAGCTAATAAAAGCCTCTCAAGTGGAGTCGACAACTAACTCATTAGCAAATTCTTTACTGGTGATGGAGATCCTCGACGAAGCACGAAAGCAAATGGGAATTGAGTTTCCTGCTGACCGGAACCCTATTGTTACTTTATAAAAATATACCAAAGAAGGCTGTCGAAACAATCGACAGCCTTCTTGTATGTTTGATATTAAATTTCTACTTTTATTTTCGCCATTTCGCGTGCGGCTTCTGCAGCTTTTTCTTTGGCAGCTGCCATAATTTCAGGAATTTGTTTCGGGAAGTGGTCCATGCCTTCTGCATAAACAGTTTCCATCATATTCATTCCTAAAAAGCCAAGAGCTGCCTTTAAGTAACGGTCTCCAGATTCAAGCTCTGCCATACGTCCAGTTGAATAAATGCCGCCACGAGTTTGAATGTGAAGCGCTGTTTTGTCTGTTAGAAGTCCTATTGCGCCTCCAGGAGCATATTTGAAGGTTTTTCCAGAGACAAATAAGTTATCCATAAATGCTTTTAGAACTGCAGGAGCACCAAGGTTCCAGATTGGCGTTACAAACACATAATAATCAAATGTGATAAATTCATCTGCCAATGCGTGCATTCTTGTAATTTGTGAACGTTCTCTCTCAGTTAAGTCCTCAAGCTTATAACCCATAAAGGAAAGCTTTGCTCTAGCATATAATAAATCTTCGTCCATTTCTGGCATATCTAAAGTGAATAAATCCCAATTCACGATTTCTACATCGGGACGCTCTTGTTTAAATGTTTCAAGAAATACTTCGCCAATTTGACGTCCTTTAGAGCGTTCAATATCTTTTTTCGGATTTACGGTAATATAAAGTAATTTCGGCATAAGCAACCCATCCTTATTAAAAATATATAATGCTATTACTTATCATATAAAAAAAGAATATGTGCAATAGTGTACAAGTAGTGAAGTTCATGAAAATTATGTGACTTACTAGATGAATTTATGTAAAATTTAAAATTCATAAATATGCTAAAATTAGTCCGGTCGATAAGATTATGAACATTTATAATGAAACTAGAAAAAAAGAGGAAATAGAGGTAGGTGAGTGATGTTGAAGCCCGCGTTAACTGAAGGGAAATTTTTAGTTTATACCCTTTTTTCAGTCATGCTATTGGTAACAATTCATTTTTTTCACCCACAGCTATGTGCAATTTATAATCCAAAAAATTTCTTGAGTTTCCACATTATCTTAGAGTTTTTTGCGATTGCCATTTCTTTTTCTATTTTCTTATATGGGTGGAAAAAACATAAGCAGACAAGGTCTGGAAAGCTTCTGTTGCTTTCACTTCTTTTTTTTATCATTGGAATGACTGATTTATTGCACACGGTCACATTTAAAGGAATGCCGATTTTTATAACAGAAAGCTCTGTGGCCAAAGCAACGTGGTTCTGGGTAATTGCCAGAACATTTGAAGCGGTATCGATGTTGCTTATATTATTTCTTCCAGAGCGAAAATTAATCCATGACCCGTGGAAAATATTATTTCTACTAAGTATTTCGCTTGTCCTGTTCATCGGGTTTATTGTTTTTTATTTCGAAAATAGTTTACCTTTACTCGTTATTGAGGGAGAGGGAACAACTCTTTTAAAGAATATAATTGAGTACTTCGTCTGTTTTCTGCGAATTGCATCCATTGTTGTCGCTCTTTTGTTTTATAATGAAAAGAAAAATCAGGATTTCTTATATTTAGCGCTTGCCTTTACCATTTTATTTTTATCTGAACTGATCTTTACGATTTATCAAAGTATTTATGATATCGATAATTTTTCTGGTCACTTGTTTAAAGCGGTGGGCTATTTCTTTATCTTAAAGGGATTTTATTATTCGATCGAGAAGGAAACGTTGTCGGGGAACTATTACTGGAAAAATACATTTCAATTAAATGATCTAGTGCGTGAATTTCAAGGGATTTTCTTTACTTTTAAAAAATCAGGCGAAATGTTTGTTCATCTTACCTGCGATGGGGAGCTATTATATGAATTAGGTTTGGATCCTGGAAAAGTAGCAGGGAAAACGATTTTTGAGATTTTCCCCTCAAGGGCTTCGATGATTGAGGAGCACTATCGTCAATGTTGGGATACCGGAACTAATGTTTCTTTTCATTTTCCATTTAACGAAAAACAATTATTTATGTCTTTAAAGCCGTTATATCGGGATCATGAGTTGGTCGAAGTATTAGGGACCGTGATTGATGTATCTAATATTGACGAATCACATCATAAGCTTCATCGATATGCGTTGTCTTAAATATTAAAACTGCCAGCATCGGTATGTGCTGGCAGTTTATTTTTTAATCTGATTTATCATTTTGGCTTTTGTTCCGCTTGTTGCCTTTGCTATTATCTCCACTTACGATTTCTTTGGCGAATTCTTCGTTCCCTCGTCTTGGTGAGTTTTGATTCATGCTTCCTTTATTATATTTTTTTGTCATCTTGTTTGCTCCTTCAAGTTGTAATTCAAGGATAGTATGCCAAACCGAAAAGCACATTATGTAATGGAAGTAACGAAACAAACGAGTATAGACTCAACAAAAAAGTCAGACCAAATAGAGTATGGTCTGACCTTTTAATATGCCTGTTGTTGGACTAATGGCAATGTCCACTCATTTAAAAATCCTGCGGTTTTTTCATTCGGATAGGAGGTAACCTCCTCTGGTGTTCCGATTTGTTCTATTTTTCCATTAATCATAATCATGAGCTTCGAGGTTAAATATTTAATTTCAAGCATATCGTGGCTGACAAACACGGACGTTGTTTTCGTTGACTGCAAAATCGATTTTAAATCCTTTAATAGTTTGATTTTTGTCGGAAAATCGAGCGCTGAGAATGGCTCGTCCAAAAACAGTACCTCAGGCTCCAACACAAAAGCCCTCGCCAGATTGACCCGTTGTGCTTCTCCTCCTGATAAAGTGGAAGCATGCTTGTTAGCTAGATGGGATATATGAAACTTTTCAAGCCAATAATGAACCTTTTCATCGATTACCTTTTTACTTTGCTTTCGCAGCTTTAGTCCAACGGCGACGTTTTGATAAACGGTCGTATTAAGGAGTAACGACTGTTGCAGAGCAATGGCAAATCTTCGCCGCTGTTCAAGGGAAAAGGTCTTAACAGAGACTTCAGCACCATGGTAATAAATGGATCCCCCAGTAGGATGGTCTAACAATGCCATGATTTTAAGCAGCGTGCTTTTTCCTGCTCCATTCGGTCCCATGATTCCAAGTACGTCTCCGCAATGAAGGCTAAGCTCAGGGATTGAAACAATCATCTGACTGCCTCTAATATAGTTGATATTTTGTAAATGAAGTAAAGGCTTCATGAAAATTCCTTCCTCTGCTGTAAGAAAGTTAAACAAAACGTAATCAAGAATGCCAGTGTCATTAAGATAAACGAGAGAGCAAGCGCAACATCAAAGTTTCCTTTTGAAACTTCCATTACGATCGAAGTGGTTAAGATTCTAGTTTCTCCCTGCAAATTGCCTCCAACCATCATGGCAGCTCCTACTTCAGCTAAGATTCTGCCAAGCCCCGCCATGATGGCTGCGAATATAGCAATTTTTGTTTCTTTTAATAAAAGCCAAACCGTTTGAACTTTTGTTGCACCCAATGCCTTTATTTGCATCAACAGCTTTGGGTTGATTTGTTGAAAGGCGGTACAGGTTAACCCGATAATAATCGGCAGCGAAACGAGAATTTGCGCCAATACAATAGCGGTCGGCGAGTAAAGTAAACCCCAATCACCAAGCGGTCCTGAACGCCACAAGAAAATAGTAATCCAAAGCCCTGCTACAACCGGGGGGAGCCCCATTCCGATATTAATCAGCACTAAAAGGAGCTTTTTTCCGGGAAAGTGGGTAAGCCCCAAAAGAACCCCGGTTGGAATCCCAATCAACATACTAACTAGGATGGCTGTTAAAGACACCCTTAATGTTAACAAGGTGATAGCAAAAATTTCGCTATCACCTGTTAAAATCATATCAAATGCTTTTTTTAAACCTTCAAATAATAGGTCCATAAAATCGCCTGCATCCTTTGTGGATAATTATTCTGTATAAGAGAAGAATAAAGGTTCCCCGTATTCCTTCACGCCAAACTCAGAAATCATTTTTTGTGTTTTTTCACTTACCATAAAGTCAACAAATGCTTCGGCGCTTTCGCTGTTCAATTTGTCATGCTTTTCAGGGTTCACCTGCATAACGTGGTAAATATTTTTTAGATCCGGATCGCCTTCAACTAATATTGTAACATCTTTAAGATTCTTTTGTTGAGCTAAAAAAGTTGCTCGATCTGTTAAAACATAACCTTGTTTTTCTGCACCAATTTGCAACGTAGGTCCCATTCCTTGGCCAGCGGATAAATAGGAAGAGAGAGAAGCAGGGTCAAGATTGACCGATTTCCAAATTTCAAGTTCTTTTTTGTGTGTACCTGAATCATCGCCTCTGGAAACGAAGGTTGCTTTAGCTTCAAACATTTTTGTAAAAGCTTGTTTTGTTTCAAGACCTTTAATTCCAGCAGGGTCGTTCTTTGGTCCGACGATAATAAAATCATTGTACATAACGCGTTTGCGGTTAATGGCGTCACCGCTTGCTACCACAGCCTCTTCCGACTTTGGAGCGTGAACGAGTAAAGCATCCGCTTCACCTTTCGTTCCCATTTCTAACGCTTGTCCAGTTCCAACCGCAATTGTTTTTACCTTCACATTTGCTTGCTTCTCGAATTCAGGTATCAATACTTCAAGCAAACCACTATCCTGTGTACTAGTTGTTGTTGCTAAGATCATATCTTTAGGTGCTTCAGCTTTTTGCTCGGTCTTTTTTTCGTCATTTTTAGGCTCTGTTTTTGCATCTTGTTGTGAACATCCAAAAAGAAGTAAGAAGAGTAATAATACCATGCTTGATAATTTAAGTGTTTTCCATTTCATGTGATGAAATCCTCCAGTTAAATTTTGTTGTATATGATGGTGCCTAACTCCCTAAAATCATAGCCTTCCATGTCCGCAGCACTTTCTAAAAACTCAGCAGACTGGATAAGGGTAATCAATGCCTCAAGGGCTTCCTTGTTTTGATCGGTCCAACGGAAAACAAGATCAAATTGTTCGTTGGTTACCGGGATAAAATCTAAATCTAGTTGACTGGCTGCAGATCGAATTCCAAACGCAACGTCACCAGTCCCACGGCTAACAGCTAAAGCGGTTGACAGATGATTCCACTCCTCCGTGTCATAGCCGGAAATTTCTGATGGGTCGATCCCATGCTTTGCTATGTAAGAATCAAAAATAAATCTGGTCCCAGAACCTTTTTGACGATTAATAAATGATATTTCCTTCCGCTTAAGGTCTTCAAAATCGTAAAACTTTTTTGGATTGCCCTTCTTAACAATAAATCCCTGCTCTCTGGCAGCTAATCTTAAAACTGTAATCCGTTCATGAACAAAAAGCTGATTGATAAAAGGAATATTGTACGTTTGTGATGCAGGATCCAATAAATGAATCGCAGCTACATCAGAATTACCATGATACAGTGTCATTAAGCCCTCTAGACTACCAATGAACGAGGGCTGAATGGAAACGGAATGCAATGTTTTTCGAGCAAATTTAAGAAGGTGTTCAATCACGAAATCATGACTGCCGGTAATATTTACTGTGTATTGCCGAACAGGATTTTCAGGGGGTACGGTTTTATCCACCTTTGGTGTTGCAGTCATATTTTCTTTAAAGCGATCCACTTCTGACTGCTCAATCCTCATTTTATTTCCAACTTTAAAAGCCCGCAATTCACCTCGCTTTATTAGCTCGTAGACAGTATGCTTTGAAATTTTAAAGATACTGGCAATTTCATCTGGAGTGTATGTTTGTTCATTCATTTAAATCCTCCTTGATCATCCTCTGTTAATAGTATAAATGAAGTTTTTAGTAGAATCTATTAGTTTTGTTAAGAATCGTTAAGTTTTGTTAAGTATTGTGTAGTATTGTTTGTTTTTTAAAAATAAAAAGAAGAACCTAGATAAAAAATACTGAAACGAAATGATAGAAAAATCGTCAAATAATATGAATGGGGAATATTTTCCGAGTTGTGATTTTGCATCAATAAAAATATAATGAAAGAATGTATGTAGAAATTGTTTTATTAAGAGTAGGGGAATGAACATGGGTTCCAATCAAAAAATGTCACCTAAACTTGATTACGGTTTAGTATTGATTTTATTTTTATTATTTTTATCTAGCTGTTTGGCAATATACAGTGCGCAAGGACAATATGCAGGAAATTTTTTAATTAAGCAAATTTTCTGGTATGCCGTTGGGGCAGGAATCATTGCAGGGGTTCTTACACTTGATTCGGACCAATTAAAAAAGATAACCTGGTATGCTTATGGATTTGGACTAGCAATGCTAAGCTTCCTTATAGTGGCTCCAGCGAGTATAGCTCCACGAATAAACGGGTCAAAAAACTGGTTTAAATTGCCGATGGGGTTAGGAACCATCCAGCCATCGGAATTCGTTAAGGTTTTTCTAATTTTGGCATTGGCTAAGGTGATTATTGATCACCATCAAAAAAATCCATTCAAAACCGTGCAAACCGATTTTTGGCTGCTTGTAAAAATTGGACTTGTTACAATGGGACCATTATCCCTTGTTATAAAAGAAGATCTTGGAACATCATTGGTTTTCATCGCGATTATGCTGGGGCTAGTGTTTATTTCCGGAATTACCTGGAAGCTGTTATTACCGATTTTTGGGACGGGTGCCACGCTCGTTGCCGGTATTTTTTATTTAGTGGTGTCCAGGCCTGATATCCTTCAAAATGTGTTGGGTGTGGATCAGTACCAATTATATAGAATTTATTCGTGGCTTGATCCTTATAATTATCAAGAGTCGAGCGGATATCAATTAACTCAATCCTTGTTGGCTATTGGTTCTGGTCAGACGGTAGGGAAAGGTTACGGGAAAGGGGAAGTTTATTTGCCTGAAGGGCAGACGGACTTCATCTTCGGTATAGTCGGCGAACAATTTGGTTTTGTAGGTGCCAGTATTTTAATCAGCTTGTTCTTTCTATTGATTTATCATATTACGAAGGTCGGTATGGAAACGAAAAATGATTTTTATACGTATATTTGCGTAGGGGTTATTAGTATGATTACCTTCCACGTTTTTCAAAATATCGGCATGACGATTGGCTTATTGCCGATAACAGGAATTCCGCTTCCGTTTGTCAGTTACGGGGGAAGCTCGTTAATGGGGAATATGCTTGCCGTCGGTTTGATCTTTTCAATCCGCTACCATTACAAAAAATATATGTTTTCTACTAGTGATTAGCGGGATCGTTGAAATTTTGTGGTTTCATTTGCCTTTGAAAATTGGTGGCGGACATGTGTTCCGTTATTTTCACCAAAAGTGTTGATTTGATAGGCTAAGCGGACAACAGATTCGTTATTTGATACTAAATTGGCATTATTCGGTGGTTTTTATCAAAATAAGGGATCCTGTGTCCGCTTAAGTCTTGAAAGAGGGTTATTTTATCAAAATAAGGGCCTCTATGTCCGCCTAAGTAACCGTTCTGTCTATTAAAATAAAGGCTGGGTTAAATTTGGCTGTTGATTTCCACTCCAGGTGCTCCCTTTCCGCGGGGGAGTCCGGGAGCCTCCTCGGCGCCATAGCGCCTGTGGGGTCTCCCGTGACACCTACTCCCGCTGGAGTCTCGCACCTTCCGCTCCAATCAACAGAGTGCCCAAAATCAACATTACTCTTTAACACAGACAAAAAATAAAAGAGCTGACCATGTCATATTGGTCAGCTCTTCGTATATTAATAAGTAATTGGGAGGGGGAACATTACTTATTTAATAAAGATTTTTTCAATGTCATCTAACATAAGATTGGCTGCGATGACGCCGCCTGCAGTATTCCAAGTTGTATCATCCACTTTATGAACATTTCCTTGTTTCGAAACTTCAAGATTTTTAAACAAAGGATCTTCAGTCCATTCCTTCTCTAACTGAGTTGCTCCGCCATCTCCGGTATCATAGGTGAAGTAGAAAAGAATATCACCATCCATGGCCGGCATGCGCTCCTTCGTCACATTACGTTCTGCAAAATCATTGACATTTTGACTTTCTGGTCGTGCGAAACCAAGTTGATCCAAGATCACTCCGGAGAAAGTATCCTTATGATAGATTCTCACATCACCCGTCATAAAGCGAACCATGGAAACCTTCATGCTTAGTTTATCGCCAAGCTCACCCTTTAAATCAGCAATTCTCTCTTCATATTGCTTTAGAACTTCTTGACCTTTTTCTTGTCTATTCAACGCTTTCGCATATAGCTTAAAGTTCTCCTGCCAATCACCGCGTAATGTTTCTGCGAACACTGTAGGGGCAATCGCTGTTAATTGCTCGTAAATGTTTTCCTGACGCATTTTGTTTCCAATGATGAGATCAGGCTTTAATGCAGCAATGGCTTCAACATTAACTTGTGATTCAACTCCAACTACTTGAACATCCTTCATATCCTTGGCAATATGGTCGTACCAAGGATCACCAGTCCAAGATTGAACGGCACCTACTGGTGTAACACCCATTGACAGCAATGCTTCAGTTCCTTCGTTTGTTAAAATAACGACGCGTTCGGGTGTCTTGTCTAATGTTGTTTCTCCCATCGCGTGCTGTACCGTGTAGCTCGTATCTTCTGTCTTAACATCCTTTTCTTTCGTTTGGGCTGGTTTTTCAGCTTCATTGCTGCCACAAGCCGCCAGCAAGAAAACAGAAGTCATGAAAAGAAGAGTAAGTAATAACTTAAGATTTTTCATATGTATGTAGCCTCCACCTTGTTGTTAATGATAATCATTTTCAATTACAACTTAATCATAAAATCAAACTAATCAGTCTGTCAAGCACTAATTGAAAATGATTTTCAATTGAACCTGGAAAAATGAGTACAGATAGAAGGTGTATAGTTGAAAATGATTCTCAAACTAATTGACAATGATTCTCAACTACAATAGACTGATAATGAAATAATCTTTAAAACTATAAAGAGGTAAAACGATGCTATTAAAAAATACTAGAGATAAATGGGCAGGATTCATCATTACCTTCACCCTGTTACTATTGCTAATGTGCGCAAGTGTAGTTTACGGGTATACCGATACCTCGTGGAAAATGGCCATCGATTCATTTACAAATTTTAATGGGACAAATGAACATTTAATTATTCAAACTGTTAGACTGCCACGGGCCCTTATTGCTGCCGCGGTTGGGGGAAGTTTAGCGATAACCGGAGTATTATTGCAAACACTGACGAAAAATCCGCTCGCCTCGTCTGAGTTTTTCGGGGTAAACGCCGGAGCAGGTCTCGCAGTAGTGATTGCTGTTACGATCTTTTCGCTTAGTAATTTGCAGGTGTTTACATGGGTATCTTTTCTTGGTGCTGCCATTGCAGCCATTAGTGTATATCTGGTTGGTTCTGTTGGCCGGGAAGGGCTGACGCCAATGAAACTTACTTTAGCGGGCGCAGCGATGACGGCGATGTTTGCCTCGTTAACTCAGGGACTGCTTGTGTTAAACGAATCAGCGTTGGAGCAAGTTTTGTTTTGGCTTGCAGGTTCAGTTGCCGGAAGAAAATTAGAAAATTTAACTGCCGTTCTTCCTTATCTCGCCTTCGGCTGGCTAGCTGCCCTTTTCATATCTTCGAAACTGAATGTTCTCGCAATGGGGGAAGACGTCGCCAAAGGATTAGGATTAAATACTGGATTCATCAAAATTGTTTCGGTGATCATCGTCATTCTGTTATCAGGAGGAGCCGTTGCTGTTGCCGGACCGATTGCCTTTATTGGGATTGTGATTCCGCATCTAACCCATTTTATTGTTGGGAACGATCACAAATGGGTTATCCCTTTCTCAGGATTATTGGGTGGTATTCTATTGCTTGCTGCTGATATTACGGCACGATACATCGTGATGCCAGAGGAAATGCCGGTCGGTGTAATGACTGCCATCATTGGTACTCCATTCTTTATTTATATTGCGAGAAAGGGGTTCAATGGTTGATGAATCATTATAAAAGCTTACGTATTTTTAAAGGGAAGATTTCTTTTTTAGTCGATAAACGTGCTTTATTCGTGTCTCTTTGCTTATTGCTTGTTACAGCAGCCGTGTTTGTCGTCAGCACTGGTCTTGGAGAAATGAAAATCGGTCCGCTGAGAGTACTTCAAGTATTATTAGGCGGTGGAGAAGAGATGGATCGTTTGATTATCCAATCTTTTCGTTTACCTAGGATTCTTGTTGCGTTAATGGTTGGAATGGGATTGGCTGTAGCAGGTGGAATCCTGCAGGGGATGATCCGTAATCCGCTTGCTTCTCCGGATATTCTGGGAATTACCGGGGGCGCTGCTGTTGCTGTAGTTGGATTTTTGGCGATTTTTAGTGATGAAAATAATGCGTTAATCGTAAGTATAAAGTGGATGCCTGTAGCTGCGTTTGTCGGTGCGGCAATAGTCGCTCTTCTTGTTTATTTCCTTGCCTGGAAAAATGGAGTATCTCCGATAAGGCTAGTTCTAATTGGAATTGGAATGATGACGTTAATGAAGGCTTTAACTACCTTGATGATGGTATTTGGTCCAATTTATCAAGCTAGTCAGGCTAATATTTGGATTACTGGAACAGTATACGGGTCTAATTGGGACAATGTTGCGATTCTTGTGCCGTGGATTTTAGTCTTGCTGTTCATCACCTTTATGTATGCACGTAACGTAAATATTCAAGAGTTAGGTGATGAAATTGCGATTGGTGTAGGAAGCAATATTCAACGCCACCGCTTTATTTTGTTGTTGTTAAGTACCGGCCTTATTGGCGGGGCGGTAGCGTTTGCCGGCGGGATTGGTTTTGTCGGACTAATGGCTCCACATATGGCGAGAAGATTAGTAGGTTCAGCATTCGGGGCGCTATTACCTGTTTCAGCACTGATCGGTGCCATTCTTGTCATGATGGCTGATTTAATTGGAAGAACGTTATTTTCCCCATTAGAAATTCCTGCCGGTGTATTTACAGCCAGTATTGGAGCACCTTATTTTATATACTTATTATTTATAACAAGAAATTAATAGAAATTGATCGGTCAGTAAAGGAGTGGGCGTAATGAAATCGGCTATTGAAACGAATAATCTTACACTTTCATATGGAGAAACCATTATTATTGAAGAGTTGAATTTAAAAATCCCAAAGGGTGAAATTACCGTTTTTATAGGTGGAAATGGCTGCGGGAAATCAACCCTTCTACGTTCAATTGCCCGATTGCTTAAGCCAAAAACAGGGGCAGTGTTACTAGATGGAGCGTTCATCTCGAGCATGTCGACGAAGGATGTTGCAAAAAAAATGGCCATCCTGCCCCAATCCCCGAATGCCCCGGAAGGATTAACGGTGTTACAGCTTGTAAAACAAGGGCGATATCCTTACCAAACATGGTTGAAGCAATGGTCTCAGGAGGACGAACAAAAAGTAAATGATGCTCTTAAGGCAACTGGTATGGAACCATTTAAGGATCGCACAGTTGATTCTTTATCCGGTGGTCAAAGACAGCGTGCATGGATTGCGATGACCCTTGCTCAGGATACAGAAGTCATTCTTCTTGATGAACCGACAACCTATTTAGATTTGACCCATCAAATTGAAATCCTCGATTTATTATTTGAATTGAATGAGCAAGAAAACCGAACGATTGTCATGGTCCTTCATGATTTAAATTTAGCATGTCGTTATGCTCATAATATTGTAGCGATAAGAAATCGGACGATTTATGCCCAAGGGAAGCCGGAAAATATCATCAACTGTAATCTTGTTAAAAA
Organism: Neobacillus terrisolis; assembly: GCF_051233475.1. NCBI lineage: Bacteria > Bacillati > Bacillota > Bacilli > Caryophanales > Bacillaceae > Neobacillus > Neobacillus terrisolis. Next base: position 114,357 of record NZ_JBKFGH010000008.1, on the reverse strand, counting down.
TGTGTTTGATATGGATTGTGAAGTCACGATCGATCCGTTATTTGGAACACCTTTATGTATCCCCTATGGGAAGGGCAGATGTATTCTTCAGAAAGGGCAAGTTGCCAATGCTTAGTCTTAGTCATCTTACTGAACAGGAAATTTCAATTCTAAAAGGATTTAGGCTGACAGATACAAAAGTCAAGGCTGAACTTTCCATTGAGTTAACAAATTTACTGGGAAATAACGAGTGTTGCCGAGAGTATTTACAGAAGCTCACATCAGAATTCGGCTCTCCAAGTGACAAAGTAACGGCCTCCATTTTCATTAAACGATATGCTTTTTTGCCTGCTATCTACTTATATGCGATGACCGTTTGGAATAAACGTTTAAACATCGAATTTTCGAATGTATCGATTGAGTCACATAAACAAGACGACTTGTGGCTGCCTTCCTTTTATTTTAAAAATCTTTCCTTTTCTGAGTTCAATACGGGTAATCGTGATGAATGGCGCAAAGAAGCTATAACCAATTTGTTTAGAGATCATTTATTTCCTGTAATCTCAAAGTTCGTTCAACATACGAAAATTTCAAAATACGTTCTTTGGGAAAATATTGCGGTTTATATTTTCTGGCTGTACGAATCCGTATTAAGCGAAATAGATGATCCTCATGTCCGAAAAAGAGCTTTAGATGATCTTCGCTACATTGTAAAAGAAACAACCGGGGAACTATTTGGCGGATATCATCAAAATCCTTTGACGAAGTATTATAGCGAACCAGTTTTTAATGAAATTCATAATCAAGAAATTCGTGTTCGGAAGACGTGCTGTTTTTCAAATCAACTTAGTCATCATTCAAAAAGCTGCTATACATGTCCAGCAAACTGTCACTAGAAAAAATAATAATTCGTATTTCTATAAAAGTGGGGAGGGGCCACGATGGAAGAATTAATGCGCGATTTGTTTTTGTTTTTATCTAAAAATAGATTGCTTACGAAACTGGCAAAAAGGTATGGTCTTCGATTTGGTGCTTCACGATTTGTAGCAGGTGAAACAATCAGTCAGGCAGTAGAAGTAATCAAAGATTTAAATCGTAAAGGGTTAGCGGTAACGATTGATTACCTTGGGGAATTTGTTGACAGTGAAGCTGAAGCCTTTACGATGGCGGATAACACGATCGAGGCCATTCATTTGATTGGCCGAGAAGAGCTAAATTCCCAGCTTTCGTTAAAATTGACCTCAATGGGCTTGGACATTTCTAATCAAGTGGTGCTAAAAAATATGCGGCGCATTCTTAATGCGGCAAAGCAAAACAATGTGTTTGTCACGATTGATATGGAGGATTTCACACGCTGTCAAAAAACGATTGATTTATTTAAGCAATTAAAGCTTGAATACCATCACGTTGGAACCGTTATTCAAGCTTATTTATACCGCTCAGAAAAAGATATTGAGGACTTAAATGAGTATTCTCCAAATTTGCGATTAGTGAAGGGGGCCTATAAGGAGCCGGTTGAGGTAGCTTTTCCAGAAAAGACGGATGTCGATGAAAATTTTAAGAAAATCATCAAGATGCATCTGCTTAATGGTAATTATACAGCGGTTGCGACACACGATGATGCCATTATTGAGTATACGAAGAATCTTGTAAAGGAATATAGTATTCCAAATGATTTATTTGAATTTCAAATGCTGTATGGGATTCGCCCTGAAAGACAATTAGATTTGGTGAATGAAGGGTATAAAACACGGGTTTATGTCCCTTATGGAACAGACTGGTATGGATATTTTATGCGCAGATTAGCAGAACGGCCAGCCAATGTTACTTTTGTTTTAAAGGGAATATTAAAAAAGTGACAACTGGCGTATAGATAAATGAATAAGAAAGAGCGGACCTCACTACCTCCATTTTGATTCACGCATGGAACCATTTTTTTGCTCTGTAATATTGGGCTGTTGATTTCCGCTCAGGTGCTCGCTTTCCGCGGGGGAGTCCGGGAGCCTGTCTAGCTGCAGCGGCTAGGGGCTCGGGGTCATAAGCCAATCCGTCAAGAAGGTCAAAGAACGACCTTCATGCCGGCTTGGCTTATGCCTGTCGCCCCTGGGCAAGCCGCTTCCGCTTTTCCTTCTCCTCGGCGCAAGCGCCTGTGGGGTCTCCCGAGACACCTTCTCCCGCAGGAGTCTCGCACCTTCCGCTCCAATCAACAGTGTTCTTTAATGCAGCCAATTGTGAAAATTAGATGGTAGTGAGGCCTGACTTATTAAGGAATTTAACGTTTTTTAAACTGGCTGTTTTGGCTATTTTGCTTGTCGGGTCCACCTGTTTCTATTCCAGGTCCAGCATTCCCCTTAACACTTGCCGCACTAATCCCAGCTTTCGAAGGATTTTTTTGACGTTTGGCCATGATCTCACCTCCATTTTTAACTTGCCCAAAAAGGTAATTCCTCATTTTAAAAAAAATTCATATTTTAAAAGATGAATATTGCGTTAATATTCAAAATATTTTATATTATAAGTACGAATTAGTAATTCGAATTTTTTTGGCATAAAAATGAATGAGTATTCATTCAATAACGTGTTGGAGGAGGAAGGACAATGATTCAACGAATAAACAGGGCTGTGGTATTAGGCTCCGGTGTAATGGGATCAGGAATTGCTGCACATTTAGCCAATCTGGGCATTCCGACTTTGCTTCTAGATATTGTGCCGAATGATGTAACCGCGGATGAGAAAGCAAAAGGCCTCACCGTCGAAGACAAACCAGTTCGAAATCGTTTTAGTAATCAGGCACTTCAAAATTTACTTAAACAAAAACCGGCACCGCTCACTTCGAAGAAAAATTTAGCTCTTATTGAACCAGGAAATTTTGAGGATGATTTTGAAAGACTCCAAGAAGCGGACTGGATTATCGAAGTTGTTGTTGAAAAATTAGAGATAAAGCAGCAGATATTTGCAAGAGTGGATCAATATCGCAAGCTGGGAAGCATCGTCAGCTCCAATACATCCGGAATTTCCGTTGAAGCAATGGTTGAAGGGCGATCTGAGGATTTCAAAGCCCATTTTCTTGGAACCCATTTCTTTAATCCTCCACGCTACTTAAAATTACTTGAAATCATTCCAACACAATATACAACCGATCATGTTCTTAAGTTTATGAAAACATTTGCCGAAGATGTTCTTGGTAAGGGTGTGGTTGTTGCTAAAGATACCCCGAATTTTATAGCCAATCGAATCGGAACATATGGCCTTCTTATAACTGTTGGGCAGATGCTTCAAGGAGGCTACAGTGTTGGTGAAGTAGATTCAGTTACAGGGCCGCTGATTGGACGCCCGAAGAGTGCCACCTTCAGAACACTTGATGTTGTCGGTCTTGATACATTTGTTCACGTTGCTAATAACGTATATGAGCAGGTTAGTGGGACAGAAAAAGATGTTTTTCAAGTTCCGTCATTTATAAAAGAAATGCTTCAAAAGGGCTGGTTAGGAAGCAAGTCCGGTCAAGGTTTTTACCTTAAAAAAGGAAAAGAAATTCTCGAACTAAATCCGAATACATTAGAATATGAAGCATCCAAAAAATTAAGAACACCAGCACTGGAAATGAGCAAGCAAGAAAAAGGTGTAAAAAACAAATTGAAAGCGCTTGTATTTGCGGACGATCGGGCCGGTGAGCTCCTCTGGAATATTTTATCCCCAGTCCTTGTGTATGCTGCAGAACTGGTCGGGGAGATTGCCGATGATATTATCGCGATCGATCAGGCAATGAAATGGGGCTTTGGCTGGGAACTGGGCCCGTTTGAAACTTGGGATGCTATCGGTTTAGAAAGATCGGTATTGAAAATGGAAGAGGCTGGCACAGTCATTCCGATGTGGATCAAACAAATGCTAAACAACGGACAGACATCATTCTATCAAGAACAGGATGGGGAACTCGTTTATTATCACAATGGCGAGTACAAAAAAAACGTAGAAAATCCTAAAAAAATCAATCTTAAACAGCTTAAAAAACAAGACAACAGGGTGATTAAGAAAAATTCCGGTGCTAGCTTAATTGACCTTGGTGACGGGGTAGCGCTACTAGAGTTTCATTCGCCAAATAATGCAATTGGCCCCGATATTACTCAAATGATTACCTATGCCGTTGAAGAAGTAGAAAAGAACTTCAAAGGACTCGTCATCGGCAACCAAGGGAAAAATTTCTGTGTGGGCGCTAACTTGGCGATGATTCTGATGGAAGCACAGGACGACAATATTTTTGAACTGGATTTAGTCGTTCGAAGCTTCCAGCAAGCGATGATGAAAATTAAATACTGCAATAAACCAGTTGTTGCGGCACCTTTTGGAATGACACTTGGGGGAGGAGCAGAGGTTTGTTTACCTGCTGCCAGTATCCAAGCTGCACCGGAAACGTATATTGGACTTGTCGAAGTTGGGGTGGGCTTAATCCCTGGCGGCGGGGGCAATAAAGAATTGTATATTAAGCACCTAAATGCGATTCCTCAAGGAGTTGAAGTGGATTTACAAAAGGTTGCGAACAGTGTGTTTGAGAAAATAGCGTTGGCGAAAGTCTCGTCATCAGCCGAAGAAGCACGAGAGAATTTCTTCCTAACCGGGAAAGACGACATCAGCACAAATGGAGACCACCTAATTTATGATGCAAAACAAAAAGTGCTGGCTTTAGACCGTAATGGTTATCAACCGCCTGTTCGAAAGAAAGTTCCAGTCGTAGGTGAAACAGGTTACGCTGCTTTGTTACTTGGGGCTCAATCGATGTTTTATTCTGGGTATATTTCTGAGCATGACTTAAAGATTGCTAAAAAGCTCGCCTATGTGATCGCTGGAGGAAAAGTCTCATTTGGAACGGAAGTCGATGAGCAATATTTATTAGACTTAGAGAGAGAAGCGTTCTTAAGCTTAGTTGCTGAACCAAAGTCACAACAGCGAATGCAGCACATGTTATTAAAAGGGAAACCGTTGCGTAACTAACTTAGTAGATTCATAGATACTTTCTTTACTGAATTTGATGAACTTTAAATGAGAATGTGAGGGGAAACTCAGATGAGAGAAGCGGTTATCGTTAGTGGAGCCAGAACACCGGTTGGAAAGGCAAAGAAGGGAACATTGGCCCATGTGCGGCCAGATGATTTAGGAGCTCTTGTTGTAAAGGAAACAATACGTCGTGCAGGCAATTATGAAGGAAATATCGATGATCTCATCATTGGGTGTGCAACACCGGAAGCCGAGCAAGGCTTAAACATGGCTCGAAATATTGGAGCTTTGGCTGGCCTGCCATACACCGTACCGGCAATCACAATAAATCGTTACTGTTCATCGGGGTTACAGGCCATTGCCTTTGCGGCCGAAAAGATCATGCTTGGTCACGCCGATACGATTATTGCTGGCGGTGTTGAGTCAATGAGTATGGTGCCAATGCTGGGCCATGTAGTCCGCCCAAATGTAAAACTTGCAGAATCTGCACCGGAATACTATATGGCTATGGGCCATACCGCCGAGGAAGTCGCAAAAAAATATGGAATCACCCGTCAGGATCAAGACGCTTTTTCGGTTCGAAGCCATCAAAGGGCAGCGGCTGCCCTTCAAGCCGGGATATTTGATGAGGAAATTGTTCCTGTAGATGTGACGATACGATCCGTTGACCAAAATCATCGCTTGGTTGAAAAGACCATTCAGTTTAAGCAAGACGAAGGGGTACGGCCTGATACGAATTTGGAGGCGTTAGCAAAACTGCGGCCGGCCTTTTCCGTAACAGGCACTGTGACAGCCGGTAATTCCTCGCAAACAAGTGACGGAGCAGCTGCTGTGATGATAATGGACCGGGAAAAAGCCGAAGGATTAGGATTAAAGCCGATGGCGAAATTTCGATCGTTTGCGGTTGGCGGGGTTCCGCCCGAAGTGATGGGAATAGGTCCGATTGTTGCGATTCCAAAAGCACTTAAACTGGCAGGTCTTGAACTTGCTGATATTGGTCTAATTGAATTAAACGAAGCGTTTGCGTCGCAATCATTGCAAATCATTCGAGAACTAGGTCTAGATGAAAATAAGGTGAATGTGAACGGTGGAGCGATTGCACTTGGTCATCCGCTAGGTTGTACCGGTACGAAGCTGACCTTGTCATTGATTCATGAAATGAAGCGTCGCAATGAGCAGTTTGGGATTGTAACGATGTGCATAGGTGGCGGAATGGGAGCAGCAGGAGTTTTTGAACTGCTCTAATCCTATAAGGCTTGGAATTTTGAATTGTTCAGCTAGCTTATAATGAAAAGGGGGAAGGCAAATGTCAAATCAAACCGAACGCTTTATTAAAGGTGGAAGCTTTTTAATAGAAGATATTGGATACGAACGGATGTGGACACCTGAAGACTTAACGGACGAACAAATCATGATTGCCAAAACGACTGAGGATTTTGTGGTCAATGAGGTTCTGCCTGAGGTGGAATATTTGGAAAAGCACGAGTTTGATCGGACTGTTCGCCTGTTAAAGGAAGCTGGGGAACTTGGGCTATTAGGAGCAGACGTACCAGAAGAATACGGCGGCTTGGGGTTAGACAAGATTAGTTCAGCGTTAATAACTGAAAAAATGGCGCGTGCCGGTGGGTTTTCGTTGTCACATGGTGCCCATGTTGGTATAGGCTCGCTGCCAATTATTCTTTTTGGAAATGAACAACAAAAACAAAAGTATCTACCTGCGCTAGCAACGGGAGAAAAGCTGGCAGCCTACGCGCTGACTGAGCCTGGATCCGGTTCTGATGCGCTGGGAGCAAAGACTACCGCAAAATTAAACGCGGAAGGAACCCATTTTATCTTAAATGGTGAAAAACAGTGGATAACCAATGCGGGTTTTGCGGATGTGTTCATTGTTTATGCAAAAATTGATGGAGAACATTTTACAGCGTTTATTGTTGAAAGAGATTTTCCAGGCGTCTCAACAGGTGCGGAAGAAAAGAAAATGGGAATCAAGAGCTCATCAACCAGGACGTTAATTTTAGAAGATGTACCGGTTCCAAGAGAAAATCTCCTCGGAGACCCTGGAAAAGGTCATGTGATTGCTTTTAATATTTTAAATATTGGTCGTTATAAGCTTGGAGTTGGCGCGGTTGGCGGGTCAAAACGAGCTTTTGAAGTGACCGTGAAGTATGCAAACGGGCGCCAGCAGTTTAAAACACCTATTTCGCAATTTAATTTAACAAAAGAAAAACTTGCCACAATGGCAGCAAGGCTTTATGCGGCTGAAACATCCGTTTATCGGACTGTCGGTCTTTATGAAGAGCGAATGGGTCAATTAACCGAGGAACAAGTGAAAGATCGTAAAGAAGTTGCCGCTTCGATTGCTGAATATGCGATCGAATGCTCCTTAAATAAATTTTTTGCCTCGGAAGTACTGGATTACGTGGTAGATGAAGGGGTACAAATCCACGGTGGATACGGGTTCATGCAGGAATATGAAATCGAGAGAGCGTATCGTGATTCGCGCATTAATCGAATTTTTGAAGGAACAAATGAGATTAACCGTCTATTAGTCCCGGGAACCTTCATCCGCAAGGCGATAAAAGGAGAGCTGCCACTTTTCCAAAAAGCACAGACCTTGCAAGAGGAGCTCATGATGATGATGCCAATTGAGCCTGGAGATGAGCCATTAGCCCAAGAGAAATACTTAACAAGTAATGCGAAAAAGATTGGGCTATTGGCTGCAGGGTTAGCTGCCCAAAAATATGGAAAATCATTGGAAAAGGAGCAGGAAATTTTAGCAAATATAGCTGATATTATTTCGAGTGCTTATGCAATGGAATCCGTTGTGCTCAGAACTGAAAAAGCGATTAGAAAGAATGGACTGGAAAAGAGTAAACAAAAACTGTTATATACACAAATTTTCTGTCAGGAAGCCTTTAATAAACTAGAACAAGATGCAAAAGAAATATTAATAGCGGTTGAAACCGGTGACACGCTTCGTATGCTTTTATCTGCATTGCGGAAATTTACACGTCATACCCCAATTAATGTTATTGCAAAAAAACGTGAAGCTGCCGACAAACTTATTGTGGCTGAAAAATACTTTGTTTAAGCAACAAGGGTTCTAAGATTACTTTTAATAAGGTCTTCCTCTTTAAACGGAAGACCTTATTATTTTTTTAAAGGATTTTTACAAAAAGGGTCGAATAGTTTTTAAAGAAGTTCTTCTTGATTTTTAGATGTGAATTTTTTATTTTCATGTTTTACAAAGAATGATCATTTGGGCAAAATAACATGGAGGTGAAAAAATGGGTTTAACCTTTTACTGGTATCCGAAGTGTGGTACGTGCCGGAAGGCGAAAAAGTGGTTGGAAGACCACAACATAGACTATAACGAAATACATATTGTTGAGAATCCTCCTTCCAGACTGGAACTGGAGGAATTATATCAACGAAGCGGTTTGGAGCTTAAGAAATTTTTTAATACGAGCGGCCAAAAATACCGTGATCTTGGAGTTAAGGACATGATTGGTAAAGCCAGTGAGTCTGAATTATTAGATTTGCTTTCATCCGATGGAATGTTAATAAAGCGGCCTATCGTTTCCGACGGAACGAAGGTTACAGTAGGATTTAAGGAAGACGAATTTGCACAAACGTGGAGTTAAATGATAATAAGAGTGGAGGATTAACAATCGATGAGTATTCCAAAAGAATTACGTTATTCTAATGAACATGAGTGGGTAAAGGTTGAAGGAGATAAAGTACGCGTGGGGATTACCCAATTTGCTCAATCTGAATTAGGGGACATTGTTTTTGTTGAACTTCCTGAAGTAGGAGATAAAGTTGTTGTCGATGAGCCTTTCGGAAGTGTTGAATCCGTTAAGACTGTTTCTGAATTATATGCACCGATTAGCGGCACTGTTGTGGAAATTAATGAAGATTTAACCGACAGCCCTGAATTTGTGAATGAATCTCCATACGAAAAAGCTTGGATGATTGTCGTTGAACCATCTGACCTAAGTGAAATTGAGAAGTTAATGACTGCGGAGCAGTATGAAGAAATGATAAATGCAGAGTAATGTTTTAACGCCTTGGGTTCAAGGCGTTTTTTTACAATTAAGGAATTATAGATTTCAATACTGTAGATACTTTTACTGCGTAAGACACGTCCAGCTCCAGCGCCCAACGACTAGTGGACTTCGCCCACCTCCCTACGATAAGTCAACATCGAATCGCTATCGCTCTTCGTGTTTCCTTTATCTCAGTCGATGTGCTCCAGTCCATACGTCGCTACCCGGGCGCTTCCGCTTTTGTGATTAGTTTAGGCAAAATATTAGTAATTGAGAGATATAGCAGGAATACAACACCAACTTATTGAATATAGAATAATCTACTATAAATACATCTTCGTTTTTAGGTGATAAATATGAAACAGGCGATTGAAAAGGTCATCATTGTTGAGGGAACCTCCGATAAAAAGAAGGTAAAGGGTATTATCAAGGAACCTATTGAAATCATTTGCACGAATGGAACAATCGGACTGAATCGTTTGGAAGAATTGATTGACTCTGTTATAGATAAGGATGTATATATTTTAGTGGATGCTGATAAAGCAGGAGAAAAACTGCGAAAACAATTTAAAAAAGAATTTCCCGAAGCAGAGCACCTCTATATTGATAAGTCGTATAAGGAGGTTGCCACAGCACCGGAGCATCATTTAGCGACGGTGTTACTTCAAGCAAATATTGATGTTTTTACGCAGTTTTTAGAAAGAGGATGAAGTAATACGATGCAGGAAATGTCAACGGAGCAAATCGATTCCATCTTCAAGCGTCATTTTAATGGGCTCATTTATACTTACACACCCATGTGCGGAACCTGCCAGGTTTCCGGGATAATGTTAACAGTGATTGAGGAGCTTTTACCGGAGATTGAGATTAGAAAGCTGAATGTTAATTTCTTTCCGGAACTAGCTGCACAGTTAACAATCGAAAGTGTACCTTGCCTGCTTTTTATAAAAGAAGGGGTCGTGGCAGAAAAATTATATGCATTTCGATCAGTGCCATATTTGTATGAAAAAATAATCAATTCATCTAAATGGTATAGGTGAGGTGATCACGATGGGGTGTTTGTTGGATACCTTTATTCATGACTATAACCAAAAGAGTCACATTCATAATTTAGGAAACAGTCGGGAATTAAGGATATGTTTTGATACAGACAGAGGGAAGTATTTCCTTTCCGTCGAAAATGGAGTTGCCCAAATGCTTGAAAAGTTTCCTGAGGGTCAGGATGATGTCGTAACCATTGTCTCCAGCTACAGTACTGCAGTCCATTTGTTGGGAGGTAAAATGAAGCTTCGTGAAGCTGTCAGTCATCAACTTCTGACGGTATCTGCTTCGTTAAGAAAGATATTATTGCTTGAGGCTGTCTTATTTTTAACGAAACAGGGATCATCTGAGGAGCCGGACCTGGAAAATTTAACAAATGTATGTTGACTTAAATAAATTTCCTATGATACTATTATTTTCAAATAAATGTGAATATTAAGTTCTTATCAAGAGAGGTAGAGGGACTGGCCCTATGACGCCCGGCAACCGGTTATGAACGCGGTGCTAATTCCAGCAGAGTGTAAGCTCTGAAAGATAAGAAGAGACTGAGCTCCAACCCTCTTCTTATGAAAAGAAGAGGGTTTTTTGGTTTTTAAAAAAATGGCTGTGTTAAAGAACATTGTTTGTTTATGAGCATCTGTTGATTGGAGCGGAAGGTGCGAGACTCCTGCGGGAGAAGGTGTCTCGGGAGACCCCACAGGCGCTTGCGCCGAGGAGGCTCCCGGACTCCCCCGCGGAAAGGGAGCACCTCTCGCTGTAATCAACAGACAAATTTAACAAAGCCTAAAAAAATATTAGGGGAGAGAAAGAGAATGAGTGAAAAACAAAAGAATTATCGTTTCGAGACTTTAAGTGTACATGGAGGATTAGCTCCAGACCCAGTAACCGGGGCAAGAGCGGTTCCCATCTACATGAGCAATGCCTACCAATTCGAAAATACAGAACACGCTGCTAATTTATTTGCTCTAAAAGAGCCAGGTTATATTTATACCCGTATACATAACCCAACCGTTACCGTTCTTGAAGAAAGAGTCGCATTATTAGAAGGGGGAATCGGTGCCTTAGCATTAGCAAGCGGAATGTCAGCCATTACCATCGCCATTTTAAATGTTGCCCAGGCTGGCGATGAAATTGTCGCTGCTTCCACTCTTTACGGAGGTACATACAATCTGTTTGCGATAACCCTTCCTAAATATGGAATAAATGTTAAGTTCGTTAATGCTGAGGATCCTGAAAACTTCAGAGCAGCGATCACGGACAAAACTAAGGCTGTATTCGCTGAAACGATCGGAAATCCAAGCTTAAGAATATTAGATATTGAAAAAGTGGCGGAAATTGCTCATGAAGCAGGCGTTCCGCTAATCGTAGATAATACCTTTGCAACACCTTATTTATTAAAGCCAATTGAATTTGGTGCTGATATTGTTATCCACTCTGCAACTAAATGGTTAGGCGGCAATGGAACGACCATGGGCGGAGTCATCGTGGATGGCGGAAAATTTGATTGGGGTACAGGCAAGTTCCCAGGCTTTGTACAGCCTGATCCAAGCTACCATGATATTGTCTATAGCGAAGCAATTGGAGCTGCTGCATATATCGTAAAAGCAAGAGTTCAGTTATTGAGAGATATGGGGCCTGCTCTTAGTCCGCTTAATGCTTTCCAGATTACATTAGGATTGGAGACACTCCATGTTCGTATGAAGGAGCATATCGCTAATACGAAAAAAATTATTGAATATCTAGATGCTCATCCTGCAGTTAAATGGATTTTATATCCTGGTAATGAGGGGCATCCTGACAAAGCGCTTGCTGATAAATATTTGCCAAAAGGTCCAGGTTCTGTCGTTGTCTTTGGAATTGAAGGTGGCCGAGAAGCAGGGGCGAAATTTATTAATGAATTAAATCTTTGGACCCATGTAGCCAATGTAGGCGATGCAAAAAGTTTAGTCATCCATCCTGCAAGCACGACTCACCAGCAATTAGACGAAGAAGGCTTGGCAGCAGCTGGTGTACCAGAGGATCTTATTCGACTATCAATTGGAATTGAAAATGTGGAGGATCTAATCGAGGACCTTGAACAAGCGATTAAAGAAGCTACTGGGTTATCCTCAATAGAATAAGGTTATCGAATTTGTCAGAAAAATTATTTTAGTATAAAAAATATATTGACACCTATTTTTACTCCGTGATAAAATCACTTTCATAGCTAAGTTTGTTATCGGAAATTTTAAAAATAATAAATATATTTGCTCTTATCAAGAGAGGTGGAGGGACGTGCCCTATGAAGCCCGGCAACCGTCAAATTGCTCGATGCAATTTGAAAAGGTGCCAATTCACACAAAGCAGACGCTTTGGAAGATGAGAGAAGGGAATAGAACATTACTATGCCTTTCTGCTTATCTGCAGAGAGGCATTTTTTATTATTTCAGAATCAATGCTTAGTTACATTGCAATAGCATTTGCAAAGGAAATGCATATAGATTGAAAGGGATAGCTTGTCAATCTATTGAATCGTTATGAATGAATAGTTAAGAACATTCAAAACATAATGAGATACAATCCGTTTTTTTACAAGGGCTATAAAGAAAAAAGAGGGTGATCCTATGATTTCTATAAATGGAGTAAAAAAGATTTATCCTTCTAAATCAGGACGTGTTGTTGCCGTCGATAATGTGAATTTAGAGGTAAAAGAAGGAGAAATCTTCGGTGTCATTGGCTATAGCGGAGCCGGAAAAAGTACATTAATCCGAATGCTTAACGGACTTGAGATCCCGACAGAAGGTACGATTAATGTAGCTGGACGTGAGGTTTCCAAAATAAAAGGAAATGAACTCAGACAGGCCCGACAAGAAATAAGCATGATCTTTCAACACTTTAACTTGCTTTGGTCAAGAACCGTTCGTGAAAACATCGCATTTCCACTTGAAATTGCAGGTGTTTCGAAACAAGAGCGGGTCAAACGCGTTGATGAATTAATTAAATTAGTCGGACTTGAGGGTAGAGAAGATGCCTATCCAGCACAGCTAAGCGGCGGCCAAAAGCAGAGAGTTGGGATTGCCAGAGCACTGGCGAATAACCCAAAGGTATTGCTTTGTGACGAAGCGACATCTGCCTTAGACCCGCAAACAACTGATTCAATTTTAGATTTATTAGTTGATATTAATAAACGGTTAGGGCTTACGATCGTCCTCATTACACACGAAATGCATGTTATCAGAAAAATATGCCACCGTGTCGCGGTTATGGAGGATGGAAGGATTGTTGAGCTTGGTCCGGTGTTAGAGGTATTTAAAAATCCGGTCCAGCCAATTACGAAGCGTTTTGTTAAGCAAGTGACTGAGCCAGAGGAAACAAAAGAAACAGTCGAGCATCTGTTGAAGCGCTATCCAAGTGGACAGGTTGTCCAGCTAACTTTTGTTGGGGAAGCTGCGGAACAGCCAGTAATTGCTAACCTTATCCGGCAATTTGCCTTAACGGTAACGATTCTGCAAGGGAAAATTTCACAAACACAAACGGGTTCCTATGGAACATTGTTTATACATCTTGATGGCGAAAAGTCAGAAATAGATAAGGCGATTGACTTTATTCACTCCCAGCAAGTAGGGGTGGAGGTGATTCGTAATGACTAATCTATTTGAAACAGTAAAATGGGATTTATTAATAGAAGCAACAAAAGAAACGATTTATATGACATCCATTTCGGTGTTGGCAACGTTTATATTAGGGTTACTGCTAGGTTTGTTGTTATTTTTAACCGATAAGGGAAACATATGGGAGAATCGCTTTATTAATGTCATTATTGCAGCTTTCGTAAATATTTTCCGCTCGATTCCTTTTATTATCTTAATCGTTCTATTAATTCCTTTTACGAAACTATTGTTAGGAACGATGTTGGGGGCGGAAGCGGCATTGCCTGCGTTAATTATCGGAGCGGCACCGTTTTTCGCTCGAATGGTTGAGATCGCCCTAAGGGAAATTGATAAAGGGGTTATTGAAGCATCACAATCGATGGGGGCAACACACGCCCACATCATTTTAAAAGTATTAATTCCGGAATCGTTACCGGCTTTAATTTCGGGGATAACTGTTACGGCAATTTCGTTAGTAAGTTTTACGGCAATGGCCGGAGTAATTGGAGCTGGAGGACTTGGACACTTTGCTTATCTGGAAGGGTTCCAACGTAATCGTCCGGAGGTTACATTTGTAGCAACTGTTGCCATTTTAATTTTAGTATTTATCATCCAATTTATTGGAGATTATTTTACAAAAAAAACAGACAAACGATAACAGGAGGGAATAAGGATGAAAAAATTATTAAGTTTATTCTTGGTTGCATTACTAGCTTTCACGTTAACAGCTTGCGGTGGCGGGGACGATGACACTGCAAAGAAAGACAAAAAGGATGGCAATAAAACTTTAGTAGTTGGAGCAACAGCTGTTCCTCATGCTGAGGTACTTGAAGCTGCAAAGCCTCTTTTAAAGGAAAAAGGAATTGACCTAGAAGTAAAGGTATTCACAGACTATATCCTACCTAACGTTGCTTTAAGAGATAAAGAGCTTGATGCAAACTATTTCCAAACACCTGGTTACTTAGAGCTAGAAATGGAACAAAATAAAGATTATGATTTTGTAAGTGTTGGCGAAATCCACAAAGAACCAATCGGAATTTATTCAAAGAAATATAAAGATATAAAGGACCTTCCTGAAGGTGCAAAAATTATTATGAGTAATTCATTAAGTGACCATGGTCGTATTTTACCTATTTTTGAAAAAGCTGGCTTAATTAAGCTTAAAAAAGGCGTTGGCGCTAACGCTAGAGTAGAAGATATCGTGGAAAATCCGAAGAAACTTGATTTCGGAACGCTTATTGAAGCAAAGCTATTGGCTTCATCTTTTGAAAATGGTGAAGGTGATGCAGTTGTCATCAATGGTAACTATGCATTAGAAGGCGGGATTGACGCAAATAAGTACGGCTTGAAAAATGGATTTGAAGCTGCTGACATTGTACCTGCGAACCTAGTTGTGGTTCGTTCTGAAGATAAGAATCGCGAGGAAATTAAAACACTTGTTGAAGTTCTTAAATCTGATGAGATTCAAGAATTCATTAATGAAAAATACAAAGGTGTTGTTTTATTAGCTCAATAAATGCATTAAACAGAGGGTTCAGTGCTTGCACTGGCCCTCTTTTTTCTAAATAAACTAAAATCTTGTTAAAATTGATTTAAAACAAGGAATAAACGAAAAGGTTCAGTTAAGATAAAAAAAACCCCAAGGCTGACTCAAAAAAGGGGTCAGCTTTCCGATATTTTGATAGAATAGATATGGTGAAATTATCATTGTAGGCATGATACATGAAAAGAGGTAATCAGGAAAAAATAGTAGATATTATTCCAAAGTTGTTCTTTATTCATCTTTATTCGTTCTATATAAAGAAAAATGTTATTACTGCTAAAATGTTGATATCAGTTTTCATTTGTTATAAGATTGTAATGAGAATAAATTGAGAATGAAAAAATCGCAGCTCATTAAGCTGAAAGATACAAAGTGATGGAGGTATTTATAAATGGCAGGATCAACTTTAACAATTAAAGATCTTCATGTTTCGATTGAGGGGAAAGAAATTTTAAAGGGTGTAAATTTAGAGATTAAAGGCGGAGAATTCCATGCTATCATGGGTCCGAACGGTACAGGAAAGTCGACTCTATCTTCAGCAATCATGGGACATCCTAAATATGAAGTGACACAAGGTTCGATTGAATTGGATGGCCAAAATGTTTTAGAAATGGAAGTAGACGAACGTGCACGTGCTGGTCTTTTTCTCGCTATGCAGTACCCAAGTGAGATTAATGGAGTAACAAATGCTGATTTCTTACGTTCAGCTATTAACAGCCGTCGTGAAGAAGGAAAAGAAGTTTCTTTAATGAAATTCATTCGCCAAATGGATTCTAAAATGGAGTTCCTTGAAATGGACCCAGATATGGCACAGCGTTATTTAAATGAAGGGTTCTCAGGCGGTGAAAAGAAGCGTAACGAGATTCTTCAATTAATGATGATTGAACCAAAAATCGCTATTTTAGACGAGATTGACTCCGGATTAGATATTGATGCCTTGAAAGTTGTTTCAAAGGGAATTAATGAAATGCGCGGAGAAAATTTTGGCTGTTTGGTTATCACTCACTATCAACGCCTTTTAAACTATATTACTCCTGACTTCGTTCACGTTATGATGCAAGGTCGCGTAGTTAAGTCCGGCGGACCTGAATTAGCACAACGCTTAGAAGCAGAAGGATACGACTGGATCAAGAAAGAACTAGGAATTGAAGACGAAACAGTTGAGCAAGAAGCGTAAGCGTTGGGGGGATTAATATGACAACTGAAATAAAATTACCGTTTGATCAGGACTATATCAGTTCTTTTTCAAAAGAAATGGGCGAACCAGCCTGGTTAACTGAATTTCGTACACAGGCATTGGCGAAAGCTGAAATTCTGCCGATGCCAAGACCGGATAAAACAAAAATCGACAAGTGGAACTTTACCGATTTTTCAAAGCATATTGTAAAAAGCGAGGATTTCGCGTCACTAAATGATCTTCCACAAGATGTAAAGGCGTTAATTGATTTAGATTCTACAAGTAACAACTTATATATTCAACGAAATAACCGCCCTGCATATTTGTCATTATCTAAGGAAGTTCAAGAGGCAGGCGTTATTTTTACTGATATTTTTACAGCTGCACGCGAGCATGGGGATCTTCTTCAGCGTTATTTAATGAAAAATGGTGTGAAAGTGGATGAACATCGTTTAACTGCTTTACACGCATCTTATATCAATGGAGGAGTATTCTTATACATCCCTAAAAATGTAGAAGTTACTCAACCGATTCAAGCGGTCTTCCTCCATGATGACGCAGAAGCTAATCTCTTCAACCATATTTTAGTAGTAGCAGAAGAAAATAGCTCAGTAACATACGTTGAAAACAATATTTCCACGGTTGCGGAAGCAGCAGGAATATTTAATCTTGTAACTGAGGTTATCGCGGGCGGTAACGCCAAAGTTCAATACGGTGCAGTGGATACTCTTGCGAAAGGGGTTACAACTTATGTGAATCGCCGTGGTGTGGCACATAAGGACGCACATATTGAGTGGGCATTAGGTTTAATGAACGATGGAAATACCATTTCAGAAAATACCACAAACTTAATTGGTGACGGTTCATTTGGAGATACGAAGACAGTCGTTGTCGGTCGTGGTGAACAGACACAGAACTTTACAACTAGCGTGGTTCATTTCGGTAAGCATACAACTGGCCATATCCTTAAGCATGGCGTCATGAAGGATAGCGCCTCTTCGATCTTTAATGGTATTGGTAAAATTGAACATGGTGCTTCAAAGTCAGATGCGCAACAGGAATCACGCGTGTTGATGCTTAGTGAAAAAGCTCGTGGCGACGCCAACCCAATTCTGTTGATTGACGAGGATGATGTTGTTGCTGGGCATGCTGCATCTGTTGGCCGTGTCGATCCTGTTCAATTGTATTATATTATGAGTCGTGGAATTCCTAAAAAAGAGGCAGAACGCCTAATCATTCACGGTTTCTTAGCACCGGTTGTGAACGAATTACCAATCGAAGGAGTTAAGAAACAGTTGGTTGAAGTGATTGAAAGGAAAGTAAAATAATGAACATTCAAGATATCCGAAATTTGTTTCCAATCTTACATCAGGAAGTAAACGGGAATCCGCTTGTATATCTTGACAGCGCCGCGACTTCACAGAAACCGGTTCAAGTCATAGAAGCGATCGACCGCTATTATCGTGAATATAACTCCAATGTTCACCGTGGTGTGCATACACTTGGAACAAGAGCAACCGATGGATATGAGGGAGCGCGTGAGAAAGTTCGTAAGTTCATTAATGCGAAATCAATGCAAGAAATCATTTTTACACGAGGAACGACAACCTCTTTAAATTTAGTAGCAAGAAGCTATGGTGGAGCTAACCTTGGCCCTGGTGATGAAATCATCATCACTTATATGGAACATCACAGTAACATCATTCCTTGGCAGCAAGTAGCAAAACAAACAGGTGCTACATTAAAATACTTCCCGCTTCAGGAAGACGGGACGCTTTCCTTGGACGAAGTGCGTGCGACGATTACACCGAATACAAAAATTGTTTCGGTCATGCAGGTATCAAATGTTCTTGGGACGATCAACCCAATCAAGGAAATTGCCAAAATTGCTCATGAAAACGGGGCGATTATGGTAGTGGATGGGGCACAAAGTGTACCTCATATGAAAATAGATGTTCAAGATTTAGATTGCGATTTTCTAGCTTTTTCAGGCCATAAAATGGCCGGTCCTACCGGAATTGGTGTTTTATATGGCAAGAAGCATCTTCTTGAAAAAATGGAGCCTGTTGAGTTTGGCGGGGAAATGATTGATTTTGTCGATCTTTACGATTCAACATGGAAAGAGCTCCCTTGGAAGTTTGAAGGGGGTACACCGATTATTGCTGGTGCAATCGGCTTAGGTGTAGCGATCGACTTTTTACAAGAAGTAGGGCTAGATCAAATCCTTGAACATGAACATAAATTAGCAGCATACGCGATGGAAAAAATGTCAACGATTGAAGGCATTACGATTTACGGTCCTAAAGATCCGAAAAATCGCGCCGGAGTCATAACATTTAATTTAGATGATGTTCATCCCCATGACGTAGCGACCGTTTTGGATGCTGAGGGAATTGCGGTTCGAGCAGGACACCATTGTGCTCAACCTTTAATGAAATGGTTAAAGGCATCTGCAACGGCGCGGGCCAGCTTCTATATGTATAATACGGAAGAGGAAATTGATAAGCTCGTCAGCGGGCTTGTTAAAACAAAGGAGTATTTTAGCGATGTCTTTTAATAATTTAGATACCCTTTATCGTCAAGTTATCATGGACCACTACAAAAACCCAAGAAACAAAGGGGTTTTAGAAGAGGGAAGTTTAACTGTCAACATGAACAACCCTACCTGTGGGGACAGAATCCGCTTAACGATGAAGGTGGAGAACGGAATCGTGGTTGATGCAAAGTTTGAGGGAGAAGGCTGTTCGATTTCGATGTCTTCCGCATCGATGATGACTCAAGCTATAAAAGGAAAATCGATCAATGATGCGATTGAGATTTCCCATGCATTTTCAAATATTATGCAAGGGAAAGAATACGATGAAAGTCTTGATCTTGGGGATATCGAAGCTTTACAGGGCGTGTGCAAATTCCCGGCTCGAATTAAATGTGCAACGCTGGCATGGAAGGCAATGGAAAAAGGTCTGGAAGAAGAATCCGATAAAGACAAGTAATTGATCTCGTTACATGGCAGATGTTCGTAATAAATTAGAAAAATTAAAGCAGTGATACAATATTCCCTCAAGGGTGGCTGCATTAAGAAATGGAGGAATTCGACGATGGCAAAAAAAATGCCTGAAATCGGTGATTACAAATATGGCTTCGCCGATAAAGACGTTTCCATTTTCCGATCAAAACGCGGTTTAACCCGTGAAATTGTTGAGGAAATCTCAAAAATGAAAAATGAACCGCAGTGGATGCTTGATTTCCGCTTAAAGTCGCTAGAGCATTTCTACAATATGCCAATGCCTCAATGGGGCGGCGATCTAGCTTCATTAAACTTTGACGAAATTACTTATTATGTTAAACCATCAGAGCGCTCTGAAAAGTCTTGGGATGAAGTGCCGGAAGAAATCAAACAAACATTTGATAAGCTTGGAATTCCTGAGGCTGAGCAAAAGTATTTAGCAGGGGTTTCTGCGCAATACGAGTCTGAAGTAGTTTATCATAATATGAAGGAAGACTTAGAGGCGCTTGGAATCGTCTTTAAGGATACAGATTCTGCATTACGTGAAAATGAAGATATTTTCCGTGAGCATTGGGCAACGGTTATTCCACCAACTGACAACAAATTCGCTGCATTAAATTCAGCTGTTTGGTCAGGCGGTTCTTTCATCTATGTTCCGAAGGGAGTTAAGGTAGATACTCCATTACAGGCGTATTTCCGAATAAACTCAGAAAACATGGGACAATTTGAGCGTACCTTGATCATCGTTGATGAAGATGCTCATGTCCACTATGTTGAAGGCTGTACAGCCCCTGTTTATACAACGAACTCACTTCATAGTGCCGTTGTTGAAATTATCATTAAAAAAGGCGCTTATTGCCGTTATACGACAATTCAAAACTGGGCTAATAACGTGTTCAACCTCGTTACAAAGCGTGCAGTTTGTGAAGAAAATGCAACAATGGAATGGATCGATGGAAATATCGGTTCCAAGTTAACAATGAAATATCCTGCTGTTATTTTAAAAGGTGAAGGTGCACGCGGGTTAACTTTATCGATTGCGATTGCCGGAAAAGGTCAGCATCAGGATGCTGGAGCTAAGATGATTCACTTAGCACCAAACACTTCATCGACTATCGTTTCGAAATCCATTTCGAAGCATGGCGGTAAAGTAACGTATCGTGGTATCGTTCGTTTTGGCCGTAACGCTGAAGGAGCTCGCTCAAATATTGAGTGTGATACGTTAATCATGGATAATCAGTCTACTTCAGATACGATTCCTTACAACGAAATCTTTAACGATAATATTTCGTTAGAGCATGAAGCTAAGGTTTCTAAGGTTTCAGAGGAGCAATTATTCTACTTGATGAGCCGCGGTATTTCTGAACAGGAAGCAACAGAAATGATCGTAATGGGCTTCATCGAGCCATTTACAAAAGAACTTCCAATGGAATATGCGGTTGAAATGAATCGCTTGATCAAGTTCGAGATGGAAGGTTCTATCGGATAATTTTAGATTATGTGATCCGCTTGCCGTTAATGGTGAGCGGATTTTTTGTGTTAACAATGTTGCCGGTCGTGATTACATTCTTCATTTTGGCAAGTAAATCTGCAATTATGGCAAGTATTTTTCTATTTTGGCAAGTAAATCAGCAAAAATGGCAAGTAAAATACAATTGTTAAGTATTCTCTAACGGTAATGCAACACCACTACCCTCGGTCACCTGAAAAACCCTCACGACTTCTAATCAAACCGTCGCTACTTCTTCTCATTCACACGCTTAACATTATTGACCACCCAACCCCTTATGCTATCATGTCTATATGGAGGTGCATAAAATGATTCTAATCGGACTAACAGGCTGGGGAGACCATGACAGCTTATATACGCCTAATCTTTCTCCACGAGACAAGCTGAAGCAATACGCTGGTTATTTTCCAACTGTTGAAGTTGATTCAACATTTTATGCGATCCAGCCGAAGCAAAATGCTGCAAAATGGGTGAAGGACACCCCAGACTCCTTTAAATTCATCGTTAAGGCGTATCAAGGGATGACGGGGCACCAGCGTGGTCCAATCCCGTTTCAAAATAAAAATGAAATGTTTACTGCATTTATCGATTCATTGGAACCTTATCAAGCTAAATTAGCGATGGTCCTGTTTCAATTTCCGCCTTGGTTCGAATGTAAAAGGGAAAATGTTGATTATTTGCGGTGGTGTAGAGACGCGATGGGGGATATACCATGTGCCCTTGAATTTCGCCATAGCTCGTGGTTTACACCTGAATTCACCCAAAAAACGATAGATTTTATGAAAAAAGAAAATTGGATACATAGCATTTGCGATGAGCCTCAAGCAGGAGTCACTTCTATTCCGACAGTTTTAGAAGTTACCAACGACGATAAGGTTCTTGTTCGCTTTCATGGTCGAAACATATACGGCTGGAATAAGCGAACGGATCAAAACTGGCGTGAGGTTCGATACTTATACCGCTACAATCACCAGGAATTGCTTGACTGGAAAGGGAAATTGCAAAAGCTTCAAACACAATGCAAGCAAGTTTTTTCCGTATTTAACAATAATTCAGGCGGTGATGCCGCCGATAATGCCAAGCAAATGATCGATATTCTTTCAATCGAATACGATGACTTAGCACCACGTCAACTGGACTTATTTTAAAGGGTGTGTTAAAGCTCATTGTTGAATTTAAGGCACAAAGTTGATTGGAGCGGAAGGTGCTCGACTCCTGCGGGAGCAGCGGGTCAGGTGAGACCCCGCAGGCGTAAAACGCCGAGGAGGCTCAGCGCCCGCCCCGCGGAAAGCGAGCACCTGGAGCGGAAATCAACAAGCTAAATTACACGCGTAAAATAAAACTTGTCCAGCTTTTCTCCAAAAGCAACTAAACAAAAGGAATGATCAGATTTGGAAATCATCCATATTTATCATACTAACGATTTACATAGCCATTTTGAGCATTGGCCGCGAATTCAAGCTTTTTTATCTAAACGAAAAAATTGGCACGGTGAGGCTGGGGATGAAGTATACCTCTTTGATATCGGAGATCATATTGATCGCTTTCATCCATACTCAGATGCGACCATGGGCAAAGGCAATATTGAACTGTTAAATCAAGCCGAATATTCCGCGATAACAATTGGAAACAATGAAGGAATTACCTTTCCGTTTAAAGCATTAGACGAAATGTATGAACAGGCTGCCTTCCCGATTTTAGCAGCCAATCTTTATTACCCGAATGGAACAAGACCCGCATGGGCTAAGCCACATACGATCTTTACGACTAAAACGGGCACCCGGATCGGATTGATCGGCCTAACCGTATTTTATGAGCATCTTTATCAATTATTAGGCTGGAAGTTGACCGACCCGATTGTTGAATTAAGACAGCAAATTGACGAGCTGCAAGATAAGACAGACGTGCTTATTTTATTATCTCATTTAGGGATTAATGATGATGAGGAGATTGCCAGAGACTTTCCTGAGTTAGATGTTATTCTTGGGGCACATACCCACCATGTCTTACATGAAGGAAAGATGATTAATAATAGTCTTGTTTGTGCGGCAGGGAAATACGGCCAATTTGTCGGACATGTTATATTGGAATTGGATAAGGGTACAATCGAAAAACGCAAGGCTGTTTTATACGATGCCAATGAATTACCTGAATTAGCAGGAGAAAAGGATACCGTTTCTGGCTTTTTTAAAGAAGGGAAAAATTTGCTGCAAGAGAAGGTTGTTGATTTAAGCGATCCTATCTCGGCTGATTCATTTAAAGAATCACCCCTGTCTTCACTCTTATGTGATGCGTTAAGGGAATGGTGTGAGGCGGATTGTGCGTTTTTAAATGCCGGTCTTCTGCTCGATGGTTTAAAAAAAGGGACGGTTACGCGATATGATTTATTGGAAATATGTCCGCATCCTATTAATCCATGCACGGTGCTCATTTCCGGGCAAGAATTAAAGGAGGTTATCCTCGAAACAACAGAGGAGCGTTGGCCACATCTGCAGTTAAGAGGCTTAGGTTTCCGTGGGGTGGTAATGGGAGTGTTTATTTATAGCGGAATCACCTTTAAACACCAACATCAGCAAGCAGAGATTTACATAGGCGAGGAAAAAATAAATCCAGATAAAATATACAAATTAGCTATTCCGGATATGTTTACATTTGGACGATTTTTCCCGGCCATTTTCCGGTCGACATCGAAACAGTATTTCTTACCGGAGTTCATGCGCGACCTTCTTGAATGGAAGCTGCGTAAAAGCTATCTTTCAAATTGAGATCCGATTATATTTTTCACAATTAGACCTTCCTGTACATAAAATAGGTTAGGAAGGAGTGTGAACAATTGATAGATCTGTTACCAATTAACATAAATGGTCATTCCTTTGTTGGTGTTTCAGTAAAACTTCCCAAAACCAATTTGCTGGTTGTAACCAGTGATAAAGGATATATAATGTGTGGGGCACTTGATGTCGGTCTGCTCAATGAAAAATTGAAAGATAGAAAAATAATTGCGGGTCGAGCTGTTGGTGTGAAAACGATTGAGGAACTTCTCAATGCTCCGCTTGAATCGATAACATATGAAGCAGAGGCCTTAGGCATTACCAAGGGAATGATTGGTCGAGAGGCACTTCTTAAAATGCTTTAGGATTAAAATCTTAAGCTATAAATAGATGCACAATAATAAAATATATTATTTTTTGCGCTAGTTCCCTCCTTTCTTGCATAAATATAGCATTGTAAGGAGGGATTTATTTTGCACAAATTTCGGGGCAGGTTCCCCCGCAGAGGTCCGCTGCCTTTTCGTTATGTTTTTTTACTTACCTTTGTTTTTTTTACCTTTTCAACTGCAACAGGTTTGTGGATGGTAAATAAAGGATTAAAGCCCACTTTACTAAGCTATGCTGAATCACAAACTCGAAAGATCGCGACACTTGTCATAAGCAATGCAATCAACAAAAAAATTGCAAATGAAATGAACATAGAAAATATTATTGAATCTGTTCCTAATCAGGATGGAATGTCAAAGTTAAATGCCGAGATCGTAAATCGGGTAAAGGCGGAAACTACCCATCTTGTTCAGAAAAACTTAAAGGAAGCAGAAAGTGGCAATTTATCTGAACTTGAGCTGCTGACAGATGTTGAATTTGAAAAAGCAAATAAAGATGATGAGGACGGTATTGTTTACTACGTTCCCCTTGGCCAAGCAACAAATAATGCCTTACTTGGTAATCTCGGTCCGAAAATTCCAATCAAGTTCACCCCCATTGGAGATGTTCGTTCCAATGTTAAAACAAAAATTAAAGACTTTGGAATAAATAATGCCTATGTCCAAGTCTATGTTCATCTGACAGTAAATGTTCAAATCATTATTCCGTTTGCCACAAAGGTCACTACCATTTCTGAAAATATTCCAGTCGGAATGTTTATTATGAAGGGGAATGTACCGCAATACTATAATAATGGGGGCGGCTCCAACCCGGCGCTGGAATTACCAGGCCAATAGTAAACAAAAACGCATGTGAACCATGCGTTTTTGTCTGCTATCTGAGTGATTACATTTGAATAGATTTTTCCGGACATACAGTACGCTATTTTTAAAAAAAATGCGATTTTGGGACTAGTTCCGGACATGGAGTACGTTATTTACTAAAAATCAAGGAATTTGACAATCCTTTTAGCAAAATAACGGAATGTATGTCCTCTAAAAAGTGAAAATCACCATTTTTGATGCAAATAGCGGAACGTATGTCCGCTTAATGCTCTAACGCCTAACGCATCAAATTGATCTAACGCCTAACACATCAAATTGAAGCCAAACCAACTTATCTTTTCCTCGCTTTTAACCGTTCCTGACGCTCCCAAAGCTTTAAATGCGGAAAAGGATCGTAAGACCACTCAGTGTAACCATTATCTTTGTACATCCCATAATGTAGGTGAGGAGGAAATTTACCTGACGTTCCCGGAGGGCCGTAACCAGAGCTGCCTACACCGCCAATTACCATACCAGGTTCCACGATTTGGCCAACCTTTAAATCTTTAGCAAAACCGCTTAAATGTGCAAAATAATGATAATTATTGTTGATATCACGGATGCCGATTCTCCAGCCTCCATACTTATTCCAACCCTTCATTTCAATAATTCCATATGATGTTGCCCGAACAGGAACTCCATAACCAGCGAAAATATCAGTACCTTCATGGATTCTTCGACCGCCCCAACCTCGGGCATCACCCCATGTATTTCGATAGCTGAAGTTGCTTCGAATTGGAACAGGGAAGGCATGATCCTCAAGAGCTAGCCTGCCAAAATGACGATAAAGTGACGCTTTGCCTATGATAATTCCTACCGTCTTATCACGATGATAGTACTCCCACAGGCCAATTTTGATGTTTTCATGGTCTACCCCGTAACAAAGTAAGTAGTTGGCAAAAGAAAATAGAACATCCTCATCATCCATGCGGTTGGCTTTTCCATCACCGTTTCCATCCATCCCTATACCATCAAAAAATAATATAGAGGATGGGTTATCATCTTCTATATTTGGATTCGTTATTCCACTCCACATTTCAGGTGCAAAATAGATTCCAATAGCTCCCTCGGCTTTAGGTAAATCCCTGCGTGCCGAGCGAATATTTCTTTCATATTGATCCACCGCTGCAAGGTAGTACCAAGGTATGTTTGTCGTTGCTTCAACTTTTTTATATAATTCCATCCTTTTTTGGTTCAAATCTGTAACCTGTTGTTGTGTAGCATTAGCATTTGCAGGGATACAATAAATAAGTATAGTTGAGAGACATACGATAAGCATAATAAAATGCCGCATTGGATTCCTCCTCTCTATTTGATGTCCTTTTTATTTTGTGAGTTCAAAGGAAAATCATTAATATCAATAAATGGTAATCAAGTTCATTACACTTGTTCTCGATTTTTTATTATGGTACAGTGGCAATGAAACAGGACGAATGGGGTGGGATCATGAATAAAAAAGAAAATTCTATGCGTAAACCAGAATGGTTAAAAATAAAGTTAAATACAAATGACAGTTACACAGGCTTAAAAAAAATGATGAGGGAAAAAACCTTACATACAGTATGTGAGGAAGCAAAATGTCCTAACATACACGAATGTTGGGCAGTTCGAAGTACCGCTACCTTCATGATTCTCGGAGATATCTGCACGAGAGCATGCCGATTTTGCGCGGTTAAAACAGGATTACCAACAGAGCTTGATTGGCAAGAGCCTGAGCGCGTCGCAGATTCCGTCAGAATAATGAATCTAAAGCATGTGGTGATTACAGCGGTTGCCCGTGATGACCTTAATGATGGAGGAGCGGCGGTTTTTGCTGAGACGATAAGAGCCATCCGTCGAAAAAATCCGGCTACCACGATTGAGGTATTGCCTTCTGATATGGGAGGGCTTTATGAAAACATTCAAACATTAATGGAAGCACGTCCGGATATTCTTAACCATAATATTGAAACAGTAAAGCGGCTAACTCCAAGAGTCCGTTCAAAGGCAACATATGAGCGCTCCCTTGAGCTATTACGACGTGCAAAGGAACTTCAGCCTGATATTCCAACTAAGTCTAGTATCATGATTGGAGTCGGTGAAACGAAAGAGGAGCTTATCGAGGCCATGGATGATCTTCGGGCAAATCATGTAGAGATTCTGACGATTGGCCAATATTTACAGCCAACTAGCAAGCATTTGAAGGTTGAAAAATATTATCGTCCTGAGGAATTTGAGGAATTTAAGGATATTGCCCTGCAAAAAGGCTTTAGCCATTGTGAGTCCGGACCTCTTGTTCGTTCATCTTACCATGCCGATGAACAAGTGAGCTCAGCTGCTAAGGAAAAGCAATTAAAGGCCCAAGAAGTAAAAGAAGCTTAAAATAAAAAGAGTTCAGCAGCCATTGCTGAACTCTTTTTAGGATTTATGATAATATGATTTTAACGTCTTGGATACCTTTCAAGACGTTAGACTCGTCCAGCTCCAGCGCCCAGCTCCTAGTGGACTTCGCCCACCTCCCTATGATAAGTCAACATCGAATCGCTTTCGCTCTTCGTGTTTCCTTTATCTCAGTCGATGTGCTCCAGTCCTGTCGTGAGCTACCCGGGCGCTTCCGCTTTTGTTCCTATTTTCTCATTGTTTTACTAATATTATCTTTATCAAGGTGATTGTTTGTACCGCCTTCTTTTTCACCGTTTGCATTTTCGCCAGCATTGATGGCTCGTCCCTGCGGTGAAGATAACATTTGCGTAATGATGCGATCAAGATTGCGGTCAACATTCCGACTGTCAGAATCTAAAGTGGCAAAGTTTTCAACATTCTTCCTAAGTTTTGTGTTATCAGAAACATAGACATGGTACCATCTGGGAACGACAGATATGGCCGTTTTCTTTACTTGGTCCGCGGTTTCATTCCGATTTTTTGAATCCGTCTTATAGACAACCAGCACTTCTTCATCGGTTACAAGGGTTGAAACATCATCGACATTTGGCACATCTGTGCTTAACTGACTGATGATGTTGGCAAGTTGTTCTCGATCGATCGCTGCATAATGGTCACCTGAAGAATTTGTCCCCATAACCGGATTACGTTGATGTCGTACATAACCAAAATCTTCACTTTTATCGCGCAAATTTTTGTCATGATTGCCTTCATTGTATAATTCGGCGCGTTGATTATTGACATTAATGGTATTTCCGCTCTCTTGATAAGGATCACGAGGCGCATCACCAGCACGGTCAACGGCATTGTTAGCACAGCCAGTTAACATTATTAATCCGGTGAAACAAACGAAAAATAGGTTTTTTATCATTCTATCCACCTCCTCATGTTTAGAATGACCCATAAACTGTCGTTTTTCTCTTAGTAATTGATGGCGAATAAGTTATAATTTAAATACGTACCGTTAAAATCAATTGGATTTTGGATAAAAGTGAGGTGGACAAAATGATCTGCATTAATAATGTTTGTTACGAATTGATTGAAGATGAGAGAAATGGTTTTAATGAAGAAGCATTTAGAGGGAGATATAGTGATATTTTAAATAAATATGACTATATTGTTGGCGATTGGGGATATGGTCAACTTCGTTTAAAGGGATTTTTTGATGATCAAAACCAAAAGGCTACCTTTGATACAAAAATAAGTACATTAACCGAATATTTATATGAGTACTGTAATTTTGGTTGTGCTTATTTTGTCATGAAAAAAGTAAAAAAATAACATTAGGTCAGATATACTGAATCTGACCCCAGTTATTTTCTTATAAGTTATTCTCAGCTAAATTGTCTGAATAAGAAAAGAACGCAACTCAGCAGCTTCTCCTTCTGAAAGCTTAAACGCGTACTCGAGATAACCTTCTTCTTCTAGATCATCAGGGCCGATGATGGCAAAACGACTCCCTTGTAAATCGAGAACTAATTGCTTGCCGTAAAATCGCTGTGATTGAACAATAGCAAGGTCAAATCTCTGTGTTTCGCCAACAAAGCTGACGAATCGAGTTTTAGTTTCTTCTTTATCATCATATAGAAAATAACGATTGTTCATAAAAACCTCCTGAGTCATGACTATTGGATACATAGTTTATCTTATCAAATTTTTGAATAATACAAAAAATATCTGTCTTGAAAGGATGAAAGTAAATGTATTTTGTTGACAGAGAAAAACTAGAAGGCATTTTATCTTTTTTAGAAAAACAAATCGCTCTTTTTGAACAGACCGAGCAATGGGAAACCGCCATTGAAAAAGCGGCACTAGAAAGAATACCACATATCATGATCGAAGCAATCTTGGATGTCGGCAATGATATTATTGATGGTTTTATTATGAGGGATCCGGGCAGCTATGAAGACATTATCGATATCTTAACGGATGAAAAGGTCATTCCAGAGGATGTAAGTGTTGGACTGAAAAAAATCATTCCATATCGCAAAATTTTAGTACAACAGTACACCGAAGTTCCACATGAGCAGCTGAGAGCCGATTTTCAAGAAATGCTGCCAATTGTTAAGCAATTTGCCCCACTAGTAAGACGTTATCTTCATGATGAACTAGGACCAGTTTCTGCTTTTAAAAATTAATCAGATTATAATGCTTCCATTCTTGGAAGCATTGTTTCGTTTAATGGGATTACTTTATCATTGATATAATAGTTCGTAAAAAGACAAATGACATGCTACATAAAGGAGTAGAGTTACAGTGAAAAAATACAGCGGTTATTTAATTGATTTAGACGGAACGATGTATCGAGGTACAGAACCTATCCAGGAAGCGGTCCAGTTTGTCCAAAAACTGCATGAGAAACACATTCCTTATCTGTTTGTTACAAATAATTCATCTCGGACACCTAAACAAGTAGCTGAAAAGTTAACGCAATTTGAGATCCCGGCAAATGAACACCAGGTTTTTACAACTAGTCAGGCAACAGCTAATTATATTTTTGAGCAGAAACGAGATGCTTCCATCTATTGTATCGGCGAAGAGGGGATCCAATCTGCTTTGGAACAAAAGGGTTTTAAAAACGCTTCAGAGCATGCAGATTTCGTTGTCATTGGAGTTGACAGGGAGATTAGCTATGAAAAGTATGCAGTTGCTTGTTTGGCGATAAGAAATGGTGCTACTTTCATCTCGACTAATGGGGATATTGCTATTCCAACGGAGCGAGGATTACTACCTGGGAATGGGGCTCTTACTGCTGTCATTTCTGTGTCAACTGATACGAAACCAATTTTTATCGGTAAACCGGAATCCATTATTATGGAGCAGGCCTTACATGTGTTAGGAACTAAAAAGGAAGAGACTTTAATGGTAGGGGATAATTATAATACGGATATTTTGGCAGGCATAAATGCTGGATTAGATACCCTTCTTGTTCATACGGGTGTTACAACAAAAGAGCATTTGCAGGGGTATCCTGTTCAACCTACATATGTTATTGATTCTTTAGCAGATTGGAACGAGATTTAAATAAAAGGAGGAATCCATTCATAGCAATGGGTTCCTCCTTTTTTTGATAAGGATATATAATATTTAGCAGTGGATTTGCGCTCCAGGTGCTCGCTTTCCGCGACTGTTCGTTAATCTACATTGGCGGCGCGATGGGCAAGTCTGCTTGAGGCAGCCGCGGCAATTGCCCCGACAAGATCGTCTAAAAAGGTATGACATTTACCTGATGATTTATCATTTAAGTCCTTTAATATCCCCGGTTTTTGCTTATCAATATAACCGTAGTTCGTAAAGCCTATTGATCCATAAACATTGACAATCGAAAAGGCAAGGATCTCATCGACACCATAGAGACCTTCATCGGTTTCGATCATTGTTTGTAAAGGCTTTTCTAATAATCCTTTTTCCGCTAAAACATCAAGCTGGATTCCGGTTAATATAGCATTTTGTACCTCTCGTTTAGCTAGAACACGTTCCACATTATGGACGCATTCCTTCATGTCTAAATTTGGGTGGTATTTTTCTTGGAGGTAATAGACTAAATTTGCAATATCTTGTATTTCAACTCCTCTTTCATTCAACCATTTAAGAGCAGTTTTTTCTGACATTTTTACGATTTTTTCTTCCTCCATGTGCTCACCTTTTCTTCTTTATTTTTCCTATATATATATACGTTTTCGTAAGGAAATATGCTCCTGTCAACCAAGCATCATTTAAATCATTTCCCAGTGAGGATAGCTTATTCATACTCTTAATGATAAGTCACAAACAAGTTTTAAGCAAAAAAAACATATACATACAATGGAAAAGCCTAAAAAGGGATGTGAAAAGTTTGATTCAACAATGGCTTGAAACACATTATGGAATAAAATCGGATGAAGTGATGAGAATTGGAGATTATTCTGCTGGTATAATGGGTGACCAATTATATTTTCTTATTCGCCCTATTGTACAAAGTCCAGAGGAAATAGCGGAGTTACAGATGATTGCAGCCCACTTATTTAGTACTGGTGATCGAACAGTTCCATTATTAGTTCAAACGAAAACGGGAGAATTAATTAGCCAATGGGAAAATGATAAGGCGTGTGTGCTCACCTATAAAAGGGAAAAAACGACCTCATCAGTTAGATTAGGAAGAAAGTTAGCTAAATTTCATCAGCGTGGTAGAATTTTATCCGTTCCGATAGAGAAAGTAAGCAGGTTAGGACAATGGAAAAAAATTTGGGAAAAAAGATTAGACCAAATGGAAAATGTTTGGAAAGGAAAATTATTTCAACAACCGGAAAATGAATTTGAAAAAATGTTTTTGGAATCCTTTCCCTACTACATGGGATTGGCTGAAAATGCGATTCAATATTTGGTAGATACTGAATTGGATGAGGCACCTACCATGGTAGATCATGGTACAATCTGCCATGAGAGGTTCTCGGCAACGACGTGGGGAGAAGAAAAGGTCTTTAAGAATCCATTTGAATGGGTTCTTGATCATGGCAGCAGAGATATAGCTGAATGGACGAGGGAACGTTATTTTTACAACACCCAAACATATGAACCGGAGTTAAAACAGTTTTACATCGATTATCAAAGTAAAACAAAGCTATCCCCCTTTTCTTGGCGCCTTCTTTATGCCAGACTGTTGTTCCCGCTTCATTATTTCGAGTGTGTTGAGGAGTATTATGTCACAAACTCTGAGCAAACTAAGCGTATGTTAGAGGAAAAAATGCAAAAATTGTTAAGTCATTCCGGTGAGTATGAACAGTTCTTGGCCAAATTTTTTTCTCTAGCAGAAGTTCCGGTTCGAAAATTAAGTATTCCCGAGCTTGAATGGCTGAAAAGAGCATGAAAATTAAGCAAATTCCTTCATGTATGCCCTTTCTTGTAGTATATTAAAATAGTAATTATTATATTTAGGGATGGGGTAGAATATGAGGCCGTATATATTTATTACAAGAAAGCTTCCTGAAAATGTTATTGTAAAATTCAAGGAGCATTTTGAAATAAACATGTGGGAAAAGGAGGATATTCCGGTTCCCCGTGAAATTTTACTTGAGGAAGCAAAAAAAGCGGATGCTCTTCTTACCATGCTATCGGATTTGATAGATGAGGAAGTCATCACTGCAGGTCCATCTCTAAAAGTGATTGCGAATCTTGCTGTTGGCTATGACAATATTGATACACATGCTGCAACTAAGCATGGGATTGCCATATGCAATACACCGGATGTATTGACCGATACAACAGCTGATTTAACTTTTGCTTTACTTATGGCTACCGCTCGACGGTTAATCGAAGCAGCTGAATTAGTAAAGGAAGGTAATTGGAAGAGTTGGAGTCCTTTACTACTGGCTGGCCATGATATCCACCATAAAACAATTGGGATTGTTGGTATGGGGAAAATTGGTGAAACGGTTGCGAAGCGTGCAACAGGATTTGATATGGAAATTTTATATCATAATCGTTCTCGAAAGCCCGAAGTGGAAAAGACGATTGGAGCTCAATACGTTCCATTTGAAGAGTTAGTAGAACGATCTGACTTTATCGTATGTTTAACACCTTTAACGGAAGAAACAAAAAACTTGTTTACTCGTGAAGTTTTTCAAAAAATGAAGAAATCTGCCGTATTTATTAATGCCTCAAGAGGGCCAGTCGTTGATGAAGCTGCACTTTATGATGCGCTCGTTGAAAAGGAAATCGCCGCAGCCGGGTTAGATGTATTTACGAAAGAACCGATCGCTGCAGATCATCCACTTCTGAAGCTTACAAATGTTGTCGCACTTCCCCATATAGGTAGTTCAAGTGTTGAGACTCGTACTACCATGATGGAATTGTGTTTAGAAAACATTGATAGGGTATTAACAGGTAGAAATCCTAAAACATTAGTCAACAAAGAATGGAAATTACAATTATCACATTAATTGTGCATCGAAACCTGTGAAGCATTTTTCACGGGTTTTTTTCATACCAAAGGATCAGAAATATTTTCTTTGTAAATGTAAGCGGTTAATCCGAAAAAGGGGGGAAAAAACTATTGTAAAATCTGAAAA
This sequence comes from Neobacillus terrisolis, assembly GCF_051233475.1. NCBI lineage: Bacteria > Bacillati > Bacillota > Bacilli > Caryophanales > Bacillaceae > Neobacillus > Neobacillus terrisolis. Next base: position 80,944 of record NZ_JBKFGH010000008.1, on the reverse strand, counting down.
CTAGAAATATAATGTCTTTTATATGAATACAACTGTTCATTGTAAAAGCACAAAAGGGCGGGAGGTAATCGGAAATGAAAGCTATCTCAGTGGGGATGTTGGGTCTAGGTACGGTTGGTTCAGGTGTAGTCACCATTATTGAGAACCATCAAGATAAATTAATGCATCAAATTGGTTGCCCTGTTAAGCTAAAAAAAATCCTTGTTAAGAGTTTAGATAAGCAAAGAGCGGTTGAAATCTCGCCGGAACTATTGACGACAAATGAAGATGAAGTTTTAAATGACCCCGATATCGATGTTGTCATCGAAGTTATGGGTGGAGTCGACAATACAAGAGAATACTTGCTAAAAGCTTTGAAGAACAAAAAGCATGTTGTAACAGCGAATAAGGATTTAATGGCAGTTTATGGAACAGAGTTACATACGGCTGCTTCTGAAAATGGATGTGATTTATTTTACGAAGCAAGTGTGGCCGGTGGAATTCCAATTTTACGAAGTTTAGTTGATGGCCTTGCTTCCGATCGAATTACGAAAATGATGGGGATTGTGAATGGGACAACCAACTTCATTTTAACAAAAATGACAAAGCAAGGTGCGGCATATCAAGAGGTCCTTAAGGAAGCACAGGAATTGGGCTATGCTGAGGCTGACCCAACCTCTGACGTGGAAGGCTTGGATGCAGCCCGTAAAATGACGATTCTGGCAACCTTAGGGTTTTCAATGAAGGTTGAATTAGATGATGTAAAGGTCACTGGTATTACTCAAATCACTGAAGATGATTTAAAATATGCGAAACAATTAGGCTACACAATGAAGTTGCTAGGCATTGCCCGTCGTGATGAGGAAAAAGTTGATGTCAGTGTTCAGCCAACCCTGTTGCCTGATACACATCCTCTCGCTTCGGTTAATGACGAATACAACGCAGTTTATGTTTTTGGTGAAGCAGTCGGTGAAACAATGTTCTATGGGCCTGGTGCAGGCAGCCTGCCGACAGCAACATCGGTTGTTTCCGATCTTGTTGGTGTCATCAAAAACATGCGGCTTGGTGTTAATGGCAGAAGTGCCGTAACTCCTCAATACCCGAAAAAACTGAAGAGCCCGGATGAAATTTTCTCGAAATATTTCTTGCGCCTTCACGTTTATGATGAAGTAGGTGTTTTTGCGGATATCACTGGCATTTTTTCTAAACATAAAGTAAGCTTTGAGAAGATATTACAAATGCCGTTAAAACGGAAAGAATTGGCTGAAATTGTCTTGGTTACACATCATGCAAGTTTAAAAGACTATGAAGAAATTCTAGTCGAATTAAATGAATTACATTCGGTAAAAGAAATTAAAAGTTCATATCGCGTGGAAAGAGGCGAAAGATAATGAGATGGAAAGGTTTAATTGAGGAGTATAAGGAATATTTACCGGTAACGGAAAAAACTCCGATGTTAACTCTAAATGAAGGAAATACACCGCTTATCAAGCTAGAGAAGATTTCCGAGGAGTTAGGCATTAATTTATATGTTAAAACGGAAGGAGCTAACCCAACTGGTTCGTTTAAGGACCGTGGTATGGTATTTGCGGTGGCAAAAGCGAAGGAAGATGGCGCTGACACTGTTATTTGTGCTTCAACCGGTAATACATCAGCCGCAGCTGCTGCTTATGCAACACGGGCTGGAATGAAATGTATCGTCGTAATTCCTGAAGGAAAGATTGCATTAGGTAAACTTGCGCAAGCAGTCATGTATGGTGCAGAAATCGTCTCAATCGAAGGGAATTTTGACCAAGCCCTAGCAATGGTTCGTAAAATTAGTGAAACTGAACCAGTTGCACTAGTAAACTCTGTTAATCCGTATCGTCTTGAGGGACAAAAAACAGGTGCGTTTGAAGTATGTGATCAACTGGGGGCAGCTCCTGACATTTTGGCTATTCCTGTTGGGAATGCTGGAAATATCAGTGCTTACTGGAAGGGCTTTAAAGAATACAGCGAGAAAAAAGGCCATAAGCTGCCTAAGATGTTTGGTTTTGAAGCAGCAGGTGCAGCGGCAATTGTTCACAACCGTGTCTTTGAAAACCCAGAAACAATCGCAACGGCAATCCGAATCGGAAACCCTGCAAGCTGGGATTTAGCTGTTAACGCAGCCAAGGAATCAAATGGTATCATTGATGAGGTAACAGATGAAGAAATCCTTGCTGCCTATCGTGCAATTGCCTCAAAAGAGGGTGTATTTGCAGAGCCGGGTTCTGCAGCTTCTATTGCTGGGGTTTTTAAGAAAGTAAAACAAGGTGAAATTCCTGCTGGATCAACCGTTGTGGCGATCCTGACTGGAAATGGCTTAAAAGATCCTGATACAGCAATTGAAGCAAGCCCAATAAAGCCAGTATCATTACCAAATGATCAAAAAGCAGTAGCGGATTATATTAAGGGAGTTGTCCATCAATGAGTGAGGACGGGATGTTTGTTATAAAAGTTCCGGGCAGTTCAGCAAATCTTGGACCGGGATTTGATTCCATCGGCTTAGCTGTAAATGTATACTTAACCATTCTTGCAGAAAAAAGCGATGCATGGGAAGTGATTCCGCAAACTAAGGAATTAGAAACCTTCCCGACTGATGAAACAAATTTCATTTGTAAAACTGCCATTAAAACAGCATCCTTATTTGATAAAATAATGCCTCCTTGTAGTTTAAAGGTGTCTAGTGATATACCGCTTGCTAGAGGCCTGGGTTCAAGTGCGTCGGCTATTGTAGCAGGAATTGAATTGGCTGATTGTATCTGTGACTTAAAGCTGTCCCGGGATGAAAAGCTAGCAATTGCCGCCAACATGGAGGGACACCCAGATAATGTCGGTGCCTCAATCTTTGGTGGATTATTTATTGGCTATCAAACAGAAGAAGAGGTAAATAAAGCTGTTTTCACGGATCTTTGTTTCGATCTTGTTGTGGTTATTCCAAAAGAAGAATTACTAACTAAGGCTTCCCGAAATGTATTACCGGAGCAGGTGTCTTTTGCAGAAGCAGTTAAAGCGGGAGCGGTTGCTAATTTACTTGTTTCATCCTTGCTTTCTGGGGATTTTAAACTTGCTGGTAAAATGATGAAGGCTGACCGCTATCATCAGCCTTATCGAAGACAGCTGGTGCCTCATTTTGCGATTATTGAAGACATTGCTGCAAAGAATGGTGCATTTGGTGTTTCCTTAAGTGGAGCTGGTCCGTCCATTCTTTGTTTCGCAGAAACGGGGAAGGGAGCCGACCTAAAGGCTGCTTTATGTGAGGAGCTTCCTGAGATGGATGTGCTTCAACTTGAGATCGACCAAGCAGGCAGTACTGCTTGTTTGTTGGAGACTTGTGAGAAACTTTAGCAAATCGCCGTTAAAAACAATTTATATCAATAAAAAACGTTAAAAACAAAGGGCCTGATTCCAAATTGATAAGGAATCAGGCCCATATTTTGTTTAGCATTTTAATTAAAATACTTGTTCTACTTCAACAACGCCTGGAACTTCTTCTAATAAAGCTCGTTCAATACCAGCCTTAAGTGTGATCGTTGAACTTGGGCAGCTTCCACATGCTCCAAGAAGTCGTAATTTAACAACGCCATCTTCAACATCCACAAGTTCACAGTCTCCGCCATCGCGTAATAAAAATGGACGTAATTTATCTAATACTTCTTGTACTTGTGTTAACATATCTTGTTCTGACATTCAATCTACTCCTTTCTTTAATCTTATTATAATCACATCAACCATAAAAATCTATTCCCCAATCCTTAAAACTAACATTAAAAGGTGAATAATATTAGAATGTTAATATATAGAAAACGGAAAAGGAGCGGAGGAAAATGGAACTGAAACAGTTAGAAATATTCGTGTATGGAGCAGAACAGGTTTGTCCCAGCTGTGTATCTCTACCTTCTTCAAAGGAAACGTGTGACTGGTTAGAAGCTGCTATCAGCAGAAAGTTTCCTAGCCAACCATTTACATTAACTTATGTTGATATATTTAATCCTCCAAGTGACTCGTTAAAACAGCAATTTTCGGAAAAAATTATTAAAGAAGAGTTATTTTATCCGGTAGTGGTGATCGAGGGTAAGGTGATTGCGGAAGGAAACCCTAGGTTGAAAGTCATATTTGCCGAGATGGCGAAGTATGGATACTCAGAAACAAACAAATAGCAGGGAGAAATCCCTGCTACATTGTTTATCCATTATGATATTTGTAAACCCATAGAATCCCTGACTTTAACAGCCGGGCAACTCTTCCAGTGATTGGACGGTCAGCTAAAAGACCGAAACCATGTTTTTTTCCTAAAGAACCAAGTACACCTTTAAGTTTAATCGGCTGGAATGATTGTGGAGGTTCTTCTCCATTCCAACGCTTTACCAAGACTTGCACAATTTGTTCTGCTTGTCCTTCTGCCAGCTGCGCACTTGGGGCATATGGAAGGCTGGCGCAATCTCCAAGTACGTAAACATTTTCGTTTCCAGGAATATTATGATGTGGTGTTAATACGACTCTTCCTTGATTGTCTTTTTCGACATTAAGGTCGCGGACTACTTTAACTGGCTGAATTCCTGCTGTCCAAACAATTGCATCAAAATCCATTGGTACATCGTGATTATAAAGTACGTTTTCTTCAACTCTAGTAATATTTGCATTGTTAATGATATCAACACCGTTTGTGTCAAACCAGTTTTCAACATACGTACTTAATTTTTCCGGAAAAGCGGATAAAATAAAGTTCCCTCGATCAAATAATTTTATTTTTAAATCTTTCCGGCTTTCATTCAATTCACTAGCCAATTCTACTCCGCTTAGACCGGCCCCAACGATGGCAACAACTGACCCAGGTGAGAGGTTGTTTAGTGCTTGATATGTGTTCCGTGCTTTTTCAATCGTTTGAATGCTGAAAGTAAATTGATCAGCACCAGGCACTTGGTGGTATTTATCCTCACAGCCAAGTCCAATAATTAAGTCATCATAAATGATTGGTTCTTGCCCTTCAAAGGAAATTTGCTTTTGTTCGAGATCAATCGCGTTAATTTCTCCATATTTTAGCTCTATTCTAGGATGGGAAGGAAAAGGCACACGAACATGTTGATCGGAAATTGTACCTGCAGCTAAAGCATAAAATTCAGTCTTCAAACAATGATATGGCACCCTGTCAACCAGTGTTATCGAGACATCATCCGGTAACTGGTTAGGTAACAAGCGTTGCAATATCCTCATCCCGCCATAACCGCCACCAAGAATAACAAGATTTTTCATACATACTTTCCCCTTTTTCCCCGTTTTTCTACAGTTTTGCAACTGCTTTTCTCTATCTACTATTAAAATCTAGCCAAACACTTTGTCTTATTATGTTGATTCTTGGCATGTATTTACACCATCTACATAAGTAGATGGAGAATAATCAATAAATGTTATTACAGGAAAAATAGTAAAATTCGACATTTGTAAACACTTAACAGTATATCGAAGTTGTCACAAAATCTCAACATTTTACCTAAGAAAACTTAGCAATAACTTTCGAAATGTGTTTATTGACGATTTTTGTAAATTAAAGTAGGATATACAGTTAGTAGAGAGAGGTGAGGGACATGATTAAGCCAATTATCGAATTTTGTATAGGCAATTTAGTAAATGGATCCCAAAAGGCTTTCGAGGTTCTAAAAATGGACCCGAATTTAGATACGATCGAGTATGGATGTATGAGTTACTGCGGCATTTGTGAAACATCACTTTTTGCGGTGGTGAACGGAGAAATAGTCAAAGGATCAACTTCAGAAGAACTCGTCGAAAATATCTATCAATATTTAGATGAAAATCCAATGTTTTAAGAAAAAATGGGTAAACGTATTAGTTGAGTCATTTATTCTTAGTGTATATACTATTAATAAAAATGTTCCAAGAAAGGTGGGATAGGGATGCAGCAAGTCATAACAATTACCGAAGCAGCGGCATTTCAAATTAAAGAAATGATGAAGCAAGGCGATGAGGTCGGTGCATTTTTACGAGTGGCCGTAAAGGGCGGCGGCTGTAGCGGTTTGTCCTATGGAATGGGCTTTGATCACGAATTAAAAGATGATGATATTCAAATGGAACAGCACGGCATAACCGTACTTGTTGATAAAGAAAGCGAACCAATCCTTAAAGGAACAGTAATTGATTATAAGGAATCGATGATGGGCGGCGGCTTTACGATTGATAATCCAAATGCGATTGCATCATGCGGCTGTGGTTCTTCGTTCCGCACTGCCACTAATACTGGTACTCCTGAAGAATGCTAATAAAAAGGCAAAGTGATCTGACATCACTTTGCCTTTTTCATAATAGCGCTTGCGCTTTTCTATTTAAACATAGATGAACTGTGGAGCGGTTGTACTTTTGCCTTTGGATCAATGAAATGTTTTGCAATATTTACGGCAACAGGCGCTTCTCCAAATCCACATGCGATAAGTTTTACTTTTCCATCATACGTACAAATATCTCCAGCGGCATAAATGCCTTCAATATTTGTCTCCATTCTCGAATTAACAACAATCGAGTTCTTTTCGATTTCTAAGCCCCATTCTTTAATTGGACCCAAAGAAGAGACGAAACCGTAATTGACGATGACAGCATCGACGTCAATTGTTTCTAGCTGTTCATCATTTACATTTTTAATCACAACCTGGTTAATTCCATTCTCATCGCCAATTAAATCAGCAGGAACGAATGGAGTTTTAATGTCGGCTTTTGAGTTTTGAAGATTTTCGACACTATGCTCATGTGCCCTAAACTTGTCGCGACGATGGACGATCGTTACTTTCTCAGCAATTGGTTCAAGCATTAATGTCCAGTCCACTGCAGAGTCGCCACCGCCAAACACAACGACTTTTTTACCGGCAAATTGGTTAAGATCATCGATAAAATAATGAAGATTCTTTGATTCATATTGCACGGCACTGTCTAATTCCAAGCGACGTGGTTGGAAGGCTCCGTTACCAGCAGTAATAATGACTGTCTTCGTATAATGAACCTCTTTATCAGTGGTTAATTTAAATATTCCATCATCTTGCTTTTCAACTTTTTCTACTGCTTGTTCTAATGCAACCGTTGGATTGAACTTAGCCATTTGCTCTTTAAGGTTGTTAATCAATTCTTGTGCTCTTACCTTTGGAAAACCAGCAACATCATATATGTACTTTTCCGGATAAAGTGCAGCTAATTGACCGCCGAGTTGTGGTAAACTTTCAATGATTTTCACGCTGGCTTGTCTCATTCCGCCATAGAATGCAGTGAATAATCCAATTGGTCCCCCACCAATTATGGTAATGTCATATACTTGCTGATCTTCTTTCACTCGATAACCCCCTAAAAGGATGTGTAAAATGTATCCTTTACATAATACCATATTTTATGAAAAAACCTAAGAAATGATGAGTAAGATAAAATGAAGTCGTTGTACCTTTAGAATATTCTAATATTAAAAAACTGTTTTTGCTGCTTGAAAAAATTTTTAAAAAAGAATATTATAATGTTGAAATTATGTTAATTTTTTGTGACGATTTTGGAACATTTTTTTGTCGATGAAAGTGAAATACCTCACAAACTTCTCTAGCATATAAAAAAATATAGACGAAAAAGCAGTGTAAGTATGGAAAAAGGGTGCAATTCACTGAAAATTTTACGGAAAAGGTGGAAGTGATGACTTTGAAAAAGCCGAAAATAGTAGTGTTAGGTGCGGGTTATGGGGGCCTGATGACGGTAACGAAATTACAAAAGATGATTGGGGTGAACGAAGCAGATATCACCCTAGTAAACAAAAACGATTATCACTACGAAACAACCTGGCTTCATGAGGCATCTGCTGGAACGCTTCATCATGATCGAGTTCGTTATCCAATCAGCAGTGTCATTGAACGCAATAAAGTTGAATTTGTCCAAGATACTGCAGTTGAAATTAAAGCTGCTGAGAAAAAGGTAATTCTAGAGAACGGTGAGCTAGATTATGATTATCTTGTAATAGCAGTTGGTGGCGAATCGGAAACATTCGGAATTAAGGGATTAAAAGAATATGCATTTGCGATTGTCAATGTGAATGCAGCTAGACAAATCAAAGAGCATATTGAACTTCAATTTGCGACTTATCAAAATGAAGAAGATAAAAAAGAAGACCGTTTAACAATCGTTGTTGGTGGTGCAGGATTTACCGGTATCGAGTTTTTAGGTGAAATGGGGAATCGCATCCCTGAATTATGCCGTGAATATGACGTAGATCCAAATAAAGTGAAACTTATTTGCGTAGAAGCGGCTCCAATGGTTCTTCCTGGATTTGATCCCGAGTTGGTAAGCTATGCTGTCGCACAATTAGAGAAAAAGGGTGTTGAATTTAAAATCGGTACAGCAATTAAAGAATGCACACCTGAAGGTATTATTGTGGCAAAAGGTGAAAACGAGGTTGAAGAAATTAAAGCTGGTACAGTTGTTTGGGCAGCTGGTGTCAGAGGTAACTCAATCATTGAAAAGTCAGGGATTGAAGCTATGCGCGGACGTGTCAAGGTTCAACCAGACTTAAGAGCTCCTGGAAGCGAAGATATCTTCGTTATCGGAGACAGTTCGTTAATGATTAATGAAGAAATAAATCGCCCATATCCTCCAACTGCGCAAATTGCCATGCAACAAGGTGAATGTTGTGCACGAAACTTGGCTGCATTAATTAGAGGCAAGGCAGAGCTCGAAGCATTTAAACCAGATATTAAGGGATCTGTTTGCTCACTTGGTCATGATGATGCCATCGGATTAGTATTTGGTAAGAAAATGGTCGGGGCTAAAGCTTCCTTCATGAAAAAAATGGTTGATAACCGTGCATTATTGCTGATTGGCGGGGCTTCACTTGTTATGAAAAAAGGAAAATTCAACGTATTATAGTTAGTAAACAAAACAGCCGGCACTGCATTAGAGCAGATACGGCTGTTTATTGATGAAAAAAAGAAAGTTGGAAAAAGTCGAAAAATGGGGTCGAAAAAAAGCGTTTGCATTGACTACCTTCCATAAGTTCAGTACACTTTTATATGATGTGTAGGGGGGGAGTTAGATGGAACTTACAATTGTCACGCTAATTATTTCGATGCTTCTATTTTTTGTTTTATTTTTCGGCATTGGCTTTTTGCTTAATATGCTCTTAAGAATGACATGGGTAATGGCGGTTGTTTACCCATTAATTGCTGTTTTTATTATTGATAAAGTGAGATTTATTGAATATTTCCAAAATAGCAGGGAGTCGTTTGTTGAGCTTGGTCACCTTCTTAGCAGATTGGCAGCAGCAGACATGTTGATATTGAGCAGTGGTTTACTTGGTGCGGTTTTAGCAGGTGTAACCATTAAACTTTTACGCAAAAAAGGATATGCTATGTTTTAAGATTAATAGAAACACTGATTTGAGGGTGTCACAAAAGTATAAACTTTTGGGGCACCCTCTTTGTGTGGTATTAAAAGTGTTGTAAAAATTGGAGGTTGATTTCCGCTCCAGGCGCTTGCTTTGCGCGGGGCGGGAGGTGAGCCTCCTCGTCGCTTACGCTCCTGCGGGGTCTCACCTGTCCCGCTGCTCCCGCAGGAGTCAAGCGCCTTACGCTCCAATCAACTATAAGTATTAACACATTATTTTTACTAAACTAAAACGAACTTTAGTTGAATTTTAATTTTCTCATGAATATTTTCCTTGAAGGTGGGGATGATTAGGATTGGGAGGATTGAGCAGTTATATGATCATTCAACTAAAAAAGGTGACGAGGCGTTTTTTAATGTCTTGTTTGTTTTTTGCAGCGTTATTCTCGACATACCTGTCTATTTCCGGCATCGAAGTTGGAAAGTTCCCTTCAATCATTCATTCATCAGCTAGTCAACGATCATTAGAAGAGTCCATTGATTGGTCAAAGTATCCGAAAAAAACCGTGGTGGCAACCGGATATACCGCTGGATACGAATCGACTGGGAAAAATCCCGGGCATCCGGAATTTGGAATTACCTATTCTGGTGTAAAAGTGAAGCGAGATTTATTTTCTACCGTTGCAGCAGATTTAAATGTATTTCCAATTGGGACAATATTATTTATCCCTGGGTATGGTTACGGTGTTGTAGCCGACAAGGGTGGCGCGATAAATGGGAATGAAGTGGATTTATATTACGATACTGTTGATGAAGTGTATAATGAATGGGGCAAGCGCACTTTAGATGTTTATATTATTGAGATGGGCAATGGTACTTTAACCGAGAATAGGTTGACAGAGCTAAATGAAAATGAAGCGATGCAAGTTTTTCGTCAACAATTCAATCGAACAGAACAAAAATGAAAAAATGGCGGGTACACCTCTGTATCCGCCATTTTCTATGTATTCACTATTCTTCTATTTTGAATTAATTGGAACGGTGTCATATTGCTAAATACAATAGTAAGGTTAAAGCAACCCCTGTTAATCCGCCAAAAAATACTTCGATCGGCTTATGACCTAATAATTCTTTTAGTTCTTTCCGCTTTTCCTGTTCTGGTTTTTCAGGCCAATGTTTTGCTTCTTTAATAATTTTGTTAAAATCGGCAACAAGCTGATTTAATACGATGGCCTGCTCTCCGGCCTGTCTCCGTACCCCAGTTGCATCAAACATTGTAATAATGGCAAACATTGCCGAAACGGCAAAGACAGGTGAATCCATCCCAGCTTCTAAGGCAACTCCTGTTGTTAGCGCTGTTACTGCAGCTGAATGAGAGCTAGGCATACCTCCTGTGCTGGTTAACAAGGACCAATCCCAATGTCTAGTAGCTATAAATTGTATGGGGACTTTGACAAACTGGGCAAAAAAGATGGCAGCAATAGCAGACCAAAATGGGAAATTCGTTAACATCTCCATGGCTAGACCCCTTTTTCGATTAAAATTTAAAAATATTTTATCGACTGTCTATACTACTTATTATCCTTTAAATTTCAATTTTATGCCATTTTTTGAACTGTGAATGGTATGTTTCGCTTTGTTTTTAAATGCAAAAATTTGCCTTGTTTTATTTTTTTAATTCAAAGCATTTCTATATAATGTTTTTATAAGGATTCGGAGGTGTTGACATGTTTCAGGTAAAGTCAAAATGGGAATCAACCAATTATCATGAAGTTTTGTTCATAGGGGTATTTGAGAGGACGACAAAATTTGCTGGATTATTAGCAGAACTGGATGGGTTTCTAGACGGCCAGCTAACGGAGTTGTTTAAAAATAATGATATCTCAGCGAAGAAAAAAACGGTTACGGTCGTTCATACTCTTGGGAAATTAAAAACTAAAAAACTTGTATTTGTAGGACTGGGCAAGGAAAGAGAATTAACCTTTGAATTACTTCGTGAAGTATTCGGGCGCGCATTTAAAAAGGTTCAAAAATTAAAACCAGCGGATGTAGCATTGGGACTTGACTCCTTTATCGGAGGGCAGCTCGATATTCTTGATGTGGCCCATGCGGCAGGCGAAGCTTTTTGTTTATCCACTTATCAATTTGAAGGGTATAAGCAAAAATCAAATGAACCTGAGAAAAAAATCAAATTGATTACGATATATTCTGATGAAAATGATGCCGAGGAGATCCTAGCTGCTTTAACGGTTGGGGCCATTTATGGCAAGGGAACTAACTCAGCTCGGACATTAGTCAATATACCAGGAAATATGTTGACAGCAACGGAAATGGCTGAATTTGCACAAGAACTGGCAGCGAAATATAAGTTTGAAGTAGAAATTCTAGACAAAGAAGCTATGGAAAAGCTGGGAATGGGAGCCTTGCTTGCTGTCAATCAAGGGTCAACAGAGCCTCCAAAAATGATAGTTCTGAAATATCAGGGGAAAGAGCAATGGACGGATGTGCTTGGACTAGTGGGCAAAGGCATTACCTTTGATACAGGCGGATACTCCATTAAAACGAAGGATGGAATCGTTGGGATGAAAACGGATATGGGCGGTGCAGCAGCGGTCCTGGGTGCAATGGAAATTATCGGTGAATTAAGACCTGAACAAAATGTTGTCGCTGTTATACCGTCAACGGATAATATGATTAGCGGGGCGGCGCTTAAACCGGATGATGTAATCACATCGATGAGTGGAAAAACAATTGAAGTGTTGAACACCGATGCGGAGGGGCGTCTCGTATTGGCCGATGCAGTTACATATGCAAAATATCATGGAGCAAACTACCTTGTTGATGTTGCTACACTAACAGGAGGAGTAATCATCGCGCTTGGGAACGATACTACGGGTGCTTTAACGAATAACGAGAGTTTCTTTGAGCAGGTATTGGAAGCTTCGGTTGAAGCAGGTGAACCCATTTGGAGGCTGCCGATTTTTCCAAAGGATATTGAAAGAATCCGCAGCAGTAAAATTGCCGATTTAAATAACTCGCCTGGGCGTGAAGGTCATGCGATAATGGGTGGTGCTTTTGTAGGAGAATTTGCTGAGGGTACACCTTGGGTCCATCTCGATATCGCAGGCACAGCGGTGACGAAGAATGAACATGATCTTGGACCTTCCGGGGCAACGGGTGCCATGACGAGGACGCTCGCTTTATTGGTCGAACGATTTGAACCGATAAAATAAATGATGACGTTATGTTTGTCCCAATTGGAAACCATGGTTAATCGCCCATTCCTTTTGTTGTCCTCCTGCATATTAAATAGTGTATGGAAGAACAGAAAGAAAGGGAGGTAAGCAGAATGAATGATTCAAGAGTTTTTTTCCCTTATGGGAGAAGACCCTTTAGACCATATGGCTATGGCAGGTTTTTTGGTGGACCATTCGTTGGGGGTGTTTTAGGAGGTCTGCTTGGTAGTGCTCTATTATATCCAAGACCATATCCTTACTATTACCCACCGTATCCTTACTATTATCCACCATATTATCCGTATTATTAATGAAAATAAAAGGCTGGCTTATGGGGAATTTGATTCCCTGTGAGCTGCTATCAAGATTTGTTTCTTGTTTTTTTAAAGGAAATAACTGAAAATAGATTTAGAAGTATTTACATCACTGTAAACAAAAAGTGTGCTAGTACCCCGTAAGCCACTTCCGCTTTTCTTAATACCTCCGGCTCAGGCAATGAGCACGAAAAGGGAGGAAATACCATGGAAACGGATTTTATATTAGAAATCATTAAAGATTATGGATACATTGGCTTGTTCTTTTGGTTGTGGCTAGGAATATTCGGTATTCCCGTTCCGAATGAGGTCATTGTGATGTCGATTGGCTTTCTTTCTTATGAAAAGGTGCTGCATCCCGTTGCGACGTTTATCGTGACTTACAGTGGTATTGTTGCAGCGTTAACTACTTGCTATAGTTTAGGGAGATTTGTTGGACGGCCTTTCTTGCATTTTTTTGAAAAGCGAAAAAGGTTCTCAAGAAAAATTGATTCATCCTTTAGATTAATTGAACGATATCATGCTTTTTCCCTCTCGCTTAGCTATTTTCTGCCGGGCTTCCGTAATTTTGTGCCGTTTTTGTATGGTGTTAGTAAATATTCATTTAGATCTTTTATGATTTTTTCATATGGCGGGGCTTTAGTATGGCTATCCATTGTTTTTTCAATTGGTTATTGGTTTAATGGAAATATCAAAACGATTTTAGTGTTTGGAAATGAGTTTCTATTCGGGTTGGCGACAGTGGTCATTTTTGTGATTATATTTAAGTTGATCCATCGAAAACGAATTAAAAAAATGGAGACTATTAAAGGCCACGGGCCCAATTTATAGACTGGTTACAACAAGATAAGGGAAGGGGCCGCTTGGAATGGATTTAAGTAATACTTTAATAGGGGCGCTTGGGATTGAAATTACTGAAATAGGAAACGGGGCCGTCACGGCAACGATGCCGGTGGATGACCGAACTAGGCAGCCTATGGGTTTTTTGCATGGCGGTGCTTCTGTTGCCTTAGCAGAGACAGTGGCAAGTCTGGGTGCTTATGAATTAGTTGATAAAGAAACGGAAGCAGTTGTTGGGCTCGAAATCAATGCAAACCATATTAAGGGAAAAAAAGAGGGCGTTGTCACGGCTGTAGGGACGTTACTACATAAAGGGAAAACAACAATGGTATGGGATGTGAAAATAACGGACGAGCTAAACCAGATTATTTGTATTTCACGGTGTACCATCGCGATTATTAAACTAAAGAAATAGGAAATACCGCCATAAAAACTAATGGTGGTATTTTTTCTTTTAAATGTAAAGAAAGTATACAAGTTAGATGAGTGTCTAGCCCCAGCGCCTAGTGGACTTCGCCCATCTCCCTACGATAAGTCAACATCGAATCGCTTACGCTCTTCGTGTTTCCTTTATCTCAGTCGATGTGCTCCAGTCCTGTCGTGCGCTACCCGGGCGCTTCCGCTTTTCTTTTACCCTTTGTCACTATTGAAGAAAAATTTAAAAAATTAACTAGGTTCATGTTATAATAAATTTAAAATGTTTTAGATTGATATTATAGGCAAAAAGAAAGCAGGTGAATTAATGAGGGAGAGCCATCAATATTTATTTATTGATTTTGAATTTACTATGCCTGAAAAAAGTGAAAGGTTTAAGGGGTTTTACCCGGAAATCATTGAGGCTGGAATCGTTTCAGTTGTAGAAGAACAAATTAAAGAACAGTTTTCCTCATTTGTTACTCCTGTCCGCTTTCCTATATTAAGTGAACGTTGTAAATCTTTCCTCCATATTACTCAAGGACAGGTGGATCAAGGAATTTCCTTTCGAGACTTAGTCAAAAAAATGGCCGATTTAAACCACAATTATCCAACAACCATTATTACGTGGGGCAACATGGATATGAGGGTGCTTCGCCATAACTGCCAGCGGAATGATCTGGCATTTCCTTTTACAGCTAAAGAAATAGACTTATCAATGGAATATAAGCGATTTTTTGGTGATCAGAATCAAACAGGCCTATGGAAAGCAGTTCAAGAATACGGGAAAGAAGGAACAGGCAAACACCATCGTGCTTTAGATGATGCCATGACCACATTTAATATTTTTAAATTAGTTGAAAAGGATAAAAAATATTTAGAAAAACCTAAGCCTCCAACAATTGGCGATCGGGTTGATTTTTCAAAATTACTAAATGAATTTGCGTAAAAAGCCAAATCAAACAAAATTGATTTGGCTTTTAATTTGCTATCTTATTTAAAATAATCCTTTTCTAAATCAGCCAAAAGGTCAAGGCTTCGTTCTGACCATGGTGTGTTTTGTTCAGTTAATTCTTGTTTCATTTTTTCTACAGCACTCTGCAATGAATTTAGATAATCAGGAATCGTTTCATTGTACGCTTTGACCATTTGCTTTGGAATATTCGCTTGTTCCCGAAAAGCGAGTGCTCGGCGCTGATGAAAAAAATCAACATTTGCATCCTTTGGATTATGTAAGTCACCCTGCATCGGGTGTTTGGCTACGGCTAAGACGCGAACTAAATAATGCTGCGGACGGACATCGGTAATTTCCCCAATATATTTACCCGTTTTATAAATAGCGGTTACGTGATCGCCAATTTGTAATTCACTCATCACTAATTCCTCCTTGCAATAGATTGAGCTTCCCTAATCATTATGGTTATAATAAGGAAAATAAATCAAGAATTTCAGAGGGTGAATGTATGAAAATTCGAATATTAGCGATTCTCGCAACCGTAATGGTATTTTTGTCAGCTTGTGGGACAGGGAATGACAACTCGAAAGAAGATAAAAATGATGGAAACAACGAACAGGTTCAAGAAGAAGTGCGTGATTATCCTCAGTTAACGAATGAAGTAAATGAAAATGAGATACTAGTGGAAATGGAAACAACAATGGGAATAATTAAAATAAAATTATTTCCTGAATATGCTCCTAAGACTGTTGAAAATTTTGTCACTCATAGTAAAAACGGGTATTATAACGGATTAATTTTTCATCGAGTCATTAAAGATTTTATGATCCAAGGTGGCGATCCGCTAGGTAATGGCCGGGGTGGCGAAAGCATTTATGGGGCGAAATTCGAGGATGAATTTTCCGATAGCCTTTTCAACCTTCGCGGGGCACTGTCAATGGCAAACTCTGGTCCGAATACAAATGGGAGTCAGTTTTTCATTGTTCAGAACGCTTCTTTAGATTCACAAACAAAAGATTATATCGAACAAAATAATTATCCGGAACAAATTGCAAAAGCATATGAAAACGGTGGGACTCCTTGGCTCGATCAAAAACATACTGTATTTGGACAAGTCATTGAGGGCATGGATGTTGTCGACAAAATCGCCAATACGGCCACAGGTGCAAATGATAAGCCGGTTGAAGATGTTTTGATAAAGAATATTGTAGTAAAAGAGTAATTTCCTCAAACCGTTTTGGTTGACCTTAATGGAATAGGCCCTGTTATAATAGATCATGGGAAACCTGCTTGCGGGTGAGGGGGGAAAATCATGATGAATGAATTTGTGTTGGGCTTATTTTTGTACTTTCCGGAGGATAAATCTGAATACATTCCGGCTGCTATTTCTTGTATGATTTTTTTAATTGCAGCAGCCTTTACAATGCGATTTATTATTAAAGTATCAAAACGCCAGGAAAAAGTAGCAAAAGAACTAGAACAAAGAATTGACAATATGACAAGGGATAGCTAATCGGCTGTCCTTTTTATGTTTTAGGAAACTATAGATTAAATGCTGTGGATAACTATTGCACAGTTAGACTCGTCCAGCTCCAGCGCCCAGCTCCTAGTGGACTTCGCCCACCTCCTAGTGGACTTCGCCCACCTCCCTACAATAAGTCAACATCGAATCGCTTCGCTCTTCGTGTTTCCTTTATCTCAGTCGATGTGCTCCAGTCCTGTCGTGAGCTACCCGGACGCTTACGCTTTTGTTCTTTTTTCTCTTTTTTTATGGATACACTTGATTGTTATGGGGATACTTAGGGCGAAACCCTTTTTGGGAGGTCATGAAAATGAGGAAGCTTTTTTTGCTTATTTCGGTGCTGTTCCTATCCGCATGTGCCGATGAAAATCCCACTAAACTTGATGTAGAAATGAAGAGCAGTGATGGCAAGTCAATTGGTACGATTAAACTTCAGGAGCAAGCACGTGGGGTAAAGATGACAATAAATTTGAAAGGTTTAACGCCTGGGGAACATGCGATCCATATTCATAATAAAGGTGAGTGTAAGGCACCGGACTTTAAAACAGCAGGAGATCACTTTAATCCGGAAGAAAAAGAACATGGGCTGCTCCATCCAAAAGGAGCCCATGCAGGGGATTTACCTAACTTGATCGTTAAATATAACGGCAATGTGAAGGCTGAATTCATTGCTAGTCAGGTTACTCTTCAACAAGGGAAAAATTCGCTGTTTACAAAAGATGGAACTTCAATCGTTATTCATGAAGATAAAGATGATGGTATGACTCAGCCGGAAGGTGATTCAGGCGAGAGAATTGCTTGCGGGAAAATTTCAAAGGAATAAAAATAATCCAGTCCAAAGGAAGGGCTGGATTATTTTTGGCTCTGACAAATTAGATGTTGATTTCCGCTCCAGGCGCTCCCTTTCCGCGGGCGATCCGGGAGCCTCCTCGACGCTTTCGCGTCTCCGGGGTCTCCCGTGATTCGCTTCTCCCGCAGGAGTCTCGCGCCTTCCGCTCCAATCAACATCTTGTTTAAAAACAATAACAAAATTTAACTCAGCCTATTGTACCGCTAATTTCAAGCGCATTAAGCCTTCTCGCATTGTTTCTTCGGGACAGGCAATGTTCATTCGAACAAAGCCTTCTCCGCCCGGGCCATATTTTGTTCCAGGTTCAAGCGCAATTTTTCCTTTTTGAAGCAATCTCTCTTTTAATTCCTGATCAGAAAGGCCTAACTTCCTACAATCGAGCCACAGCAAGTAAGTCCCTTCTGGCTCTATAAGAGTTATATTGGGAATGTTTTCTTCAATAAATTGTTTCGCAATCCTAATATTGTTGGATAGGTAGTCTAACAGTTCGCTCAGCCATTTGTCACCGTAACGGTAAGCTGCCTCCATTGCGACGATCCCAAAAATATTGAGCGAGAATGCGCCTTGCTGAATCTGAATTTTTTTAATTTTTGCTCTTAGCTTTCCGTTTGCAGTTATTAAGGCACTTGCCTGAAGCCCGGCAATATTAAAGGTTTTCGTTGGGGCTACACAAGTGATAACTTGATTTTCAAGATCATTGGACAAGGACGCTATCGGAATATGAACGCCAGGTTTAAAAACTAAATCTGAATGGATTTCATCTGATAAAATCAAACAGTTATATTTTAAGCAAAGCTCGCCCATTTTCAGTAACTCTTCCTGCTTCCATACTCTTCCACCTGGGTTGTGGGGATTGCACAGTAAAAAAAGCTTTACTCCTTGCTTTAAGTTTTCTTCAAAGGTATCAAAATTGATACTATAGTGTTCATTTTCTAATTGTAAAGGGGCATTGACAACGATTCTTCCGTTTTTTTCAATCATGTCAAAGAAAGGACTGTATACTGGCGATTGAAGCATAACTTTATCTCCAGGCTCAGTTAAAGCTTGGATGACGATGCTGATCGCCGGAACAACTCCGTGGGAATATTGAATCCAGGATCGATCGATTTTCCAGTTATGGCGTTTGTCCATCCATAATTGAACGGCTTCGTCTGTCGACGGAGGAATAAAGGTATAGCCGTAAATTCCATGGTCGACTCGATTTTTAATTGCATCGGTAACTTCTACTGGAGGTTTAAAATCCATATCGGCTACCCACATCGGCAGCAGATCCTTTTCACCAAAGATTTTTTCCGTCGCTTCCCATTTCACAGATGCTGTATTTTTCCTGTCAAATAATTTGTGAAATTCTGCAGCTGTCACTTGAACACCACCTCTATTTTTTTCCTGCATAGGTTAATAATAAGATAACTTATAGAAAATATCGAAAAGGAACTATGGGAAATTCATTTTATTTTTACCAACAGATATTTTATTCACACATCTTGCGTGTAATTTTGGTAAAATTAAAAAATGAACTTACAAATCTAAAGACATCAAATCGATTTCATTTTAATTTAAGGAGGGAGTTTCATGCAGCTTTCTGAAAAAGAGCTCGAGGTGCTTGAAATTCTGGAAAAGGATGCCCGTATTTCCACTCAGGATCTTTCAAAAATGGTCGGAGTAGAGATAGAAGAAGCTGAACAAATGATGCACAAGCTTCAAGACTTAAAAATTCTTGTTCGTCACACATCGATCGTTGATTGGTCTAAGGTGGACGATCATGAAGGTGTAACGGCGATGATCGATGTTAAGGTAACACCGAAGCGCGGTGTAGGCTTTGATGAAATTGCCGAGAGAATCTACCGCTTTAAGGAAGTTAAATCTCTGTACTTAATGTCTGGTGCATATGATTTATCGGTCATTATTGAAGGGAAGTCAATGAATGAAGTTGCCCGGTTTGTTTCTCAAAAATTATCTACATTAGATTCAGTTTTATCCACAACGACGCATTTTATCTTGAAAAAGTATAAGCATGACGGAACCATTTTTGAGCAAACCGATGATGATAAACGGATTGTGGTGTCACCGTAATGAAAAAGACCAATACTTATCTTGCAAAATCTGTTGAAAATATGAAACCCTCCGGTATCCGCCGCTTTTTTGATTTAGCCGCGGGGATTGAGGGTGTCGTATCCCTTGGGGTTGGGGAGCCTGACTTTGTTACATCATGGTCTGTAAGGGAAGCTGCCATTCTCTCACTTGAGCAAGGCTACACCTCCTATACGGCCAATGCTGGATTACTTGAACTTAGACAGCTTATTTCAAAGTATATGGCTAATCACTTTCAAGTTCGGTATAATCCTAAATCAGAAATCATTGTAACCGTTGGAGCTAGCCAAGCGATCGATATTTCGTTACGAGCTATTTTGGATCCTGGTGACGAAGTGATCGTTGTGGAACCATGCTTCGTTTCCTATGTGCCTCTTGTTGAACTGGCAGGTGGAAAAGCCATTCAGGTCCAGGCATTAAAGGAAAATGATTTTAAAATTCAAGCCTCTCAGCTTGAGAGTGTTGTTTCTTATAAAACGAAGGCCTTATTTATCTGTTCACCAAACAATCCGACTGGAACGATGTTAAGTCGGGAAGATTTATTGGAAATTGCTCGCTTCGCTGAAAAGCATGATTTACTGGTCATTACAGATGAAATTTATGCTGAGCTTGTTTATGACGAGCAATATACGAGCGTTGCGGCTATCCAAAATATGTGGGAGCGGACGATTCTCATTTCCGGTTTTTCAAAAGGCTTTGCCATGACGGGATGGAGACTGGGATTTGTTTGTGCACCAGAAGAAATTGCTCAAGCAATCTTAAAGATTCATCAATATGCGATGATGTGTGCTCCTACAATGGCTCAATATGCAGCAATTGAAGCTTTGAAATCTGGCGAGTCCGATGTAGCTGACATGAGAAAAAGCTATCGTCGTCGCCGCAATTATATCGTCCAGTCATTTAACGAGATGGGCTTAACCTGCCACATGCCAGGAGGTGCTTTTTATGCATTTCCATCGATTGAAAGTACTGGGCTGACCTCTGAGGAATTTGCGGAAAGACTTCTTCTTGAAGAAAAAGTAGCAGTTGTTCCGGGCAATGTATTTGGTGAAAGCGGCGAAGGACATATCCGGTGTTCTTATGCTACATCAATGGAGCAGCTTCAAGAAGCTGTGGTGAGAATCAAACGGTTCCTTTCAAAAATAGAAAAAACAGCTGAATGATGTCCTAACATTCACAGGATTAATTTTTTTCAAAAAAAATGGACATACTCTGCTGAATATGTCCATTAAAAAAAGGGGGGGAATACTAGAAAGCCTTATAAAACAAGGATTTCCAGTTTTCCTCTTTTTTATTCACGATTTTCACATTAAATGACTATTTTCGTTATTATGATTCAATTTATCTAACATAGCGATAACGGACAGTAGATCTTTCTCATTCAAATCTTTAATTCTGGTTAAAAATAATTTCGCTTTTTTTGTACCAATTTCATTCAATAAATTTTCGGTTTCACGATCAAAAGTTGAATAATGTGACTGGTATTCTTGTTCAAGTAATTCTGAAGCAGGAGTATCCAGAACGGTCGAGATGTTTAAAATGGTTTGTGTATCAGGTTTTTGTAGGTCTGTTTCAAATTTTTCAACAGTTCTTGTACCCACACGAATTCTTCGAGCCAATTCCTGCTGAGACATATTTTGTCGCTCTCTGCAAAGTTTAATGTTCTGTCCAATGGTTCCCATAACAATGTCACCTCTTTGGTACATCATTTGTTTCATTGTAACATGGTAACAGTGTCCGCAAGCGTGAACATTTGGTTAAATATTTTAACTATTTAAAAAAATCAAAGCAATATTTTCCAAAAGCCAAATCTAGTCTTTTTGATTCCTTATTACTACTATGCTATAATTTTATATTGCGTATAATTGGGATAAATAATAAATATATTTAGGAGTGTTTCTATGTCAGAAACTATTCAAGTAGGCAGCATCATTTCGGGAAAGGTAACTGGAATTCAGCCTTACGGTGCTTTTGTAGCCCTAGACGAAAATACTCAAGGACTCGTCCATATTTCTGAGGTAACGCACGGATATGTAAAAAATATTAATGATCATATTAAAGTAGGTGACCAGGTTAACGTTAAGGTTCTTTCAATTGACAAGGAATCTGGAAAAATCGGTTTGTCTCTTCGGGCAACCACAGATGCCCCGGAGCCTCAAGAAGAGGCTGGAAAACCGAAAAAACAAAAAAAGCGTCCTGTTCAAGTTATTCCGTTTCCGAGTGAGGGTGAACTAACACAAGGTTTTAACACTCTTAAAGAGAAGCTTCAAGAATGGATCGATCAGTCACAACGCGAAGATTTAATTAAGAAATAAATAATGAGAACGGATAAGAGTCAATTTTCTTCTAAGTTAAAGAAAGCATCAATAACTTAGAAAGAGGGTTGGCTCTTTTATAATTGAAAAAGAATTATTTGTGTCGCGGTTGGATTAAACTTTAAAGAAAAAAGCGGGAAAGGTAAAATAAAATCAAATCGGTCTCAACTGTAAAAGGAGGGAAAGGTATGGCTGAATCACAAAAGTTAATCGACCTCACTGAAAAATATGGTGCTCATAATTATCATCCTCTGCCAATCGTAATATCTAAAGCTGAAGGGGTTTGGGTTGAGGATCCTGAGGGAAACAAATATATGGATATGTTGAGTGCTTACTCAGCAGTTAATCAAGGACACCGACACCCCAAAGTCATTCAAGCTTTAAAGGATCAGGCTGATCGTGTTACGTTAACCTCACGTGCTTTTCATAATGATCAGCTCGGACCTTGGTATGAAAAAATAACTCAGTTGACCAAGAAAGAGATGGCTCTTCCAATGAACACCGGGGCAGAAGCTGTTGAAACGGCAGTTAAAGCAGCACGTCGTTGGGCTTATGATGTCAAAGGGGTAGCTGATAACCAGGCTGAAATCATTGCTTGCATGGGTAATTTCCATGGACGGACGATGACTGCTGTTTCGTTATCCTCGGAACCTGAATATAAGCGTGGTTTCGGACCTATGCTTCCCGGCTTTAAGCTGATCCAATATGGTGATATTGAAAAGCTGCGTGATGCCATTACTCCGAATACTGCGGCATTTTTAATTGAGCCGATTCAAGGAGAAGCAGGAATCAAGATGCCGCCGAAGGGTTTTTTGAAAGCAGCCTTCGAGTTGTGTAAAGCTAACAATGTTTTGTTTATTGCTGATGAGATTCAGGTTGGTTTAGGCAGGACTGGAAAAATGTTTGCCTGTGAATGGGAGAATGTGAACCCTGATATGTATATTCTAGGAAAAGCGTTAGGGGGAGGCGCATTCCCGATTTCATGTGTTGTGGCAGATAAAGACATACTTGGTGTCTTTAATCCTGGTTCCCATGGTTCAACGTTTGGCGGGAATCCAATGGCTTGCGCTGTTTCAATCGCCGCATTGGACGTTACGATTGAAGAAAATTTAGTGGAGCGTTCGCTTCAAATGGGAGAATATTTCCTTGGAAAATTAAGAGAAATCGAAAACCCTATGATAAAGGAAGTTAGAGGGAGAGGTTTGTTTATTGGTGTTGAACTAAATGCACCTGCCCGCTCCTTTTGCGAGCGTTTGAAGGATGAAGGCTTGCTTTGTAAAGAAACCCATGATACAGTCATTCGCTTTGCACCTCCGCTTATTATTACTAGGGAAGAATTAGATTGGGCAATAGAACGGATTAAAAAAGTCTTAGGGTAATCGACCTTTAAATACAAGGCTGTGTTATATTTGGCTTTTGATTTCCGCTCCAGGTGCTCGCTTTCCGCGGGGGAGTCCGGGAGCCTGTCTAGCTGCAGCGGCTAGGGGCTCGGGGTCATAAGCCAATCCGTCACGAAGGTCAAAGAACGACCTTCATGCCGGCTCGTCTTATGCCTGTCGCCCCTGGGCAAGCCGCTTCCGCTTTTCGTTCTCCTCGGCGCAAAGCGCCTGTGGGATCTCCCGTGACACCTTCTCCCGCAGGAGTCTCGCACCTTCCGCTCCAATCAACATTGTTCTTTGACACAGCCAAATACAAAAAAGGGGTGACTTCAAGTTGCAAGTCATCCCTTTTTTCAATCACCTGATTTTGAAAGTTAATAGTTATCGTGTTGGATTCGCCTGGGGCTCCCGGACTGTTTCTTCATTTGGTTTAAATAGCAGGCCGAGGTTAATTAATCCGGCAATTCCCACTAATCCATAAATGATTCTAGAGAGTGCTGAATCTTGTCCGCCGAAAATTGTTGCCACAAGATCAAATTGAAAGAATCCGATTAATCCCCAATTGATTGCTCCGATTATGGTAAGTATTAATGCTATACGTTGAATTGCACTCATATTATTTCCTCCTTTTAATAATTTCACCTATAGAATGATACATTTTAATCTTCTTTATTCACGAATAAGAGAGAGGGATTAAATTTTATTAGAATAATATACATTTTTTGCATTTCATGAAGAAATAGATAATAATAATGAGCGAGGAAGGTGAGATTAGTGGAAAATTTTACATATTGGAATCCAACAAAACTCATTTTTGGAAAAGGTCAATTAGAAAATTTAACGGTTGAGATCCCGAAATACGGAAAACGGGTTTTATTAGTGTATGGTGGGGGTAGTATAAAAAAGAGTGGTTTATATGAGAAAACCATTCAGTATTTAAATCAAATTGACGCAGAGGTATTTGAACTGAGCGGTGTTGAACCGAATCCAAGAATAACAACTGTTCGTAAAGGGGTCGACATTTGTAAGCGGGAAGGCGTAGATTTTCTGCTGGCAGTTGGCGGCGGAAGCGTCATTGACTGCACGAAAGCAATTGCTGCAGGGGCTAAATATGACGGAGACGCTTGGGATTTAATTACCAAAAAGGCGAAAATAACGGATGCGCTACCATTCGGGACCGTGCTAACGTTAGCGGCAACAGGTTCTGAGATGAATGCTGGC
Source organism: Neobacillus terrisolis (assembly GCF_051233475.1). Lineage (NCBI taxonomy): Bacteria > Bacillati > Bacillota > Bacilli > Caryophanales > Bacillaceae > Neobacillus > Neobacillus terrisolis. The sequence goes on along the minus strand of NZ_JBKFGH010000008.1, from coordinate 56,453 downwards.
TCGGTTATAACCAATTGGGAAACCCAGGAAAAGTATGGTTGGGGTAGTCCGTACGTGTTCCCTAAATTTTCTATATTAGATCCGGTTAATACATTTACCGTTCCTAGGGATCAAACTATTTATGGAATCGTTGACATGATGTCTCACGTTTTTGAACATTATTTCCATCATGAAGAAAATACCTTACTTCAGGATCGAATGTGTGAATCATTGTTGGTTACAGTAATGGAGACAGCACCAAAGCTATTAAATGACTTGGAAAGCTATGAGCATCGGGCAACCATTCTTTATAATGGAACAATGGCTTTAAATGGGATGGTTTCAATGGGGTATCAAGGTGATTGGGCGACCCATAATATTGAACATGCCGTTTCTGCTGTATATGATATTCCTCATGGCGGCGGTCTCGCTATACTCTTTCCAAATTGGATGAAGCATACTTTACATGTGAAGCCAGAACGGTTTGCACAGCTTGCACAAAGAGTATTTGAAATCGATCCAATTGGGAAAACTGTTGAAGAAATTGGCCTAGCTGGTATTGATAAGCTACGGCAATTTTGGAATAGCATTGGCGCCCCTTCCCGTTTGGCTGATTATCAGATCGATGACAGTAAATTAGAGGTTATGGCTGATAAAGCGATGATTTACGGAGAGTTTGGTCGTTTCAAAAAATTAAATAAAGAAGATGTTTTGACAATTTATCGGAACTCTTTGTAAAATCTGACAGGCTTTATGTAGAATGATTATTATTTGTGTAGAATAATGTAAAAATGTTTTCACTTTGGAAACGCTTAAAATGGAGAATGCGGCTTGATTCTCGAAACATCATTCGATAAAGTGAAATGGAATAAAAAATTAACGGAGGATCTTACATGACACACGTTCGTTTTGATTACTCGAAAGCACTTCAATTTTTTGGAGAGCATGAGGTTACATACTTAAGAGATTTCGTAAAAGTTGCTCACCACTCTCTGCACGAACAAACAGGAGCGGGAAGTGATTTTTTAGGATGGATTGACCTTCCTGTCAATTACGACAAAGAGGAATTTGCTCGGATTCAAAAGGCAGCTGAAAAAATCAAGCAGGATTCTGACGTGCTTTTAGTGGTTGGAATCGGTGGCTCATACTTGGGAGCTCGAGCTGCAATTGAAATGTTGAAGCACAGCTTTTACAATGCTTTGCCAAAAGAAAAACGCAAAACTCCGCAAATTATTTTTATCGGAAATAATATTAGTTCTACATATATGAGAGATGTAATGGATTTACTCGAGGGTAAAGATTTTTCCATTAACGTTATTTCAAAATCAGGTACAACAACAGAACCGGCTATTGCGTTCCGGATTTTCCGTAAGCTCCTTGAGGAAAAATATGGTGAAGGCGAAGCGCGTAAGCGTATTTATGCTACAACCGATAAAGCGCGGGGGGCTTTAAAAACGTTAGCTACCGAAGAAGGTTTTGAAACCTTTGTCATTCCGGATGATGTTGGTGGTCGTTACTCCGTTCTTACAGCTGTAGGTCTGCTTCCGATCGCTGCAGCCGGTGCTGATATTGAAGCAATGATGAAGGGAGCAGCTCAAGCTCGCGAAGACTTTTCAAAGTCCGAATTAGAAGAGAACCCAGCTTATCAATACGCTGCCGTAAGAAATGTTCTTTATAATAAAGGGAAAACGATTGAAATGCTGATTAACTATGAGCCAGGCTTACAATATTTCTCTGAATGGTGGAAGCAATTATTTGGTGAAAGTGAAGGGAAAGATCAAAAAGGAATTTTCCCTGCATCAGCAAACTTTTCTACTGACCTTCATTCTTTAGGTCAATATGTTCAAGAAGGACGACGCGACCTGTTTGAAACGGTTGTAAAAGTGGACAATCCTCGTCATGAACTAACCATTGAAGAAGCAAATAATGATTTAGATGGCTTGAATTATCTTGCTGGTAAAACAGTGGATTTTGTTAACAATAAGGCGTTTGAAGGGACGATGCTTGCTCATACAGATGGGGGCGTTCCTAATTTAATCGTTTCGATTCCAGCAATGGATGAATATACGTTCGGCTATTTGGCTTATTTCTTTGAAAAAGCATGTGCGATGAGTGGATATCTTCTAGGGGTAAATCCATTTGACCAGCCTGGTGTTGAAGCGTATAAAGTGAACATGTTTGCTTTATTAGGAAAACCAGGTTTTGAAGAGAAAAAAGCAGAGCTTGAAAAGCGTCTTAAATAAGATTTCTAAAGATGACTCGGAATGATTCCGGGTTATCTTTTTTTATTTTAGGGGAAAACTAATCAAAAAGGCGAAGGGCGGTAAACATCATGATTGAAATTCCTTCAAAAATTGAGGGGGAACAAATCGACTTATATCAGCTAGAACAAGAACTAAAGCCAATTGGCTATTCCATAGGGGGTAACTGGGAATATGACCATGGCTTCTTTGATTATAAAATGAACGATGAGCATAGCAGCTATCAATTTTTAAGGATCCCATTTCACGCTGTTGACGGCCAACTCGATTCCAGGAATTGTACAGTAGAAATTGGCCGGCCGTTTTTATTATCACATGTTTATCAAGCGAATTTGGATGATCACGTACATGTGGATAACTCTAATGCTAGCTTCAATCAATTTCAAGAACCAGTCGATAAAGACGCCTCTTTCCCTGATCAATATGTGGATAAGGGCAAAGCATTGGTACAAGTACTTGAAGAAATTCTTATGAATGATTAATCATGCTTAGTTGGTAGAAATGCTATTAAGCATAACGGAGCTTAATAGCAAATTGGAACGAATAATTTTGTCCGCACCAGCCCGTTCCGCATTTTTTACTTGTTCATTTGTCAGGATTTCGGCAATACATGAAACGGAAGGGCTAATCCCCTTAATAGCTAACATTGTTAAAATGGTATTCATATCTGAGTGCAATTCTTCTTTATTAGGATCGGCTGTTATGATTACTCCTTTTGCCTTTGTTACATTTGCTTTCATGAGTGTATCATCGCAATTGGCCCTACCTGAAATGAAATGAACACTTCGAAAAGGAATCGGTAGTTTTGTTAGAGTTTCATCGATTAAAACGATTTTTGTTGAAGGTTCTTTCTTTTCAAGTTCAGCGATTAATTCCCGTGACCGTTCATTCCAGCCGATAATAATGATATGTTCCATGCCTTTAAAAACTCGCTTTCCCTCAAAATATTCGTTTTGTTTTGTAACAGCTACAGTTGCCAAATTGGCAAAATAATAGGTAAAAAAGCTGGCGCCAATCAAGATAAGAAAGATGGCGACCGTTCTCCCCAGAACCGTCTTAGGTGAAAAGTCCCCGAAACCGACTGTTGATGCAGTGACAGTTGCCCACCAAATTCCATCAAAAATGGTTTTGAAATTTTTGGGTTCAATCCAATGAATCGTGACACCAAATAAGATAATGATGGAAATTGATATGATTAATAGTCTGATAATTAGTGGGCACTTTATGAAGTTTGAAAAAAGGAACTGTTTCATGCCCTCACCTCGCTTTTACGCTACTAAAAACATTATTTCCGAAAATGTCTTTTATCATAATGTTTCTGTAATATTTGGCTGTTGATTTCCGCTACAGGTGCTCAGCGACCCAGCGGGGGAGTCCGGGAGCCTGTCTAGCTGCAGCGGCTAGGGGCTCGGGGTCATAAGCCAATCCGTCAAGAAGGTCAAAGACCGACCTTCATGCCGGCTCGTCTTATGCCTGTCGCCCCTTGGCAAGCCGCTTCCTCTTTTCCTTCTCCTCGGAGCGATAGCGCCTGTGGGGTCTCCCGTGACACCTTCTCCCGCAGGAGTCTCGCACCTTCCGCTCCAATCAACAGAGTGCTCAAAATCAACATTGTTCCTTAACACAGCCATCATAATAATTCCCAAAAAGTAACATGGGGATAGGGGAAATAAAAGGAAGGAATATTTAATCAATTTTCTTATTGACACTTCTTTTATTCTTGTTATAATTCATATCATAGTGATGTCAGGAAATCTAACATTAGAATAAGGGGGAAGCTATGAAGAAAATCGAGGCTATTATTAGACCGGAAAAAATCACCGAGACAATAAAAGGGTTGAAAAGCATAGGAGTAACAGGCTTTACTGTTTCGCAAATTGTCGGGAGAGGAAAACAAAAGGATACACAAGGTGTCTATCGTGGCAAAAATTATCAAGTGACCCTTCATCCAAAAGTAAAATTGGAGATTGTATTATCCGATCATATGGTCGAACCAACTGTTACGAAAATTATTGAAATGGCTCAAACAGGGGAAGACGGTGACGGAAAAATATATGTCTATCCAATTTATGAGGCTTACAATATCCGTACAGGAACACCGGATTTATCTATTGACGACCTAGTGAATCGAAAGGGGTAAAAACAGTGGAATTAATCTATGTGAATACGATTTGGGTTGTCATCGCTGCTGCTATGGTTTTATTCATGGAAGGGGGATTCAGCCTACTTGAAGCAGGTTTTGTACGGACAAAAAATGCAGTTAACGTAACAATGAAGATTTTTGTTGATTTAACTGTCGGTGCTCTCGCCTTTTGGTTAATTGGATTTGGAATCATGTTTGGAGACGACGTATTTGGTTTTGTGGGGACCTCCTTATTTGGGGGCCCGGAGAAAATTGAACTTTCAATTGCATTGCCAAGCTCCGCATATGTTCTTTTTCAAATGGGTTTTGCGATTGCTTGTATTTCGATTGTTTCCGGCGCAGTTGCCGAACGAATGAATTTCAAGGCATATGTGTTAATGGCGGTTATGATTACTGCCCTTCTCTATCCGATTTCAGGCCATTGGTTTTGGCATAGCGAAGGCTGGTTAGCAAAATTAGGAGTGAAGGATTTTGCTGGTTCAGCAGTAATTCATGCTGTTGGAGGTTTTGCTGCCCTATCAATAGCCAAAATCTTGGGGCCGCGAAAAGGGAGATTTAATTCGGATGGCAGTGCAAATGTGTTTGCACCAAGTAACATTCCGCTTGCCTCAGCAGGTGCGTTTATCCTATGGTTCGGGTGGTTTGGATTTAATGCAGGAAGCACATTAGATGCTTCTAATGCTGCCCTTGCTACAATTGCTATCAATACAATGCTTGCTGCAGCTAGTGGTGGAACAACTGCTCTGTTTCTAACAATGATGAAATTTGGTAAAGCAGACCCTAGTATGACCATCAATGGGGTATTATCTGGATTAGTTGCTGTCACGGCTGGATGCGCCTATGTCTCCCAATGGAGTGCGATTATCATCGGAGTACTCAGTGGAATCATCGTTATCTTTGCAACACTCCTAATTGACAATTTGAAAATTGATGATCCTGTTGGTGCAGTTGCGGTCCATGGTTTTAATGGAGTGTTCGGGACGATTGCAGTTGGTCTATTTGATTCAACTCAAGGCTTATTGACAACCGGATCCTTTGCTCTATTGAAGATTCAAATAGTAGCAGCTTTGATTGCTTGTGTCTGGGGATTGAGCGGTGGAATATTTATGGCCAAACTTGCTGAGAAAACAGTGGGATTAAGGGCTTCTGAACGTGAAGAGGAAGAAGGACTGGATATGTCCTATCATGGTATTCCGGCATATAACGAACTGGAGCGTTTCGCTGATCTCCCAACTAGCTTATATAATTTTGAAAAATCAACCGGTATTGCCGTCGCTCCACCAAAAACGAAAAAAATAGTTGGTTAATATAATATTAAATTCGTCAGTTCATTTACCGTGAACTGACTTTTTTTGTTTACACATAGCCACTATTATTTATAATTACTGAAGTGAAAGAAAGTTGTTAGAACTGTAATATAAATGATTTTATATTGGAATAGTAAAAAATATCCAAAACAAATCATCATGTTGAACAATTCAAGCGCAATAAATGGGAATGAAAGCGTAAACAAATCTCGTGCATTTGTTGTTACACTAGAAACAGATAAGGGGGAATAAACAATGTATCTGGATGAAAGGAGTAATCTTCTATTAAAAGAGGTATTAGCTAACCCCGAAATCTCCAATACTGTTTTAGAAGAAAAACACCAATTATCTCGCAGGCAAGTAAGTTATAGTTTTAAAAAAATTAATGAGTGGTTGGAAGAAAAAAATTATCCAACAATTAAAAGAACCAACAGTGGAAAGTTTATCATCAATCCGAAATTAATCGACTTGTTAGCAAAAAAGAGCGAGAAAACAAATACGAAGTATATACCTTCAGAAAAAGAAAGAGCTCAGCTTATCCTGCTAATGATCTTAAGTTGTGATGAAGATTTATCGCTTATTCATTTTACGTCAGCATTAGAAATTAGCAAAAATACAGTGCTCCGTGATTTGAAGCTAGCCCAAAGTATGATTAATCCATACCAATTAGAAATTGTTTACTCGAGAATTCATGGATATGATCTATCGGGGAGTGAATGGGATAAACGAAAAGTCCTGGTTGAATTGTTGCAATCCATCTTTGGGATTTACAATGGTGAGTCTTTTATCCAGGAGCTTATTCAAATTTCGGGCGATGAAATCAATGTGATAAGAAATCAAATGGAGGAAGTTGAAACGCGATTACATCTCAAGTTCATTGATGAAAAGATCAAGATTCTTCCATATATTATTGCCATCATATTAAAAAGAATTAAGGTAGGTAAGTTGATAACAGATTCTTTTCATATTGATTATAAAGAATTATCGGACACAAAGGAATATGAAGCAGCCGAGCTATTAATGCCAAGTGTTGAAAATATTTCTGAAGCCGAGCGCTTATTTTTAACCTTGCAGCTCTTAACATCAAATGTGTTGTCATCAGATCGATTAACTGATGCGGATTTGCCTCAGTTAAAAAGAGCGTTGGAAGAGTGCCTTTATTTATTTGAGAAAAAAGCTTGTATCACGTTAAAGGATAAGGAAGTCTTACTGCAAAGATTATTCCAGCATATGAAACCTGCTTATTATCGAATTAAATATCATTTAACAGCCGATTATTCAATTATTGAAAAGGGCAGTGAACGATTTGAAGCGGTCCATTACATTGTGAAGGACTCGATTAAACCGTTAGAGGATTATATCGGCTGCGAGATTCCCGAGAGTGAACAGATGTTTATTACCATCTATGTTGGCGGACATTTAATCAACATTGGCGAAACCATTCATTTAAAGAAAAAAGCCGTGGTTGTATGTCCAAATGGGATTTCGATTTCGAAGCTGATGGAAAATACTTTGCGTGAGTTATTCCCAGAGTTTTATTTTTACGATGCCTTATCCATCAGGGAATTTGAAAGATTAAACATGGAGTGGGATATTGTGTTTTCACCGGTACCTCTCCAAACTGATAAACACCTGTTTATTGTAGAACGGTTTATTACCGATTATGAAAAAGTTCAACTTAGACAGCGGGTCATGAAGCAAATATTTGGATTAAACTCTTCCATTATAAATGTTGAGCAGATCATGAACATTATTGAGAAATATGTAAAGGTTGAAGAAAAACAATCATTGGTAAATGCCTTGCAGGACTATTTTTCATCGCAAAAAACAGGCGAAGTCCAGCAAAAGCAGGACTATAATCTAGCAGATTTGATTACGCCTGACATGATTCTATTAACGGACAGTGTTAGTAACTGGGAAGAAGCAATTTCGCTTGCATCAGAACCACTCTTGAAAACGGGAATCATTTCGGACGCATATGTGAATGCGATGAAAACACAGTATCCAACTATGACACCGCATATTGTGTTAAGACAAAATATTGCCATTCCACACTCTAGTCCAGACGATGGTGTAAATTCAATCGGCATGAGTTTATTAGTACTAAAAAATGGGATTGATTTTGATGGGAGTCATAAGGTCCACTTAATCGTCGTCATTGCGGCAGTTGATAAAAATCAACATTTTAATGCTCTTAAGCAATTGCTAAAGCTGTCAGGAGTTAAAGAGGATATTGACCAAATCATCGCGATGAATAGTGAGAATGAGATTTACGAAAAGATTATCGCCTATTCAAAATAAATTAGAACATAGGGTGCAAGGAGAGAAAGGCATGTCATTAGAACAATTTTTAAAGGATGAACTGATTAAAGTTCATGTAAAGTGTGAAAATCAAGATGAAGTATTTGAATTGCTTTATCAAGAAGCATTCGAACGTGGCTATGTTGATGAAGCATACCTTGAAAAAGTAAAGGCGAGAGAGGCTGTGTTTCCAACAGGCTTATGCATGAATCATTACAATGTTGCGATTCCACATACAGATCCAGAATTTGTATTTGAGCAATTTATTGCTGTGGCGACTTTAGAAAATCCGGTTCCTTTCTACCGTATGGATGATAGTTCGGCACAGGTCAATGTCAACGTGGTGTTCATGCTTGGATTAAATGAACCTCATAACCAATTAACGGTATTACAGCAAATTATGGGAGTCATTCAAGACGATAATAAGATTGAAGAAATTTTAAAATCGTCCAGCAGTGAAGCAATAAGGGCTATTTTTTCTTAACATAATCGATCATCCAACATTAGTTTACTTTAAGGAGGTGAAATAGTAGTGAAAAGATACACAGTACTAGTGGCATGTGGAGCAGGCATCGCAACTTCAACTGTAGTTTGCGAACGCGTTGAGGAATTGTTAAAAGAGAATAACATCTATGCTGAAGTAGTACAGTGTAAAATCGCTGAAGTTGCTTCGCTTCAGGATCGTGCTGATTTGATTGTTTCAACCACCATTTTACCAACGACTTATAAAATTCCAGCAATTAGTGCGACAGCCTATATTAGTGGAATTGGGATGGAGAAATTAGACCAAAAAATTATCGAAGCACTAAAAGATTAAGAATCAGATTCTAAATAAAACTTAGTCTACAGCCATTATTATTTTATCTTTTTAGGAATTTTATGACGGTTCAAATGAATCAATAAGTTTGGGAATCTAGCAATAAATCATGCTATTAAATATAAATTTATTGGGGGAAAACAACATGAAAAAATATACCGTACTAGTCGCTTGTGGAGCAGGTATTGCAACTTCAACAGTAGTTTGTCAAAAGGTTGAAAATTTGATAAAAGACAACAATATTAATGCAGAGGTTATTCAATGTAAAATTGCCGAAGTTAAATCTAAGCAGGAAGGTGCAGATTTAATCGTTTCTACAACGATCCTTCCAACAACCTACGATATTCCGGCTATCATTGCTACTGCTTACATAACCGGAATTGGAATGAGTGCGTTAGACCAAAAGATTCTTGATCACTTAAAATAATCTGTTTTAACACATCTTTAACCCAAAACTATAGATAAAAAAACATTATATCGGGGGTTTAAAAATGGACAAGTTATTATCTGGCGTTCAGTATGTGTTAGGTCTTGGACCAACCGTCATTTTACCAATTGCCATTGTTCTATTAGGATTACTATTTAAAACCGGTTTTAAGAAAGCCTTTAAATCAGGGATTATCATTGGTATTGGCTTTGTAGGGATTAATCTTGTTATTGGTTTATTAGTAGATAACTTAGGACCAGCTGCACAAGCAATGGTTGAGCGTTTTGGATTAAATTTAACCGTTATTGATACGGGATGGCCATCTGCTGCTGCTCTTTCCTGGGCATCTCCGGTTGCTGCGATTCTGATTCCAATCTGTTTAGCTGTCAATATTTTATTGTTAATGATGAAATTTACAAAAACACTTGATATCGATATTTGGAACTATTGGCATTTCATTGCTGCAGGTGCGACTGGATATATCGTAACAGGCAGCTGGTGGTTTGCAATCCTATGTGCTGTTATCTATGAAATTGCTGTTTTATATGTTGCAGACAAAACGGCTCCAATGGTTTCAAAATTTTATGGCCTTGAGGGTATTTCACTACCAACAGGTTCAACAGCAGCGTTCGGACCAATTGGTATTTTAGTAGGTATGCTTGTCGAGAAGATTCCTGGAATTAAAAATTTACATGCGGATCCAGAACATATTCAAAAGCGCTTTGGCGTTTTCGGTGAACCAATGATGATGGGTCTAGTCCTCGGTCTAGTAATCGGTGCACTTGCTGGTTATGAAGTAGGAGAAGTTCTAAAAGTTGGTATTTCAATGGGTGCTGTTATGATGCTTTTACCGCGTATGGTAAAGATTCTAATGGAAGGCTTAATCCCAATTTCTGAAGCTGCACGTGAATTCTTGCATAAGCGTTATGGAGATCGCGAAATCTACATCGGTCTTGACGCGGCACTTGCTGTTGGGCATCCATCTGTAATGGCTACAGCATTATTATTAGTACCAGTTACATTATTCCTAGCAGTAGTTCTACCTGGAAATAAAGTATTACCTTTTGGTGACTTAGCTACGATTCCATTTTATATTGCATTCGTTGTAGGATCTAGAAAAGGAAATATCATCCACTCATTAATTGCTGGTGTCGTGATGGTTGCTTTGTCATTATACATGGCTACTGACTTTGCCGAAGTCCACACGCTGATGATGGAAGGCGCTAAATTTGATATGCCTGCAGGCGCAACGCAAATTTCCAGCTTAGACCTTGGCGGTAACTTATTTAACTGGGCAATCCTTAAGTTTGCACAACTTTGGGAATCCATTTTCTAATATGACAATCTAAGGTACTACCAACAGTGGGGATTAGAACTCCCCCACTGTTGGAAGTTTTATTTTTTCGAAAAATTAGAAAGAATATTCTGAATACAAATGGTGCTTAGCACCATATTCATAGGAGGTCCTTTAGGTGAAAGCCGCAGTCTTACATTCTGAAAATCATTTCGTTTATCAAGATATTGAAATAGGTACATGTCAAGATAATGAAGTGAAGATAAAAGTTATGGCAGCCGGTATTTGCGGTTCTGATACTCATAAGATGGTCAGCAAATGGAAGTACCCGCTCCCGGCCATCATGGGTCATGAGTTTTCCGGTTATATCGTTGAAAAAGGCAAAGATGTAACCAATGTGGAAATCGGTGATCGCGTTGTCGCGATTCCTTTTCACCCTTGTAAAAAATGCGAGTATTGTCTTCGCGGGGAGTATAACTTGTGTGAAGACCATGGGATGATTGGCAGTAAATCCTTTGGCGGGTTTGCAGAGTTTTGCAATATGCCGGCGGAGTATGTGATTCCGATTGGAGATATGGATTTTGAAGATGCAGCGATGATTGAGCCATTGGCTGTAGCTTTGCACGGAGTTTTAAACATCGGACCAAAAATTGGTGATGTGGTGGCTGTTTTTGGAGTTGGAACAATCGGAATTTTAGCTATTCAATGGTTGAAAATTGCCGGTGCAAAAGAAATCATAGCGATCGATATTTCTGAAGAAAAACTTGCAGATGCAGTTGCAATGGGCTGCGAGCGAACCATTAATCCCCTGCATGAAGATTTGGAAGAGAAAATTAAAGAGTACACAAATGGTTTAGGGGTGGATATTGCACTAGAGTGCGCTGGCTCCAAAATCACTCAAGAACAATGCTTACTAATTACCCGTAAAAAAGGAAAAGTTGGTTACTTAGGAATTGCTTATGCGGATGTCTTGCTTCGAGAAAAAGCATTTGAAAGCATTTTTAGAAAAGAATTGACATTAAAAGGTTTTTGGAATTCCTATTCAGCCCCGTTTCCTGGCGAAGAATGGAAAACAAGCATTGATTTTATAAATAAAGGAAAGATCCAACTGAAAGAATTAATTTCCCACCGATTCAAGTTGGAAGACACTCAAAAGGCTTTTAACGTCATGATCAATCGTGAGGAATCCTACAACAAGGTTTTGATTATTCCAAATGAGGTGTAAATAAAGATGAGAGCAGTAATGAAGCAAGAAATCGGATATGATAATATGTCGTTGGTAGATATCGCAGAACCTAGTGTCTACGATGATAAAGTAAAAATTAAAGTCGCTTATACTGGGATTTGTGGATCGGATATTCATACCTTTAAAGGTGATTACAGCAATCCGACTCTTCCTGTTGTGCTTGGTCACGAGTTTTCCGGTGAGGTTGTAGAGATTGGACCAAATGTTAAAAAGGTGAAAGTTGGCGATCGAGTGACAAGCCAAACGACTTTCACAACATGCGGAACTTGTGAGTATTGCTTAGAAGGTGACTACAATTTATGTGCGGATCGTAAAGGGCTTGGTACTCAGGTAAATGGCAGCTTCGCAGATTATGTTATTTCTCGTGAGGAAAGTGTACATGTCCTGCCTGAAGAGGTGAGCCTGCGTGCTGCTGCGTTCACAGAGCCTTTGGCTTGTTGTGTTCACGCTGCTTTAGAAAAAACAACTGTGACTGAAAACGATAAGGTGTTAATTTTTGGGCCTGGTCCAATCGGCCTGCTGCAGCTTCAGGTTGTGAAAGCACAGGGAGCTTTCGTTATTATGGCTGGGATTACGAAAGACCAAAAGCGATTAGAGTTAGCGAAAGAACTAGGTGCGGATGTCATTGTCGATACCATGCAGGAGGATTTGAAAGAAGTCGTTCTTTCCCATACAAATGGTTATGGAGTGGATCGAATTTTTGAATGTTCAGGTGCGGTTCCTGCAGTAAACTCTGGCTTACCGCTTATGAAGAAAAAAGGTACATTCGTACAGGTTGGTTTGTTCGGCCAAAAGATGAATTCTATTGATCAAGAATCAATCATCCAACGCGAAATTTCCTATGTTGGCACTCGTTCACAAAAACCTAGCTCTTGGGATATTGCTCTTGATCTACTGAAAAACAATAAAATTAATACTGAGAAAATGATTACTAAGGTTGTTCCTTTGGAAGAATGGCGTTCAGGTTTTGAAGCCGTTATGGCCGGGAATGAGATAAAGGTAATTGTAGAGTCATAAAACTATGATACCCACAAACTATTATGTTGAGTTTGTGGGTATTTTTTGTAGAACATTCTTAGTTAGAAAAACCGTGCCATCTCATCACTCCGAACTACAACAATCAATACATTAAATGGGATGAAACCGCATTCTTTGTGATGGCTATAGGTGGTAATATGAGGTCAGGTCTTACTTAGTAGAAAGGGTGATAGAATGAAGCTGGCCATCGGTTGTGACCATGGTGGATTTCAATTAAAGGAAGCAATCAAACAACACCTCGAAGCAAAGAACATAGAGGTTGAGGATTTTGGTACATATAGCAAAGATAGCGTGAATTTTCCAAGTTATGCTGTAAAGGTTGGTCAGGCAGTGGCATCCGGAAATAGTGACTTAGGTATTTTGTGTTGCGGAACCGGAATCGGCATGTCGATAGCCGCTAATAAAATAAATGGTGTCCGCGCTGCTGTAGTGAGCGATACATTCTCGGCTCAAGCGACGAGAGAACATAACAATAGCAACGTTCTTTGCTTGGGCGAACGAGTGATTGGTGAGGGACTGGCCCTACTTATTGTTGATACATGGTTAAATGCAAACTTTCAAGGAGGACGCCATCAGGAAAGAATTGATCAAGTGTCTGACCTTGAAATAAACGGTGCTAACACATTCTGCTAGGTGATTGAGTCCATGTATTTAGATTGTCAGGAGTGATCAGGATATGCATACAATCGCTGCATCGATTATGTGTGCCAATCAATTAAATCTTTCTTCTGAATTACAGGGGTTAGAAAAAGCGAAGGTTGAGCTACTTCATTGTGATGTAATGGATGGAGTTTTTGTCAATAACTTGGCAATGGGGCCATATGTTTTGGAGCAAATCAAGGCCGGTACATCCATCCCGCTTGATATTCATTTAGCGACTGAAACCCCTGCAAAATATATTGACATGTATGCTGGACTAGATCCGGAATACATCTCATTCCATGTTGAAGCAAGCGACAATATTGAAAGAGATATTTATACCATTCAAGAGAAGGGAATTAAACCGGCGTTGGCATTAAGCCCTGAGAGTCCAATCGAAATGATTATTCCTTTTCTTGAAAAAGTTCCGATGATCCTGATGATGACCGTAAATCCAGGGTTTGCTGGACAAAAATTTAACCAAAGAGTTTTAGACAAGCTAGATGCTTTAAATAAAGTAATGGCTACGCTCGAGAAAAAACCATTAATAGAAGTGGACGGGAATATAAATCAACATACGATACCTCCTTTAGTAGAGCGAGAGGCTAACATCTTTGTTTTAGGCACTTCAGCATTATTTAATTCCGAGCAAGGAACCTTTGCTGAAAAGGTGAACAATGTTAGGGAATTATTTAATCGCAACCATAAATCGCTTGGCCTGGTTGACCTCTAAATAAGGGGGAAATAAAAAAAGGGGTGAGGCAGCAATGAAAATTGGCCTTGTTATTTTCGGTATCTATCCTTCGGGTCTCAAACAACTAATTCATCATGTGGTGGCAAATCGTGCCATCCATCATCAATATATTGGAATTGAAATCGAACGCGAACATCAACAAGAGGTTCATTTTAAGAGTATTGAGTACGATGAAGTCAATGGTTCTCAGAAATTATTATTAAAAGCATCGTCAGTATCAAGTCATGCCAAATTGTTTGAAGCAATGACCGATTTAGATGCTCTAATCGTAATGGGAACAGCAAGCACGAAAGCATTTATTGAAGGCTTACAAAAAGATAGCGCAGTACCGAAGCTCTTGTTCGTTCCTATTTCGATTTTAAATGATATACCCGGCTCCGACTCAACATTAGGTTATGATACAGCATTGAATTCGATTGTTGAAGGGGCATTGAAGATTCAGGATACAATCGCTTCTGTGAAGTACGACAAACCAAGATTGTTTGGTGTACAAGTGCCTGGCAAGGCTCCGGACAGGATGCTTGAGGAATTGGCAGTAGCTGCGGAAGGGTACTATGTGTCTGTGAATTTTTCGGAGGATCGCCTGCAGCAGATTTGTGATGAGATCCAGTCTAACTTTTCTAATGATAAGACTTCAACTGTTTTATTTTACAATGAAGAATTTAGCCCTGAGGGGATGGACGAACAGGTTCTTGCGAAACTTAATGTAGATTGGAAGGCGATGAAGATGGATGAGGCACTTTGTATGGGGTCGCATCCAACGGCAAATGATCGAATTCTTGCCAGTAAGTTGGCCGAGCAAATCAACTTATGGTTGATAAATAATTTAGAGTCCGGGGAATTGATTGTTAGGAATACAGGAGTGGAATACCTCCAATATAACTAGTTTGACGAACAAAAATATTTTTAAGGAGTGTTTTTTGTGACAGCAGTTTCAACCAAAAAAAATGTAGAAGAATTATCCATTAGTACGATTCGAACTTTATCCATCGATGCAATTGAAAAATCGAATTCTGGACATCCGGGAATGCCGATGGGTGCCGCGCCGATGGCGTATACGTTATGGACGAAGTTCATGAAGCAAAATCCGAGCAATCCAAATTGGTTTAATCGTGACCGCTTTGTATTGTCTGCTGGTCATGGTTCAATGCTTTTATATAGTTTATTACATTTATCTGGCTATGCGGTATCAATGGACGATATTAAGTCGTTCCGTCAATGGGGCAGTAAAACGCCTGGTCACCCGGAATTTGGACATACTCCAGGTGTAGACGCCACGACAGGTCCGCTTGGGCAAGGAATTTCCACAGCAGTTGGTATGGCGATGGCGGAACGGCATTTAGCAGCAAAGTATAATCGTGATTCGTATCATGTGGTTGACCACTTTACGTTTGCTATTTGCGGTGATGGCGATTTAATGGAGGGTGTTTCTGCTGAGGCTTCCTCACTTGCAGGTCATTTAGGATTAGGTAGATTAGTTGTTTTATATGATTCAAATGATATTTCACTTGATGGAGATTTAAATCGTTCGTTTTCAGAGAGTGTAGAAGAACGCTATAAGGCGTACGGTTGGCAGGTGCTTCGCGTTGAGGATGGCAATAGTGTGGAAGAGATCGCTAAAGCAATTAAAGAAGCTAAAGCGGAACTAGCTCGGCCAACTTTAATTGAAATCAAAACGACGATCGGTTTTGGTTCCCCAAATAAAGGTGGTAAATCAGATTCGCATGGTGCACCGCTAGGGAAGGCAGAAGCTGCATTAGCCAAGGAAGCCTACGGCTGGGAATATGAAGAAAGCTTCTATGTTCCTCAAGATGTGTATGTTCATTTCGAGACAGCAGTTAAAGCGGCTGGAGAGAAAGTTGAGGCAGATTGGAACGTTTTATTCTCTCAATACAAGGAGACCTATCCTGAACTTGCGAATGAGCTTGAGTTAGCGATTGCCGGAAAGCTTCCGAGCAATTGGGAGACTTCATTACCAAAGTATGAGGTAGGAAAAAAGATTGCAACACGTTCTTCTTCAGGTGATGCCATTAATGCGATTGCTGATGTTGTTCCAGCGTTCTTTGGCGGATCTGCGGACCTTGCGGGCTCTAATAAAACGTATATGAAAAATAAACACGATTTTAGCCGTGCTGATTACAGTGGAAAGAACATTTGGTATGGTGTACGTGAATTTGCAATGGGAGCAGCAATGAACGGGATTGCTTTACACGGGGGGTTAAAAACCTTTGGTGGGACGTTCTTCGTCTTCTCTGATTACCTTCGCCCGGCAATTCGTTTGGCCGCATTAATGAAGCTTCCAGTAACCTATGTACTAACGCATGATAGTATTGCGGTAGGGGAGGATGGGCCAACGCATGAACCAATTGAACAGTTGGCGGCATTGCGTTCAATTCCAGGTCTTTCAGTGATACGCCCTGCAGATGGAAACGAATCATCGGCTGCATGGAAGTTAGCGCTCCAGTCAACCGATACACCAACTGCGCTTGTGTTATCAAGACAGGATTTGCCGATACTTGACGGTGCTGTAGAGGATACGTTCGAAAAGGTTTCGAAGGGTGCTTACGTGCTTTCAGAAGGTAAAAAGGCTGTCGCCGATGCAATTTTAATTGCAACAGGATCCGAAGTTGAATTGGCTGTTAAAGCACAAGCTGTCTTGGCGGAAAAAGGAATTTCTGTTTCTGTCGTTAGCATGCCGTCATGGGATCGATTTGAAGCGCAGTCCAAGGAGTACAAGGAATCCGTTTTACCAAGTGGAATTACAAAGCGCTTGGCGATAGAAATGGGAGCTTCTATTGGCTGGCACCGTTATGTTGGATTTGAGGGAAGAGTGTTAGGTATTGATAAATTTGGTGCATCTGCTCCTGGGAATGTTGTGATTGAGGAATTCGGTTTCACAGTCGAACAGGTTGTAGCAACGGTTGAGGATTTAGTAAACGAATAATATAAAAAGCTGGGGGAATAGATCATGTTAGAAAAAGTTTATAAGATTACAAGTTCTGCTGGAGTTCACGCACGCCCAGCAACAGTGCTGGTCAGTTCAGTAGCACCTTTCCAATCTGAGATTTCTCTTGAGTACAATAATAAAAAGGTAAACTTAAAGTCCATTATGGGTGTGATGTCACTTGGGATTCCTGAAGGGGCATCGATTAAAATTAGCGCTGAAGGCACTGATGCTGTAAATGCGATGGAAAAGATTGATGAGATTATTGCTGAGCATGAGCTTGGGGAATCAGCTTGAGTTCGAATGGTAGTTTAGCAGGTTGTCTGGTTTTCAGATAATTCTTTACAGAAATGATGAATAAAGCTATGATATTTACGTTAAGTAAATGAATAGGTTGCTACTAGGGGTGCCAATTTTGGCTGAGAGAATTCGAGCTTCGTTTTCAACCCTTTGGACCTGATCTGGATGATACCAGCGTGGGAAAGTAGTGGAAAAGCTTTACGTTATTTCTTTCACTCACGAAGTCAGGTCCGATTAGGATCTGGCTTTTTTATTTTTTAGGCTGTGTTAAAGCTCAGTGTTGATTTTTTCGCAATGTTGATTGGAGCGGAAGGCGCTTGACTCCTGCGGGAGCAGCGGGACAGGTGAGACCCCACAGGAGCTTTAGCTCCGAGGAGGCTCACCGCCCGCCCCGCGGAAAGCAAGCGCCTGGAGCGGAAATCAACTTTCAAGTTTAACACAGTCATTTTTTTAAAAGGAGAAATTCATAATGAATCATGAAAAGATCGCTAGTTTATTACAGCAAGTTCGTGAACAAAATCCGCTAATACATAATATTACCAACGTGGTTGTCACCAATTTTACCGCCAATGGGCTATTGGCGCTTGGAGCTTCGCCAGTTATGGCGGATAGCCGTAAAGAAGTAGCGGATATGGTGAAAATAGCAAAGGCACTTGTCATCAATATTGGGACTCTTAATGAAAATACGGTCGAGGCAATGCACATAGCAGGTAAAGCAGGTAATCAGCATAAGGTTCCGGTAATGCTTGATCCGGTTGGAGCAGGGGCGACACCATATCGAACTGAAACTGCTCGAAACTTAATTGAGTCCATTCAGTTCTCTGTAATTAGAGGAAATGCTGCTGAAATTGCCAATGTCGCTGGGAAACATTGGACAGTAAAAGGTGTGGATGGCGGAGATGCCCAGGGAGATGTAGTAGATTTAGTCCAAACAACCGCTGCAATATTAAACTCGACTATCGTTGCAACAGGAAAAGAGGATGTTGTTTCTGATGGGAAGTCGACCTACATAATTCGCAATGGTCATCCACTCCTTACAAAAGTAACCGGGACAGGCTGTTTGTTAACTTCCGTCATCGGTGCGTTCCATGCTGTTGAGTCAGATGCAGTTACAGCTTGTGCTGCAGCCCTTGCAGTCTATGGAATCGCTGCAGAGCTTGCAGCTAAGAAGGCTGCTGTAAATGGATCGGGCAGCTTTCAAATTGAATTATTAAATAGTTTATCTCAAATTTCCAAAGATGAAATCATCCAATACAGCAGAATTGAAAAAATCTCTTAAGGAAGGTGACTACAAATGGTAACAAATAAAGCATTAACGATTGCCGGTTCAGATAGCGGCGGGGGAGCAGGAATTCAGGCCGATCTCAAAACGTTTCAGGAATTAGCTGTATTTGGAATGTCTGCGCTCACTGCAGTTACAGCGCAAAATACACTTGGTGTTCATGGGGTCTACCCGTTAACATCAGAAGCTGTCATCAAGCAAATTCAAGCAATCGGGGATGATTTAGGGGTAGACGCACTAAAAACAGGGATGTTATTTAGTGCGGAGATTATTGAGGCTGTTTCTGCGCAAATCAAACATTATCAATGGAACAATGTTGTCGTTGACCCAGTGATGATTGCTAAAGGCGGGGCCTCTTTATTGCAGGATGAGGCGATAGCAGCATTGAAGGAGCATCTTCTTCCACTTGCAATGGTTGTTACACCAAATATTCCGGAAGCGGAAGTGATTACCGGAATGGTGATTAAAACTCTGGATGATAAACGTGAAGCGGCGAGGAAAATCGTGGATCTTGGAGCCAAGCATGTTGTTGTGAAAGGCGGACATGATGAGGAACAAGAAGAAGCGATGGATGTTTTGTTTGATGGTCAGGAATTTAGTTATTTTAACAGTAAAAGAATTTTAACCAAAAATACCCATGGAACGGGATGTACTTTTTCAGCAGCGATTACAGCAGGATTAGCTAGTGGCCAAAACGCACATGAGGCAGTTGCACGCGCTAAAAAGTTTATTCAAGCGGCAATTGAAGACGACCTTAAGCTTGGACAGGGGCACGGCCCGACAAATCATTGGGCTTATAATCGCAGAGGCAGCTATTAATAGTTTGGCATATTTAAAGAACAATTTTGATTTTTAACACTCTGTTGATTGGAGCACCTGGAGCGGAAATCAACGCCAAATATAAAAGAGTCAAAGTTTAATAGAAATATTTTAAGAGAAAGAGTGAAGCCAAAAATGGCAAGGATCAATCGAGACAAAATAAAAGAGCTGCTAAAGCTTTATTTTATCGTAGGAAGCAACAATTGTACGAAGAAACCAACTGAAGTATTAACCGAAGCGATCGCGGGCGGAATTTCATTGTTTCAGTTTCGTGAAAAGGGTACAGGAGCGCTAGAGGGTTCTGCAAGACTTGCATTGGCAAAGGAACTGCAGCAATTGTGCCGGAAAAACAAGATTCCGTTTATTGTCAACGATGATGTGGAGCTTGCACTCAGATTAGATGCAGATGGAGTTCATATCGGGCAAGAGGATGAGTCTGTTGAAAGCGTGCGGAAACTGATTGGCGACAAAATTCTTGGAGTCTCGGCCCATACGATTGAGGAAGCAGAGTTTGCAATCAAAAATGGGGCGGATTATCTAGGGATTGGCCCGGTATTTCCGACAAAAACGAAGGAAGATGCAAAGGAAGCAGCGGGATTTTCTCTAATCCAAGCATTAAGGGAAAATGGTTGTGACATTCCGATTGTAGGAATAGGGGGAATCAATGGAGATAACAGCGCATCAGTTATCGAAGCTGGAGCGAACGGAGTTGCAGTTATTTCTGCGATTAGTTTAGCTCCTTCCGTTACGGGGGCCGCGCGGAAAATAAGAAATCAGGTTGAAATGAACTAATTCATAGGAAGGGCGGCCGTTAAGGGCGTCCTTTCTTCTTATATAAAAACAAATATGTGTTTTAGGTAATGTTATATTAAAATAGATTGTAAGGGCCGTTGCGTTGTGCTAGGTTTTTCACCTTGTAAGTAAGTCGACTATTAAAGGAGCTAATTATGGTCTATTGGTTTATTCTGCTATTTCCGTTCCTCATCTATCCATGGGGGATTGAAAGGTATTACACAAACATAAAGTTTATCTATTTGGAGCTTTTTGTTGTGCTTACGTGGTTAAGTATAATCATAAAGCGAAAATCATGGGAAGTAAATTTAAAAAAGCCTTATTTTTCAATTGAACTAATTGTCTTTGTTTTCCTGTGTTTAGTTGGATTTTCAACCATTTTTTCAGTCAATCAATACGCATCCATTTATGGCAGATTAGGCCGACACGAAGGCTTACTAACGTTTCTTTGTTACGGAAGTATTTTGTTATTTTCCTATAGATTAATGACAATAAAGCAGATCGAAAAGATTATTCCGGGCATGGCGATTGTGTCTATTTTTGTATCGACATATGGAATTCTCCAGCATTATTTTTTAGATTTCTTGCCTAGAACTCCTCTATATTACAACGAAATTCGAAGTTATTCTTTCTTTGACAATCCTAATTTTTTTGGCTCTTATCTTGTCCTTGTTATCATGTTAACTATTTCCATCTATTTAACGGCAAAGACGAGAATTCTTTCCGCCTTTTACTTAACAACGATAGGCTTAGCGTTTGTATCGTTAATTTTTTCAGGAACAAGAAGCGGTTGGGTCGGTGTTTTTTGTGGACTTATCTTTGTCTCTTTCATAGTTATTTTAAAAAGAAAATATCTTTGGAAAAAATGGATTGTATTATTAATGACGTTATTCCTTTTAATGGTGGCCATTAATTTTGCAGAAAAAGGGGCCCTTAATGAACGGGCTATGACGCTTTTTTCTGATTCTTATCGTATTGCTACACAAACAAGTACCGGGCGTGAAGGTTCGTTTCGTTTGTTTATTTGGAAAAAGTCCCTGCCTCTCGTTTCAGAAAATTTCTGGTTAGGTTCAGGACCTGATACATTTGATCAAGTATTTCCAAATGATGAGGAAAAGAAGCAAGTTTTTGGGGATATCATTGTTGATAAGGCTCACAATGAGTATTTACAAATGGCGATTACTTTAGGTGTTCCGGCACTGCTGGTATATTTGTATTTACTTTTGGTTGTTTTTAAGAATGCGTATTTTGCTTTGAAAAGGATTGATGGGGACAGGAAAATCCAATTGTATGGATTTCTTTCCGCGATTTTCGGTTATTTGGTTCAAGCCTTTTTCAATATAAGCACGGTTCCAGTGGCACCACTGTTTTGGGCGATTTTGGGGATGACTATGGCTTTATCAACCATTTACTTAAAAAAAGAGATTGTGCAGAACTCGATTGATGTTTTTTCAGAAAGTGGAAAAAAGAATAAAACGGCTTAAAAGAGGTTCTATCCCGGATAACAGCACATTTGCGTGTTTCGGGATAGAACCTCTTTTTTAAGGATTAGGCTGGGTTATATTGGGCTGTTGATTTGCGCTCCAGGTGCTCGCTTTCCGCGGGGGAGTCCGGGAGCCTCCTCGGCGCCATAGCGCCTGTGGGGTCTCCCGAGACACCTTCTCCCGCAGGAGTCTCGCACCTTCCGCTCCAATCAACAGAGTACTCAAAATCAACATTGTTCTTTAACAAAGCCAAGGATTAAGAAGTTTAGAAATGTTACGGTTTGGAAAGGTCGGTTATTTTTTCTTTTACTTTTCCACTAATATCGATCAGGATTTGAACTCCTTTTTCGATCGTCTGCTTCCATTTCGGGCTCTCTTCGACAATCAGTTTTTCTATCTCCTGCGCTTTTTTCTTTACTTCCTCTGTTTTTTCTTTGATCACCTTTTCCGTGTGATCATCTTGAGAAAGCTGGCTGTTGACGGATTGTGTCTCAAATTCGCCAGGTTCGACATAAGGCAGAGATTGCTCAATAATCGCCCGGAAAATAGGGACTACCGTGTCAGAACTGCTATTAGGCAAATAATGCTGACGATCGGTCATGTCATATCCAAGCCACACAGCCCCAACAAGGTTTGGAGTATAACCGACAAACCATTGATCTTTCGTACCATTAATATCATTATAAGGAAGCTGAGTTGAACCGGTTTTTCCGGCGATTTGCACATTTGGAAGCTTGGTTCGCTGTCCGGTTCCAGTTTCGACAACATTTAAGAGCATGGCTGTCATGTCATTAGCAACCTTCTTGGAGGTTACGTCTTTTGTTGTTACTTTTCGCTCTGCAATAATTTTTCCTGTGGGACCGACAATTTTGGTAATAAAATGGCTTTCTGCCCGGTTTCCTTTGTTTGCAAAAACGGAATATGCTTCAGCCATTTGTTGTGGTGAAACCCCTTTGTGCATCCCGCCAAGGGCGATTGCTAAATGTTCATCCTGTTTTTCATAAGGAATATCAAACCGCCTTAATGAATCAAGCCCTTTTGCTAGGCCTATTTTATCTAAAAGCCAAACAGCAGGAATATTCACGGAGTTTTCAACCGCCTTGTACATCGGAATTTCCCCTTGATAGGTTTTCGATGAATTTTCAGGTTGATAACTGCTAAATTCCATCTGTTGGTCAACGAGCATGGACGTGGTCTCGTAGCCTTGTTCAAGCGCAGGCGTATATACAGCCAGTGGTTTTAAGGTCGATCCGGGCTGGGCCTTAAGCTGAGTAGCGCGATTGAAGCCTCGGAAAACATAGTCTCCGCGGCCGCCAACAACCCCGCGAATTCCGCCTGAATGAGGATCGAGCAGGACTGCTCCGCTTTGTACCATGACTGCTGGATCTTGGCTTCGTGGAAACAAAGCATTTCTTTTATACACTTTTTCAAGTGAAGCTTGTAAGTTTTGGTCCATTTCCGTATAGATTCGGTAACCACGGGTTAAAATTTCATCCTGAGTCAGACCGTATTCACCGATTGCCTCATTTAAAACAGCATCGACGTAGTAAGGGTAGGAGCGTTCGATAAAGCTTCCACCGCCATCTTCGAGTTTGATTTGTTCATTGCGGGCGGTTTTATATTCTTCTGTTGTGATCTTTCCTAATTCTTTCATTTTAGCAAGTACAGTGTTTCTACGGTTAATGGCTCGATCATAGTTTTGATATGGATCCAATGCTGAAGGGGACTGTAATAATCCTGCCAGCAATGCGGCTTCGCTAATCGTCACTTGGTCGATTGGTTTATTGAAGTATTTTTTGGATGCAGAACCGATTCCCCATGCTCCGCTTCCAAAATAAACTTGGTTCAAATACATTTGTAATATTTCATCTTTTTCATAATGCTTTTCAATTTCTACAGCAAGAAAGAGCTCTTCGATTTTACGTTTATAGGTTTGCTCAGGTGATAAAAGGGCATTTTTTGTTAACTGCTGAGTAATCGTACTGCCCCCGCCTGTTATGCTTAAAGCAAATATATTTTTAATAAAGGCTCGGGCAATCCCTTTAATATCAAAGCCGTTATGTTCGTAAAATCGTTCATCCTCTATGGAGATTACGGCATTTTTAACGTGATCAGGGAGTTCTTCGACTTTAACCCCTTTCGTCCGATTCGTAGATAGGGTACTGGCAATATCCCCATCTTTATCATAAATGATGGTTGCTTGACTTAAGCCGTCCTTTAATGTTTGGACGTTGGCACGGCTTGCCATGAAAGCAAAGAATAATATAGTTAATAGAATGAAAACTAAAGAGACCAATAGAAAAATTTGCGTGATATGATTTTTTTTCCAAAAACGTATAATTGCTTCTTGAGCTGAATGAAATAACTTCATGGGCGTAGTCCAGACCTCTTTTTCAATGATTTGGAAACCTATTTCATTCATTTTACTCTCAATAGCCATACCTTGGCAAAGAAAAAGAGGAAAAACAGACCGAAGCAGGTAAGCATTTACCGCATTAACGTGCCGGGGGACAGTCCCCCGGCACGTTAATGCGGTAAATTATTTAAGTTCGTTCCAGTCGGTAAACTGGCCGCTGCCATTGCAGCCAGGGCAATCATACGGATTGGAATAATAAACAAATTCATTTACGGGAAAGGTGTGGTAGCCCTTTCCATTACAATCGGGGCATTTATTTTGTGCCTGCATATTGGCAATATGATTCTCGTATCTTAATTCTCTCCATTGATTATACGCATCAAGTAAACCCATATCATCACCTCACCTTGATTTGTTATTCCTATTATTTTTGATCATGTATGGAAAATTTATGCTTCCATATTGAAATACATAAATAATTAGTAAGTCGAAATATAATAAGTTAAAATATGGTTTATACAGTTTGACAATTTAAAGAGAGAAGGACAATTATGAACCAACAGGTAGTGAAAGAAAGGAAGCATTCTGCTGAGGGGAAAGAAAAAATTTGGACGAAGGATTTTATCTTGATCTGTTTAGCCAACTTTTTCATTTTCCTAGGATTTCAAATGACGTTACCGACGATTCCACTATTTGTAGAGGAGCTTGGCGGAAATGATCAAATGATTGGGATCGTCGTGGGAATATTTACCTTTTCTGCATTAATTTTACGACCATATGCAGGGCATGCCCTTGAAACGAAGGGGAGAGGGTTTGTATATTTAATTGGCCTTGTGATTTTTGTAGTCTCGGTCGGTTTATACGGTTATGCAACGGGAATTATGTTTCTTTTGTTATTAAGGATTATTCAAGGAGTTGGCTGGGGTTTCTCTACAACGGCCTCCGGAACGATTGCGACCGATTTGATCCCTCCAAGAAGGCGTGGAGAAGGGATGGGCTACTATGGCCTCTCAGGAAACATCGCCATGGCAATTGGACCATCCTTAGGATTGGCACTTGTTGGTGTTTTGAACTTTAAACAATTGTTTTTTATTTGCGCAGGTCTTGGGTTAGCGGCCTATTTACTGGCCTCTAGAATTAAATTTAAAAAAGTAGACAGACCTTCGATTGAAGCTCACACATCAAATCGGAAAAAATGGGATTTATTCGAAAAGAGTGCGTTGCCTCCATCGATTTTGCTATTTTTTATTACCGTAACATTTGGTGGAATTGCTACTTTTCTTCCTTTATATACAGTTCAAAAGGATATCCCTGGCATCCAATGGTACTTTCTTTTGTACGCTATTGCGTTAATGGTTAGCCGTACCTTTGCAGGTCAACTTTATGATCGAAAAGGACATGGCGCGGTGTTTGTTCCAGGCACAGTGTTAATCATTATTGCGATGTTATTGTTGGCTTGGCTTCCAAACAGCTTTATTCTATATTGTGCAGCTGTGCTTTATGGTTTAGGGTTTGGTACGATTCAACCGGCATTGCAAGCTTGGTCCGTTGATAAAGCACCCATCCATCGAAAAGGGATGGCAAATGCAACCTTCTTTTCCTTTTTCGATTTAGGAATAGGGTGCGGAGCGATCCTGTTCGGACAAATTGGTCAAATGTTTGGCTATGACAGTATCTACCTAACCGCAGCAGTCTCCGTCTTTCTTTCCATTTTGATATATCTTATTATGGTTTTAAAAAAACGTGAGAAATAGCCATCGTCCCCCAAGTGATTAGCGCGTTAAAGTGCTGGGGGACAGTCCCCCAGTTGAGTAGTGCGTTAAAGTGTTGAGGAAATGGGCTTTTTTTATTACAGGGCTGAAATGTTTCGTAAAGATCCGACCTTTTCTTGTTAGTGATGGGGATTTATGGTAGTGGATTGCGATTGGATGATAATGTAATTTTTTTCACGAACACTATTATACTAGTAATTTGAAAGCCTATTTTTCTACTGCCATTTTTTGGACCATGAAATAGTATATTACAAGTGTTAGCCTACTAGTAGAGCGATAAGCAAGAACTACTAGGAGGTTTTAACATGAAGAAATTAAAAAGACTAGTGATTGCATCTGTCTTATCATTATCGGTTTCAATGTTTACATTAAATCATCAATCCGAAGCATCAACTAGCTATCAAGTACAATCAGGTGATAGCTATTATAAGATAGGTGTAAAATTTGGAGTTCCAGTTGCTTCTATTAAACTAGCAAACAATAAATCTAGCGATCTTATTTATCCGGGACAAAAGTTGGTGATCCCAAATTCATCTGTTACCGCAGCTGAAAAAGAATTAATGGCAAGACTTGTTCACGCAGAAGCAAAAGGTGAACCTTACGCAGGTAAAGTCGCTGTAGCGACAGTTGTGTTAAATCGAGTAGATAGCACTCTTTTTCCAAATACAGTAAATGGCGTCATCTATCAGCAAGTAAATGGAAGTTATGCATTTACTCCTGTTAAGACAGGCTCTATTAATCAACCTGCAGATGCTTCTGCAAGACAAGCGGTAAATGAAGCGTTGGCATTGAGAGGTCAAGGGAAGGGATCATTATATTTCTATAATCCAAGAACGGCTGTTAGCCAATGGATCTTTTCTCGACCAGTAACGGTTACAATCGGGAACCATGTTTTTGCAAAATAAACCTTAATGCAAGGTGCTTGGCCCATGGCATGTTAGCAAAAAATAACGTGTCGTGCGTCAGGCACTTTTTTATTATTTCCTTTAATTCTTTTTGATATGAACAAGAAAAGAAGAAAAGCCTGTCCATCAGGGCAAACGCCCAATATGAAGGACAGGCTTTTTTTATGCTTGTTTAAGGAGAAAATTCTCCCCATCCCATATTTGAATTAACTATATTGTGGACGAAGTTTTGAACGTTTGTTCACATGCTGCTCTGCACTCAAGGCAGCAATTGCACCATCAGCTGCAGAAATAACCGCTTGTTTGATCGGTGTTCTTCTCGCGTCACCGCCGGCAAAAACGCCTTCAACATTTGTACGAAGCAAATCATCGACAATAATATAACCTTCTTCGTCCCGGTTGACAGCATCTCCTAAAAAGTCTGTTCCTGGCTTCATTCCGCCTAAATATAAGAAGACTCCGTCTACATCCCAAGTTTGCTCTGCTTTTTGGTCATCCATGATGATTACTTTTTCAACGCTATCAGAACCTTTAATTTCCTTTAATC
This sequence comes from Neobacillus terrisolis, assembly GCF_051233475.1. NCBI lineage: Bacteria > Bacillati > Bacillota > Bacilli > Caryophanales > Bacillaceae > Neobacillus > Neobacillus terrisolis. The sequence goes on along the minus strand of NZ_JBKFGH010000008.1, from coordinate 29,049 downwards.
TATACCGCTTATAAATTTCAATATTTGGTTTGTTTTCCAAAACAGAGAGGTCAGCGTCACCTTTTACCTGTGCAACAGGAACCAAAAGCTTAACGGTTTTACAGAATTTTGATAAGACTTCAGCTTCATGAATCGCTTCCTCATTATCACCAATAACGGTAACAACTCGATCCTGATAAAATGCGCCATCACAAGTTGAACAATAGCTTACTCCACGTCCAGTAAACTCTTCCTCTCCTGCAATCTTACTTGATGGGGCTTTTGCTCCTACGGCGATGAAGACGCTCTTTGCTTTAATCGTTCCTTCAGCGACATTAATTTTTTTAATGTCATCTGAAAAATCAACAGAAAGGACAGTTGTACGAACAAACTGTGCCCCAAAATCTTTTGCTTGGGCTTGCATCCGATTTAGAAGCTCAAGTCCTGTTACCTTTTCACGGACACCAGGATAGTTAGCAATTTTATGGGTAATGGCAAGGGTTCCGGCTTTTGGTGCTTTATCGATAACAAGTGTTTTTAACTTTCCACGGGCAGCATACACTGCAGCTGAAGCACCAGCAGGACCACCGCCAATTGTTACGAAATCATAGATTTCATCTAGAACCTCGCTCGTTACGGATTTGAACACGGAGTCGCTATCCACATTTTCTGCTGGTGGTGTAGTGGCAGTCACTTGTGCTTGAAGCTGATCCTCTGTAATTCCCAACAGCTTTTTTAATTTTTTCTCTTGGAAACCTAGGACAAGCTTTCCATTTATTAAAGTAGCCGGTGTTCCCATTATTTTTCTTTCTCTTAATTCATCGAAATATTGTTTGTGGATGGATGCATTTCGTTCTTCATATTCAATGCCCCATTCTTTTAGTGCTCCTTTAACTTTTTCGCAATGTGGACATCCTGTACTGCTATAAACGATTACTTCATGAACTGTCATTTTTTCATCCTCCGCTTCTAAAATAAAAACTATTTTCGTCTGTGGAAATAACCTTTTTTAAAGATACATTTTTATAAATAATGGTAATTTTACCAACGGTTCTATAGGTTAAATAATAATAGTTATAAAAATTAAAGTCAATACTTTTTAATAATTATTCTAAATAAAAAGCGCGTTAGTGAGTATGGAATAAAAAAGGTCCAACATATAAAAATGTTGGACCATGGTTGTATGATTTGTATTAGATTGTTCTGCCAAGGTAGGCGGTTAACATCCAAACATGCTTTTCAAGCCCTGAATGGATAGCAAGCAGCATATCACCAGTTGTTTCATCATTTAACTCACCAGCTAAACTCATACCTTCTTTTAATTCTCCAATAATTAAAGAGAAGTCATTAATAACGGATTGAACCATTTCTTGAGAGGATTCAGATCCTGTTGCTTCCTGGATTGATGAAAGTTCAAGATTTCCCTTCATTGTTGCGACTGGTTGTCCACCAATGGCAAGTAGTCGCTCTGCTAATCCATCAACATGTAATGCTGCTTCATTATAGAGTTCTTCAAATTTCACATGTAATGTGAAAAATTGCTCACCTTTTACATACCAGTGAAAATTATGTAGTTTCGTATACAATACGGACCAGTTGGCAATTTGTTGGTTTAGGACTTGTGCAAGTTGATTTTTCATCGAGTATCCTCCTTTTAATTCAGTACATAATAAAATACTAGATAAGCGACGGTTTTTCCTGTACCGAACTGAATAAATATGTGTCTACATTGTGAAGTTTCGCGCTTTAAAGCAGTGGGGGACTGTCCCCCGCTGCTTTAGTGTGTTAAAGTGAGGGCGCTTGTCCCTATTCAATTGCTCATTATTGGAGTAAAATGGTTTTTATAAATTTATGCAGGAGCGATTGGAATGCTTGTTACAATAAACAGAGTACTGGAGCGAATGATGCCGTTTATTACCCCAACTAGTGTCATCATCGGTGTACTCTTTTCAGATGTGCTTAAATCTGAAGAATATTTAGTACCTTGGATTTTTGCATTTATGACGTTTATCGGGAGCTTGGGCTCCAATTTCAGGTCACTAAAAGATGTTGTCACCCACCCAATGCGGATGATTACTGCTTTACTAATTCTTCATATATTAATGCCTCTATGGGCTCTATTACTCGGACATGTGACCTTTAGCGGAGATGTTCATACGATAACAGGGATTGTAATAGCGGCAATCATCCCAACCGGAATCACCAGCTTTATATGGGTGGCTATCTATCGGGGGAATTCAGCCTTAGCCTTAACGATTATTTTAGTCGATACCTTCCTGTCCCCATTCATCGTTCCTTACTTTGTTTCATTATTGGCAGGTGAGAAAGTGGTAATCGATGTGATTGGCATGATGAAAGGGCTAATTGGGATGGTTGTGCTTCCTTCCTTGATAGGTATGGTGTTAAATGAACTGACTAAAGGGAAAATAAAGAAGACACTCGGAATTCCGCTGTCCCCTTTCTCTAAAGTAGGACTGTCTGCAGTAGTAATGATTAATGGTGCGGTCGTTGCTCCTTATTTAATCAATATCAATTTCAAACTTTTAATGATTGCTGTGTTATCTTTAACCGTTTCTGCATCAGGTTACATCTTTTCCATCGCCATTGGAAGAATCCTAAAATGGAGGAGAGAGGATGTTACAACCTTAATGTTTACCGGCGGAATGAGAAACATTAGTGTCGGAGCCGTTTTAGCCGTAGCGTATTTTGAACCGGCTGTTGCCGTTCCAGTCGTGATTGGGATGCTATTTCAACAAGTTCTGGCCTCAATATTTGGCCATCTGCTTCACAAATCCTACCCAACCCCAATCCTTTCAAAAAGAATTAAAGGCGCTTAGCCCCTCACTGTGATACCAGACCGCCTTCTAAAAAAAGCCCTCTCGCAGGTGCAACAATGTCAGTCTTGCGCCGCGAGTGAGCTCCGCTTAATATTGAACCTTATATTTCTTCAAGTTTCGAATTACATAAATAACCCCAAAAAACCACAGACCGATAAGGATGCTGTAAACTACGACCATTGTTGAAGTAGAGATATGGAAGGTAAGCATTAATGTTCTCACATTCGTGAGAATGATCATTCCGCCAACTAATACACCAAGTAAATTAGAAGGGATAATTTTCACCAGCCAGGCAGCAATCGGGGCGGCGATAATCCCACCGAGCATTAAGGCGAAAACCCAAACGTAGTTTATTTCACTCCAACCAATTGAAATTAAGAACCCAATCGTAGAGGAAACGGCAATCGCAAATTCACTCGTATCCACTGATCCAATAACCTTGCGAGTTTCCATATCATTTCTTGATAAAAGTACGGGTGTGGCAATCGGCCCCCAGCCGCCGCCCCCTGTAGCATCAAAGAACCCAGCCAAAAATCCTAACGGAATGAAGAACTTTTTCTGAACATTACCCTGATTCACCTGTTTGACTGGCTTTCTTTTAAAAAGAAACCGAAAAATTACGAAGCAACCCAGCCCTAGTAGAAAAACAGAAATGTACGGCTTGATGATATCACCTGGAATACTTCCAAGAAAAATAGCCCCAATAAATGCACCGATGGACCCAGGTACGATTAATTTTTTTACAACGCCCTTATCGACATTTCCAAACCGAATATGAGAAACACCGGAAGCCGCAGTTGTGACAACTTCTGCTAAATGTACGGAGGCAGAAGCTACAGCTGGTGCAATACCGAACAGCAATAAAAGGGAAGTGGAGGTAACACCATAAGCCATTCCAAGTGAACCGTCAACTAATTGTGCACAAAGACCAATTATTGCAAGAATAATTAGCTTTCTCAAAAAAAACAACTCCTTTGTTCGTACCAGCCCGAATCCCTTTCTGCTGAATTGTAAAAATAAAAATGGTTATTTTTATTTCGAGTGGTGACGCCGTAGTGATTTTAGGTGATCATCGTAGGCACTTTTAACCCATGATATGAAAGCAAGACCTTCTGGGTCACTAGTCCACTTGAAAATAGGTTATTTCAGTCAAAAAAAGCCTAGCCAAAAAATCGAGAGCCACTTTTATCATTTATGTGAACAATACAATACCCACTAGACCGACGGTCGGTCTAGTGGGTATAATAAATTTGAGCTAATGTATACGATTGGTAGGAGTGGTTTATACATGAAAAATTGGCGAAAGATTCAACTTTTAGTGATGTTTTTGTTATTGCCCGCTTTACTTAATTACTTTTCTCCTTATTTAGTGATCGACGGGGCAGCACATGGGATTGCAGCCGGGGCATTTGTCATTTGGTCTTTCATGTTCGTTCTTGCCTTAGTTGCCGGAAGAACCTTTTGTTCCTATGTATGTCCCTATGGCGGACTCCAAATGATTATTGATAAAGTACTTAATAAACCTTTGCGGAATATTAAAGGGCTGAGAATATTTAAACTGTTTTTAGGAGTGTTATGGGTAGGGGGATTTGTTTATGTTCTGGTTCTGAACGGAGGCTTTAACTCGTTTGAATTCTTCTATTTAACTGAAAAGTTTATCTCTATCGATCATTGGACGCACTTGGTTTTGTATTATATGATTCTAGTCGGGATTGCCATTTTGCCCATCATCCTTGGAAAAAGAGCAACGTGCCATTATCTATGCCCAATGTCGATTTTAAATATCGTCGGAACAAAGATAAAAAACCTGCTACCGTATCCTTCGTTGCGATTGGTTGCAGATGCAGACAAGTGTATTAGCTGTAATCAATGCCAAAAGGCCTGTCCGATGAGTTTAAATGTAACGAACATGGTTAAAACGAACGAAGTAAATCAAATGGAATGTATTTTATGTGGAGAATGCTCAAAAACATGTAAAACGGGGGCGATTCAACGCAAATTTACGAAGTAAACAGGGGGATCATCCATGCTTGAAAAAAATAACAGTTCAGAAAATCGAAAACAACAAATCATGGCTCATGCAACAAGACTTTTTAATGAACATGGATACGAGAAAACTTCTGTAAACACGATTATTAGCGAAGTGAATATTGCGAAAGGGACCTTTTATCATTATTTTAAATCTAAAGATGATCTTCTAAATGAAATCATTGATCATTTTTATGATGAGCAAATTGTAGAAATTAAGCAAATAAGTCAGGATCTTTCACTTGATTCTTTTGAAAAAATAAACAAGATTTTAAAAAAATTAATTAATCCATCATCCCAATCGAGCCCCTTTCCTAATTATATAGACGATGATCGTGCGAACAAGATTCATAGTACTTTAGAGGAAAGATTTCGTTTTCATTTTCATCCGATCTTAACGGCAGTGGTACAAGGAGGAATTGACAACCATGTTTTTCAGTTGCAATTTCCAGAAGAAGTATGTGAAATTTTGCTAATTGGGATTCAGGGGTATATCCACTATCATTTACCGCATTTTGCGGATCAGCTTTATGCATATAAAAAATTAACAGCGATTGAAGAATTATTTAACATCGTCTTAGTCAACCAATTAGGGAAAATCAGCTTGTTATAAAAATCATCCCGCCGGTGTTTAATGAGCAAACCGATAATATAGTAATAAAAATGTTGCTAACGTAAAGATGAAGTTTAAAAACACAAAGACAATCTGGGATATTCTTGTTTTATGAATCTTAAGGGGTGGATCATAAAACGAGATGCCTTCAATAATGAAAATAATTAACACAATATGAATCATGAAGTGTCCAATAATTTCTGTCGTACCAAACAGCATCGTTGTTGAAATAAAAATTAACGTTAAAACAAAGGCCAAAAGCCGGTTTAAAATTCCAACAATCAGCAAATACCCTACTACAAATTCAATAAAGGCAGCAATAACAACAAAAGTTTCGGGAGCAAATCCGAAGGTTGGAACGTCATGCTCGTGAATGATATAGATGCTCATCGCTGGATATACCCACTTTTCAACGGCCACCCAGCAAAGGGAAAGCCCTGTTCCTAAATATAAAAAAGGGAAACCCCAATTATCGAGCTTCGTACCGCCAACCAATAAAACTCCAATAATTGCTAAATAAAAGCCATAGTCAAGCATATGGAATAAGCCGGACTTGGCAAGTTGGTAAAAAAATAATACGAAAAGGATGGAAGCACCTATTTTCGTTGCATAATGAATCGGGATAATCAGTAAAATGATTGTCACCCAAATTGAAATCCGAACAAGCTGATTTTCGATAGCGAATTCAGGTGCAAAAATCGTTCCTGATAAAACTTGAATCAATAATGCTAGTGCGGTTCCGTATTTTAAAATGTGCCGAGAAGAAATACGGTAGCGATCCAGAAACGCATCGACCGCATGAACCGTTTTGATTTTTTCAAAATAAGGAAGGAATTGTGTTAAAAGAGCGAGACATAAAGCAACTCCTACTGAAACGATCATAAACATAGGGGATAAAATATGTTCAATCGTTTCCTTTTTAGGCGTCACCTCTGTAAACCACTTAACATGCGCCTCGGTGAGTAGTGGTGTACATAAAATGAAAAATAGTAAAGCCGTTAATATATAAAAAAACTTACTCATGACATTCACTCCCTTCTGGTGACCGGTCCTGTTTAATAAATATTATGGTCGGAATGCTTCTAAACATTCGCAGAAAAAGGTGCCTGACCCCCAATGCTTTAAAGCTTTAAAGCGTCGGGGGTCAGGCACCTTTTTTTGTATAGATTCTTTTTTGGGTATATAATAAAGTTGTGTGTTCTTATTGGAGAACAAAAACAAAGGATTTGTAATAATTAACCCGTATTTCTTTTTGCACCCCGTAAATAATTGAAGTATGGGGCTTTTTTATAACGAAAATATTCTTAATTAAGAACAAGTAGGTGATTCTATGGTTCGGTTATTTTATTATTTATCCATATTGAATGTATTTGATGCCATCATTACATTTATTGGTTTAGAACTATCATTAATCCAAGAAATGAATCCGATCATGAACCATATATATCAAACGAATCCGGTATTATTTTTACTGATAAAATTCACCCTCTCGTTTTGTTTATATTTATTTATTATTTTAAAAAAGGTCCCTAAATCAACTTCTTCAAGGATCCTAACCTATTTCGCATCCGGGTTTTATACAATTATCTTTTTCGTACACTGTTTTTGGATAAGTACAGTCTTTGTAAATACCTATTGACCTTAACGTTACGTTAAGGTGTATTGTTAATCTGTAAGGAGGTGACCAGATGGAATATACAGTGCAAAAGCTAGCCAGTTTAGCAAGTATTAGCACCAGAACGCTTCGATATTATGATGAAATTGGGATTCTTAAGCCGGCAAGAATCAATTCGTCAGGATATCGTATTTATGGGCAAGCAGAGGTTAACAAGCTTCAGCAAATTTTGTTCTACAGAGAATTAGGGGTCAACCTTGAAAACATTAAGGAAATCGTAACCTCTCCTAGTTTTGAGGCTGGAAAGGCACTTAAAGAACATCGGGAAAAACTCCTTGAAAAAAGACAGCAGTTAGATTTATTAATTGCGAATGTAGAAAAAACAATCGCCTTAACTGAAGGGAGAATAACCATGAGTGATAAAGAAAAGTTTGAAGGCTTTAAGAAAAACATGATAGATGAAAATGAAAAAAAATACGGCAAGGAAATTCGCGAGAAGTATGGCAAGGAAACGGTAGAAAAATCTAATGCAAAATTGATGAACATGACCCAGGAAGAATATGATGAGGCTACAGCACTTGCTGAAGAGCTTCACCTCACGTTAGCGGAAGCCTTCAAAACGGGGGACCCAGCAGGAGAAGTAGCTCAGAAGGCAGCAGAGCTTCATAAAAAATGGCTCCTTCATTATTGGACCGAGTACAGCAAGGAAGCACATGCAGGGCTAGCGCAGATGTATGTGGATGATGAAAGGTTTACGGCCTATTATGATAAAGAGCAGCCAGGAACGGCAGCATTTTTAAGAGACGCTATTCACATTTATACTGGAATGAAGAAATAAACAAAAGATCAAGAGCGATTGGCTAAAGCCGGTCGCTTTTTTATGGATAGGCTGTGTTAAACTTGACTGTTGATTTCCGCTCCAGGCGCTTGCTTTCCGCGGGGCGGGCGGCGAGCCTCCTCGGAGCTAAAGCTCCTGTGGGGTCTCGCCTGTCCCGCTGCTCCCGCAGGAGTCAAGCGCCTTCCGCTCCAATCAACATTGCGTAAAAAATCAACACTGAGCTTTAACACAGCCTATGGATAAGATAAAAACCCCCTTTCTGATTTTTCTGTTAACCTAGTAGATGCTATACTTATTTCAAAATAGTAGACTAGTTGGCTTTTTTAAAAACGTAATAGGGATGGATATTAAGATGGATAAATTAACAGTTTCGATGATTCAAATGAAGGTCACGAATCAAGTAGAAGAAAATGTTCAAACCGCAATCAAATTGATATACGAGGCGGCAAAAAGCAATCCGGATGTCGTGGTTTTACCCGAAAACTTCCATATGATGGGCAGAAAAACAGAATTTTTTGAAGCGGCTGAAACCATCGATGGTCCCACATTAACAACATTCAAAAGCATCGCAATGGAGTTAAACCTTTATATCGTAGCAGGAACGATGAACCTTCGAGTAGAAGGACAAGAGAAATTGAAAAATACTTGCTGCGTTATTAACCCTCAAGGAGAAATTCAAGATGTGTATGAAAAACTACACACATTTAATGCTCAGATAGCTGGAAGGAACATTTCAGGCAGTAAAGTGGAAGAGGCGGGGGACAAGATTGTTGTCACCTCTATTAAGGGTGTTCCGGTTGGACTTAGTGTATGCTTTGACCTGCGCTTCCCAGAAATGTATCGCATTTTAGCTTTAAAGGGAGCCAAGGTAATCTTGGTACCGGCTATCTTTATGCTCCACACTGGCAAGGACCATTGGGAAATTCTGTTACGGGCAAGAGCCATTGAAAATCAAGTTTATGTCGTTGCACCGGCAACCTTTGGACAGTTCCCGCCGCACAATGAATGGAGCTACGGCAGAAGTATGGCAGTTGATCCGTGGGGCATTGTTATTGCTCAAGCTTCCGACCAGACTAGTATCATAACGGTTGATCTTGATTTGAACTTGGTTGAAGATGTTCGGAAACGAGTACCGACACTGACACAGCGCCGACCGGATGTCTATACCTGGTGAAAAGCAAAAAACAAACCGATGCTGCTAAAGTAACATCGGTTTGCTTCTTTATTCCTCAGTACCATTGGTTAATATGTCTGATAAATAATTACAATATCCTGAAATATTATGCTCGACGTCATCGATACGGCAGCGGAAGGAATGATGGCGAATGAAAAACCCATCTAGAATTTTTTCAGGATGCTCAAAATACATGGCCACCTCAGGATAAAAATATCCATTTAACTGATAATGTGCGCGGTGATGGATAACGGATATTAATTTTTCCTCATCAAAGGCAGACAAAAGTTCGTGCCGATTCAGCTTTTTCATCCTATTAACCATTTTATAAGCAGCAGTTGTTAATTCTAGAAAGGTCGGATAAGTGGTTTCTCGCTGCATCATGAAATCCAATTGATGCTTAACATTTTCTAATCCAAATTGAAAATATTGATCAAGCGGTTGGTGGGTAGTAAGTTCATTCGTACAATAGCTCAGCCAATGATCATGATACGTCCAATAGTTATTTTCGATAAAATAAGAAAATGCCTTCTCGACAATCGCCAGCCATTTAGGATTAGCATCGATATCATATAACCTCATTAACGCAAACGCCGCTTCTCCATCATAATAAATGATTCGAAATGCCTCTTTCACAGTTAAATCCACAGGGTCTAAAATATGAACAAACTTGCCAGTCGTAGGATCCTGCATTTTTTCGATTCCAAGTGCCAATTGTCTCATTAGAGGCAGGTAACTTTCATCGTGAAACACCTTCGTATATTTTGAAAAAGCAAGAATAGCAGCTGCATTTGCCCCTAATTTTATTTCTGAGTTGCTTGATTTCTCCAAAACATACGCACAGATATGTCCATCGTCAGTTTCATATTTGACAATCGTATCATTTTCTAGGTAGGTTAAAGCCCTTTTTATCGGGTGAACCAAGTTTTCATCTCTCGTCATTTCATACGCTTCGATAATGGAATAGGTGGAGCTTGCGTGACGCAAAATATTATAAAAGTTTATCTTTTTATTAAAACAGGGGAAATATCCATATATGTACATACCATTATCTTGAATCTGATTCGCTAGAAATGCTGATGATTTTTGGATAATTTCTCTAACACTATTTTTAGTTAAGCGCGGTGTTTTTCTTCTCCCATTATTTAATGAAGTAGACTCAAGTTCAAACAATTCATGATCGTAAAAGAAACTGACCGTGTTATACAACGTAATGCTATGAATGCTATTAAAGTTAATAGAACCCTTCATATTTCGGTCCGTTTTACAGTAATGATTAATATTTTGTTCACTCAAATAGGCTCGATTATGTTCCTTGCTGAATTTAATAAACTGATTGGCGTTCACTTCTTGTTCTAAAAATGCCAAATTAAAATTAGCATCAAAGGATATTCCAAATCGGAAGTAATTCTCTTTTGCTTTGGTGATTTTTAGAATAAACTCTTCAATACTAACAACCTCACAATCGGTTACAAAATCAACCTTTAACCACTCTGGGTTCATTTTACTTTTTTTAATAAATTTCTTTGCTTTTTCAGCAGCATTCTTCCAAGAAGTATCAAGCTGATTGCCGATTCCGGTAAATACCTTTGCCCGATTATGGCGATTACCAACCGATAGAAACATGATCATCTTTGTATTGTTATGTAATGTATGTTGTAAGTTAGATATGTGGGGTTCCAGCATGTCTTTGAATGCTTTAAGTCGCTGTTTAAAGAGATCGGCAGCTTCTTGTTCATTGTTCTTTATAAGTATTTTCAACGTATTCACCTCTTGTTATCGGTTGACTCCTATACAAGTATGCTAATATAAATTTTCAGACTAATCAAATACTTGTAAATAAGGCTGTGTTAAATTTGGCTGTTGATTTCCGCTCCAGGTGCTCGCTTTCCGCGGGGGAGTCCGGGAGCCTCCTCGGCGCCATAGCGCCTGTGGGGTCTCCCGTGACACCTTCTCCCGCAGGAGTCTCGCACCTTCCGCTCCAATCAAAAGAGTGCTCAAAAATCAACATTCGTCTTTAACACAGCCATAAACAAAGAAAAAATCACTACCAAATAGGCAGTGATTTTTATAAACACGATTTTATTTAACTTCTTCCCAATAAACTTGAACAGCCTCTTTACGAACTACTTCAGGACATTCAACCTCATCGCCCCAATTATCGTAGTTGTTTTCACCGTTAATGTGCTGGATGTCTACGCTATAAAATTTATCCTTGTATTTAAAGATTACAACAACCATTTCAGAATACCCGGCATCATCATTGCCAAGCTCTTGAATAAATTCCAGCCCATATTCGTCATGGTTCTTGCGTTCTGCCACTGATTCCAAAATAATGTTCTTTGAGAACTTCATTTTTATCGCTCCTTGTATTTAATAAACGTATTTTAATATGTCCACAGTTAAAAATAAACATTCTATCCGCGAAGAAATTGTCTAATTTATGACAATCCTCACATAATTGAACTCTCCTCCAAAAAATCAATTTTTCTTTGTTAGAAAGTGAGCAAACTTCAAGAAAAACAACTGTTTTTAAATAAATTCATGGTCATTTTTATTCATAAAAATAGCCCAAAGTCTACGTAACAATCTCCTTGGATAGTATGACATTTCCCACAATTAAATACAATTCATTCATGCCTCCTATTAATAATGAATAAAGGTGAAGAATTACGAATTAGTTTTAGAATTTTGCCGTTGCTATAATTTAGACGTACAGAAAAAGATGTACATAAAAAAATTTATAAGCAAATAAGGAGGAAAATATGAGCACGTTAACGGAAAATAAGTGTAAATTAACCCCAGAACAATTTGAGGCTTATAAGATGCAGATTCGTACACTGGTTGAGGGCCGGTACGATGAAATGCAAAAAGAAATCGAGGTTACTAATAAGTTTCCTGAGGAATTCTATGAAACAAATATCAAAAATGATCTTTATCGTGCACCTCTTCCAGTAGAGTACGGCGGTTGGGGCCTGTCCGAACAGCAAATTTTAGAGCTTCAAGAAGAATTTAGCCGCGGACCAGGTGGAATGCGCATGCATTTACACTATGCAATGGATTTGAACTGGCGTCCACTTTACGACTATGGAAGTGAAGAGCTAAAAGCAGAGTACATGCCATTGTTCCAAGATAAAACGATTTTCACTAACTGGGCTGTTACCGAGGAAAAGGGCGGCACAGGGATGGATATTCAAACAACTGCAGTCAAGGACGGCGACGATTATATTATTAACGGAGAAAAGTTCTTAATCTCTCACACTGATTGCAGCAACTGGTCTTATATTACTTGTGTTACCAATCCAAATGGTGATAAAGACAACCGTCTTTCAACTTTCATGGTTTCTGCGGATACACCAGGATATGAACTTACTCCAATGCCACATATGATGGGTGCGCGTGGTTCGGGTCATACAGGCCTTAAGTTTACTAACATGAGAGTTAACAAGAAATTCCTTTTAGGAAAAGAAGGACAAGGTCTAGAAATTGCTATTCATTCCTTATCTGTTTCTCGTGTCCATATCGCAGCCAGCAACTTGGGAATGGCTCAACGGATGTTAGAAATGACCCTAAAACGCGCTCATGACCGCGTAACATTTGGCAAACCAATCATTGAACGTCAGGCAATTAGAATGAAAATTGCTGACATGTCTACTTATATTCATGCGCTCCGTACAATGGTTCGTGATTTTGCCAAGGACTACGAAGTGGATCCTGAAGGAGAATATATTGAAGAAAAGGCAGCAATGTGTAAGCTGTTTAGTATCCATGTCACTAAATTGGTCAGTGATGAGATGCTTGAAATTTTCGGTGGTATTGGTTATTTCGAAGATTGTGAATATGGTCCTGTTGAAAGATTGTACCGCGATGCACGCGCAATGTGGTTAGAGGAAGGTACTCCAACAGTTCAACGTATTACCATTTCTCGCCAAACAATCAAACACGGTGGAGTGTTAAAGTACGAGGACTAATCCGAAGAAATTAGTAGACAACTAGAGGGGCATCGGATCATACCGATGCCCCTTTTCTAAAAAATGGCTCAACGTACAGGGAGGGCTGAAAATTGGTAGAAAAGGAATTTGGACCGCTAAGAAGTAGGGCATCGAGAAAACCATGGCCAGAATGTCCTGATATCGTGATCTACAGCTGTTATCATTGCAACAGATTGTACCAAGGGTTAGCTTATGAAGTGCCGCAGCAAGAGCCGGTCTGTTGCGATGTTTCTATGGAACGGCTTAAGCCGCTGAGCTTGGACGAGGTGTTACCAGAGATTAATGTAGACTACCAGATTGTTGGAGGTCACAACCAAAATGCTGTTCAAGTATTCTGGGAAACAACCCTACCGTCTGACAATCCAGAGTGGGTATTACTTAAAACTTTCTCTGGAGGGTATATGAAGTATGTTACATCAAAGAAGCGTCCTCCGATGGTGTTCCCTTTAGCGGACGAGGACGCCTATGTGTATTGTGATGAAAGTCCATGTTTACAATGTGTCTTTCGTTGCAAGCGAGGCTTTATCATCTATGTTTATATCAAATCACGGGGGCTGATTATGGTGCCCTTGGAAAAGATGTCAGCTCGATATTAACCAATCATTAGTTAGGAAATCACCCTAAAAAACTCTCTTTTTCTCTCTTTTTTATATAAATATTTACTAAGAAAATCAAACCTATAAATCTAAAGGAATATGGAATAAATTAGCCACTTTATTAAGAAGAAATACAGTGGCTGTTTATCGTTTTTTTCTGAATGCTTGCAAATGGAGAGAAAGTATTAACAAATGGTTGTATAAATTTTGGCTGTTTCAACAACATGATCTTTGAATTTTTTTACAGAAGGGCTCATAAATCGATTTTTCATGTAGCCGATATATATTTTCCTAATGTAGGAAGGATTATTGATTGGGCGAATTTCGATGTCTTTATAATTTCGTAAAGTAGGGTTATATGGAACAATGGCTATTCCCACATTGGCGGATACCAAACCTGCCATTGATACTTCATCTTCTACCTCGCAGTATATATTGGGAACCATATCTACCATTTCAAACAGGCCATTTATTTCTTTCTTTAACCCAACCTTTCCAGAGTAATGGATGATAGGATAAGGCGCTGTATCTCTTAAATCAACGGATTCTTGACTAGCAAGAGGAGAATTACTCGGAAGAAGCATAACTAAATTTTGTTCAAAAATAGGAATAAATTCTATTTCAGGATCGTTCGGAATAAGTGAGATAAAAATAAGATCATATTTTTCTTCCTTTAAGCCTTTAACTAAACCTGCTGTACAGATATCTCGTGTCATGGCTTCTTTTAATGAAAAATTGATATTTGTTTGTTGCGTCTTTTTTCTAAAACAACTAATCACGTTGGGGATAAATTCAGAACTTAGTGTATATATGAAACCGAGGGTAATTAAGCTGTCTGCCTCGCTTTTCATTTCTCTGACCATTTTAATTCCGGTTTCTAACTCCTCTATGGCGTTTTCAACATAAGGTAACAGCTTTTTTCCGTATTTTGTTAATTTAACATTACGACCTTGCTTTTCGAATAATTGAATCTCTAATTCGCTTTCCAGAGCTGAAATTGCATTACTTAAGCTTGGCTGTGTCATCGAAAGCGCTTCGGCAGCTTTCGTATAATGCTCAAGTTTTGCCATCGTTTTAAAATAATACATTTGGTAAAGGTTCATTGTTTTTCACCCTCCATTTAATCGTTTTAGAGCAATAAGGACGGAAAGGTTTTGGGATTTGAAATGGGTAGTAAAATAAAAATATTATTGCGGTAAATTAAAATAGTAGAAGAATATTTTTCCCGGTGTATCTTCGTGATTATTTTACATGAAAATAAATCGTTTTCTATAAGTTGTAGATTCAATTCATAAATAATACAAAATTCGACATATTTCTACTTTAACGAACATTACCACGCATTTTTATTTAAAAAATAGGACTAGATATATTAACTTTTATAATATTCGTTAGCTTGTCAACTTAATTTGACGGCTTTTTTTATTTGTAAAAGAAAGTTCAATTTTGATTAATAGAAGTTAAATCCCCATTTTTCTCCAATTTTTTTTGAATATCCCTCAGCATATATTACTTTTTTACAATATGATTTTTGTCTAGAACGTGAACACATTCACATTTACTATTGATTTGCCGAAATCCCTAAAAATTAAGAATTAGAGATTTGAATATGCCTATTTTAAGATGAAAGAGAAATAAGGTATACACGAAAAAAAGGAGGAATAACAATGGCTTCAAAGGTTGGCAATAAGCGGTGGTTAATTGTTTTTATTTTAGTTTTAGCTTATACGTTTATGTATCTTGGTAGATCCAGTATTTCCATTGCCGGTTCAACGATTATGGAAGAATACGGATGGAGTGCGACACAGTTTGGTTTGGTTTCGACGGCCTTTTTCATCGGCTATGCTTTAACAATGGTACCGGCTGGCTTTTTAGCAGATAAATTTGGTGCAGGTAAAGTAATCGTTGTTGGTACGTTGTTTTGGTCTCTCTTTACATTACTTAGTCCCTTTGCCGGCTCGATTGGTCTTTTCGTCCTCATCCGAGCGATGGTAGGTGTTGGTCAAGGTGTAACTTTACCTTCCGCTTCATCCATGGTGTCCCGTTGGGTGCCACGTCAAGAAGCAGGAAGAGCGCAAGGATTTACCCTTATCGGAGTTCCGCTTGGCGTTGCGATTACAATGCCGCTGGGAGTCTACTTAATCCAGAATTTTAACTGGCAAACAATCTTCTATCTATTTTCTGTTCTAGGTCCGATTTGGTGCTTGATTTGGTGGATGTTTGGTAAGGATAAACCGGAACTACATCCAAATATTAGCAAGAACGAAGTAGACTATATCAAATCTGGTCAGGTTACAAAAGAAAGTGCGGGAACTGCATTAACCTCTAAAGAAGTTTATGGAAGTGTATCAGTGTGGGGAGCTACACTTGCTTATTTTTGTTATAACTATGTCTTCTATCTGCTGCTTACATGGTTGCCTACTTATTTTGCTCAAGGACGCAACTTATCTTTATCCAAAGCAGGCTACGCTACGATGATTCCATATTTAGTCGCAGTATTTACTTATCCTATCGGCGGGATGTTAGCCGACTGGGCTGCTAAGAAATTCGGTCAAAATATTGGTCGTAAACTGTTCCCAGTTACTGGGTTAATCTTTGGGGGAATTGCCTTGATCTTTGCGACTCAAACAAGCAGCCTGACTACAGCCATTCTTTTATTATCTGTTTCCATGGGAGGGCTTACCCTTACTCAAGGTGGATTCTTCTCTATTCCAATCATTCTTGCTCCAAAGAATGCCGGTATGATCGTCGGTTTGTATGGGCTGATTGGTACATGTGCGGGAATCACAGCTCCGATTCTTACTGGTTATGTAATCGACCTTTCCGGTAAATATGAAACTGCGATGTACTTAGGCTCTAGTATGGCGATTTTAGGTGCTGTTATCTTGTTGACATTAGCCAAGATTAAGCCAATTGAATCTAAGCAGGTGACCATTGAGGTCAAAAGCGAATTGAGTTAGACCTGATCCCAATTCCCTGCACAAATTTAGTTGCTAAGTCTATGTTTGGGCGGGGATAAGGGACGACAAATGGTTGTTTCTGACATTAATGGATGATTATACGAAATAAGTCTAAGAATTGGTTATCTGATTTAAGAATAAGGAGGCACTTTAATGAAACCTTTACAAGGTATAAAAGTTGTTGAATTAACAGGTTTTTACGCTGCTCCAACTGTCCCAAGAGTTCTATCAGAATGGGGGGCTGATGTCATTAAGATTGAGCCGCTAACAGGAGACCCTAGCCGAACCCAGGCCGGTGTTTTTAATATGCCTTATAGCGATGAGGAGAACCCCGCATTTGATATTGCGAATGTAAACAAACGCTTCGTTAGTTTAAATTTGAAAACTGAAGAGGGGAAAGAAGCGACCTATAAGCTTTTGGAATCAGCTGATGTACTTGTTACAAGTTATCGATCAAAAGCCCTGCAAAAATTAGGTTTTTCCTATGAAGAACTAAGTAAAAGATTCCCTAAACTGATTTTTGCCCAAATTCTCGGCTTTGGTGAAAATGGTCCTGAAAAAGACACCGCTGGATTTGATGCAACAGCCTATGTTTGCCGTGGCGGTATATTGACGTCCATGACTGAAAAAGGGGAATCGCCTTTAAATGAAGTTAATGCTTATGGTGATTTTCAAGCTACGATGTGCTTAGTATCAGGGATAAGCGCAGCCCTATATGCTAGAGAAAAAACAGGCTTGGGAGATAAAGTGACGGTTAGTCTTCACCACACAGCCCTCTTTATGATGAACATTGCAATTGTATCTTCTCAATATGGTAATGAATATCCAAAAAGCAGAAAAGAAGTGGCGAATCCATTTAATAATACATATAAATCAAAGGATGATCGATGGTTCCTCTTCTGCGCACCTGAATATAATCGAGACTTTCCAAAAGTAATGAAGATGATCGGCAGGGAAGATTTAATTGGCAATGAAGATTATTCCACGGTTGAGGAAGTAAATAAGCGGGGCAAAAATCGCGAGATCATTGAAATCATTGAAAAAGAATTAGTGAAAAAGAACCTTGACGAATTAATGACCCTATTTAAGGAAAACGATATTGCCAATGAAAAAGGGTACACAATGGAGGAAATTGTAAACGACGAACAAGCGTGGGCTAACGATTGTATAAGAAAAATCCAATATCCTTCTGGCAATGAAGTCGTCTTACCAACAAATCCAGTAAGGTTTAGAAGCTTAGGAAATCCAGATATGATTCCATCTAAACCATTGGGGTATCACACGGAAGAAGTGTTAAGAGAATATGGATACTCTGAAGAATTTATTGAACAGATGAAAGTGAATAAGGCTATCAAATAAGGTCTAGGGAGTAGTTTGCAAATTTAATAGATTTAGTAGGGTATTGCTTTATGGGTTTCAGGCTAAATATAGGAGGGTAATTGCTATGTCTGAAGAAAAGTTTCAGGTAATTATAATCGGTGCCGGCGTAGCAGGATCCGCAGCTGCTTATCGACTGGCAAAAGCAGGAATTGAAGTGATGGTAGTTGAGAGAGGAAGCGCACCTGGTGCAAAGAATATGACGGGTGGCCGCCTCTACACTCATGCTCTAGAAAAGCTGATGCCAGGTGCATGGGAAGATGCTCCACTTGAACGCGACATTACTCGTGAAATGATAATGATGATGACGCCAGATAGTTGTATGTCGATCGACTCATTGTTTCCAACGATGACCCAACATTCTTATACGGTGTTAAGAGGGCGATTCGATCCTTGGCTTGCGGCAAAGGCCGAAGAAGAAGGAGCTATGATCATCCCCGGTACAACTGTTGACGGCTTAATCATTAGGGATGGAAAGGTATGCGGCATTAAAACTGGTGAAGAGGAAATTGAAGCTGATCTAGTCATTAGTGCAGAAGGAGTAAATGCAATCGTTGCCGAACGGGCTGGATTGATCAAGCCGATTAATGTGAAGGACGTTGCTGTTGGTGTTAAGTATTTATACCAGCTGCCTGAGCAAGTCATAAACGATCGTTTCAATACAGAAAGTGGAAAAGGTACCGCCTTGCTGTGTGCAGGTGAGTGTACAAAAGGAATTAGTGGCGGCGCATTCTTGTATACGAATAAAGAAAGTATTTCACTTGGATTCGTTATCGATTCGAATGGCTGGAAAAAGTCAAAATGGCCAATAGCTGATTTTGCAGAGGAGTTTAAGCAGCACCCGGCTATAGCAAGATATATTGAAGGTGGAGAATTAATCGAGTATTCAGCTCACCTTATTCCTGAAGGAGGATTTCACTCACTTCCTCAACTCTATTCGGATGGTTTTCTCCTTTCAGGCGACGCTGGAGGTTTGGTTGTAAATAGAGGCTTTACAGTTCGAGGTATGGATTATGCGATTCTTTCAGGTATTGCTGCGGCTGAAACAGCTATTGAAGCAATTGAGGCAAATAATTTTTCTAAGAACTTTCTGAAGCTTTATGAAGATAAGTTGAATGAGGTCGTGTTAAAAGATTTAAAAACGTTTAAAAACTCACATGAATATATAGGCTATTCGAAACACTTATTTACTACCTATCCTGAGATTGCAGGAGGGTTAATGAAAAATCTATTTACGGTCGATGGGGATCCTGCTAAATCGGTAATGAACATAGTCAAGGATTCAATTAAAGGTAAAATGCCTGTATTCAATGTCTTAAAGGATGCTGTAAAAGGGGTGAAATCCCTATGAAAACGCTCTCTATGGATGATCGATTGGCAAAAAACCGCTTCAATAGTGATGATCATAATCCCCATATTATTGTTGATCGAGAGGCTTGTAAAACTTGTAGTCATCGAGCTTGCACTACCTGTTGCCCAGCTGAACGATATAAGTGGGATACCGTTAACGATAAATTAAGCTTTGATCATGTTGGTTGCTTGGAATGTGGGAATTGCCGTTTTATTTGTGAGCGATTAAACCAAGGGGTTGAAGGTTATTCGTGGAATTATCCGGAACAAGGCGTAGGGATAATCTTCAGAGAAGGTTAATCATTCAAAAACAGTTCTTAGAAAAAAACTAGATTAGTAAGATATGGAGGAATTTAATATGGGACATGTATTAACGGAAGAACAAAGAGATTTACGAGATTTGGTTAGAGAGTTTGCATTAAAAGAATTAAAGCCTTATGTAAAAGAGTTTGATGAATCAGGAGAATTCCCACTGGAAATACTCCAAAAAGCTTTTGAAATGGGCTTGCATGTGTTAGAAATTCCTGAAGAATATGGCGGCTCGGGCTTAGATTTTAAAACAACTGCCATCGTTTTTGAAGAATTAGCTAAAGTGGATGCAGGTTTCGCCATTTCCTTAGTTACAACATTCGTTGCCTTAAGATCGGTAATTTTTGCAGGAAATGACGAACAGAAAAAGTTATTTGCTGATATTATCGTACCGGGTGCATTTGGGGCATTTTCATTATCTGAACCTAATGCCGGAACGGATGCCGCTTCACTCAGAGCTACAGCAGTAAAAGACGGAGATGAGTATGTACTGAATGGTACAAAATGTTTTGTTACCAATGGCGGTGTAGCCAGCGTATATGTTGTTTTCTGTGTCACAGATAAAAGCAAAGGCGCTAAGGGAATTTCTGGATTTATTGTTGAAAGAGATCGTCCAGGTCTTTCAGTTGGCAGTCATGAAAACAAAATGGGACTTAGATTATCCAATACTACTGATCTTATTCTTGATAATGTTCGAGTACCTGCTAGTAATCTACTTGGTCAAGAAGGAGATGGTTTCAAAATTGCCATGAATACGTTAAATGTATCAAGAGCGTTCGTTGGTACATTAGCAGTTGGGATTTGCCAGGCGGCCATTGATGAATCGATCAAATTCGCAAAGGAAAGAAAACAATTCGGTAAGCCGATTGGTGATTTCCAAGCGGTGCAAATGATGTTGGCAGATATGGAAATTCAAACAGAAGCTGCTCGTAACTTAGTTCAATGGTCAATGGGATTGATGGATAAAGGGGAGCCTGTTGTCAGAGAAGGAGCCATTACAAAGACATTCTGTGGAGATACAGTCGTAAAGGTTACAACAGATGCAGTTCAAATATTTGGTGGATATGGAGTTAGTAAGGAATATCCAGTTGAAAAATTAATGAGGGATTCAAAGGTATTCCAAATTTTCGAAGGAACCAATCAAATTCAACGTGTAACTATTGCGAGAGATATGTTAAGGGACTAACTCAAACAATGAAGCAACCATTCATGACGAACGGAGGAAAAAACGATGGAACTGTTAGTTTGTATTAAGCAAGTGCCAGATACAGAGGAACTAAAAGTAGATGTAGAAACAGGGAAAATTAAAGATGGTACGCCAAATATTATTAGTCCTTACGATAAAAATGCGCTTGAAGCAGCTGTTCAATTAAAAGAAGCAAACGGCGGCAGTGTAACGGTAATTTCAATGGGACCAGATAAAGCAACATCTGCTTTAAAGGAATGTATATCAGTAGGGGCAGATAAAGCGGTGTTAATTAATGACCCGGCTTTTGAAGGATCAGATTCTTATTCAACTAGCTCCATTTTGACTGCCGCGATAAATAAGCTCGGTAACTTTGATTTAATCATTTGTGGTAATCAAGCGACAGATACAGATGCGGGACAAGTAGGGGCCCAAATTGCAGAACAACTTGGAATCGCCCAAGTTACGTACGTGGCCAAAATTGAAGCAAAAGGTGACACGATAATCGTTAATCGTGAAGCAGACGAGGGATACGAAGTAATAGAAGCTCAACTGCCAGCAGTATGTACAGTAGTAGATTCTATCAATGAGCCAAGATTAGCCACGATCAAAACAAAAATGGCAGCGAATAAAGCGAAAATTGAAGTATTAACTGCGGCAGATTTAGAAATTGAACTAACAAAGGTCGGTGTAGGATCACCTACAAAAGTAATAAAAACTTTTGCTCCTCCAAAAAGAGAGGCTGGAATAAAAATTCAAGAAGCATCTGGCAGTGATTCAGCACTCAAATTAATGGAAAATCTACTAGCGGCAAAGATCATTTAGGATGGAGGGGTAAACATGGATATTCAAGCTTTTAAAAATATATGGGTTGTGATTGAGACTGCTAATGGAAGCGTGAAAAATGTTGACTTGGAGCTTATTAATCAAGGCAAATTTCTCGCTGAGTCAAGTGGAGAAAAGGTTGTTGCAATTGTTATAGGTCAAAACGTTGATGAAGCTGTAAAAACAGTGATAGCTTACGGTGCTGATGAAGTGATTGTAATCGAGGGGGAGAATTACCAAGTCTATAATACGGACAGTTATTCAAATGCTGTTGTAAAACTAGCAGAAAAATTTCAGCCTTCTGTATTGATGATGGGCTCTACCAATAACGGACGGGATTTACTACCAAGAGTAGCAGCTAGATTACAAGTAGGCTCTGCAGCGGACTGTACAGCAGTAGAAGTTGGGGAAGATGGAAGTATTGCATGGACTAGACCAATTTATGGTGGTAATCTCTTATCCACTGTAACTTTCACAGAAACAAGACCTCAAATTGGTACGGTACGTGCTGGTTCATATGGAAAAGGACAGCCTGATAGCGGGAGAACTGCCGAGGTTATAAAAGAAGTTATTCAAACTCATGCGGACCAAATTAGAACGAAAGTTTTAGAGATTATTAAATCAGTAGGACAAGGTATTAAATTGGAAGAAGCTGAAGTAGTGGTCGCTGGCGGTCGAGGATTAGGGAGTGCCGAAAACGTTTCGCTAATGACTGAATTAGCCGATGTATTGGGGGGAGCTGTAGGTGGAACCAGAGCTTGTATAGATGCTGGCTGGATGGCTCCACAGCTACAAATTGGACAGTCAGGAAAACGAATTTCACCAAAGCTTTATATTGGCTGTGGTATTTCAGGAGCTATTCAGCATATAGGGGGAATAACTTCATCTGATATTATCGTAGCAATAAATAAAGATCCTGATGCCCCTATTTTTGAAATTGCTGATTACGGTGTCGTTGGCGATTTGTTTGAAGTGGTTCCAATTTTAATTGAAGAAATTAAAAAAGTTAAAGCTAGATAACGGGGTAAAAATAATTTGGAAAAGGCGGGTCAACCTGTCTTTTCCAATTCTATTGTTAGTGGCAGAGTAAATTTACATTAAATTACAAGCAAGGTTTCAAAAATATCTACGGTCAGGAGGTCAAGAATATGTCTTTAGGAATGAAAATAAATGAAGCTCAAAAGCGAGAATACCGAAAAAAAGGCTACTGGGGCGATGCGACTTTAGCTGACTATTGGAATATGTCAGTCTTAAAAGCTCCAGAGAAGGAGGCTGTTGTAGACCTTCAAGGAGCTAGATATACCTATGCCCAAATGGATGAAGCTGCTAAAAGAGTATCCGCTTTTTTGATCGAAGTGGGGGTGAAACCAAATGACATAGTCTCTGTTCAATTACCTGGCTGGGCAGAATTCGTATTAATTTATGTTGCATGTCTAAAAGTAGGAGCAGTCATAAACCCTATTTTGCCTAATTTACGTGAATCCGATCTGTCCTATATTTTAAATAAGTGTGAATCAAAGGTGTTGTTTATTCCATCTCGATTTAAGAAGCAGGATTATCCTAATATGGTAAAGGCTGTTTTACCTCATGTTCCAAGTTTGCAAAAAATAGTCATTGTTGAGAAGGAGAACAGGGTCGATGAAGGAACAACTTTGGCTGGGATAATCAAACAATATTCTCCTCTTTCAGGTGACATTAAGCGTAGTGCTGATGATTTAGCAGCGGTATTATTTACTTCTGGAACAGAGGGGAATCCGAAGGGTGTAATGTTGACCCATAATAATATTATTGCAAGTGAAAAGGCTTTTAGCGCTTCATTAAATCTTACTTACCTCGATGTGATTTTAATGCCTGCACCAGTAGCACATGCTTCTGGATTTCATCATGGGGTTACAGCATCAATAATGAATGGAGCTAAAGTTGTCCTCCAAGATATTTTCAATCCTAATCATTGCCTTGAACTAATAGACCATGAGAGATGCACCTGTGGCTTCGGTTGTACACCGGTTATTTATGATTTATTACGAGTAATACCAAAGAGTGATAATGATATTTCATCGATGCGATTCTTTTTGTGTGGAGGGGCTCCCGTTCCTCGGCATATGGTTGAGCAAGGACTCGAAGCGGGTTTTAAAATTCTCAGTGTTTATGGCTCGACCGAAAGCGTGCCACATACTGGTGTTCGTCTTGAGGACCCAATCGAGAAAATTATCCACACTGATGGGACTTCATTTCCAGGTATTGAAATCAGAGTGGTGGATGAGTTTAGGAAACCTGTGCTGGAAAGAGGAGTTAAGGGGGAAGAAGCGTCCCGTGGTCCCAATGTGTTTGTAGGCTACCTTAAGGAACCGGAATTAACAGACAGGGTACTAGATGATGAAGGATGGTACTACAGTGGTGACCTGTGTACAATGGACAAGGATGGTTATATAAGAATTAATGGAAGAAAGAAAGATATTATTATCCGTGGTGGGGAAAATATAAGCAGTAATGAAATTGAGCGGATCCTTCACCAACACCCGAATGTTTATGATGTAGCAGTCATTGGCTTACCAGACCCAAGATTAGGCGAGAGGGCTTGTGCCTTTGTAGTCCTTAATAATAATCAAATATCATTATCAATAGAAGAAATAAAAACTTTTTTTGCCGAAATGAAAGTATCTAAATATAAATATCCTGAGCGTGTTGAGATAGTAGATTCGCTGCCTCGGACTGAGACAGGAAAAGTTAAAAAATATTTATTGCGCGAGATGATTAATAGCCAGCAGGAGCCAACAGAAACTATGGTAGGTTCTTGTCTTTACAGCTAAAAACACTAAAAAGGATGGTAAAATTTCTATCCAGGATGCTAACAATTTTATACAGTACCGTGTTCTTGCAATGAATGATGATGTACATTAAGAGGTATTAATCATATAAGCAACTAATTAAGATACTTTTGTTCAGCGTTGAGCAAGTTGAATGGGAGCATCAATAGTTCACGTATAAATTCTATGAAGTAAGCTGAAAGAAACACTATCATTGAACTCAATTTCTTTATTTATAGATAATTTATTAATTTTGTTATTGGTTATCTTTAATAAATATATTGTTACTAGAATGTATGTATACGTGAACAGAGCCGGTCTTTCGTTGCAAGGTTATCAATAATCTTTTAATACGAGGAGGCAAGTAAAATGCGTTCAAAGATTGGAAATAAACGCTGGGGAATAATAATATTGCTTTCGTTATGCTATTTAGTCTTGTATATGGACAGGTCAAACATGTCTATGGCTGGTTCCTCCATGATGGAGTATTACGGCTGGAACTCCATTGAGTTTGGTTTGGCTTCAACTGCTTTTTTCATCGGGTATGCGATTACGCAAATGCCGGGTGGTCGTTTAGCTGATCGATTTGGCGGTGGAAAAATAGTGATGATCGGAGCGTTTGTGTGGTCCATCTTCGTGTTTATTACACCTTTAGCTTCAACGCTGTCCATGATGTTGTTGATTCGTATGTTCATGGGACTTGGCGAAGGTGTGGCTTTGCCCGCTATACATTCTATTCTAGCTAAGTGGATACCAAAAAAGGAAACGGGAAAAGCGACTGGGTTTGTTCAAGCAGGACTCCCGATAGGGATTGCCATTACAATGCCTCTTGCAACCTGGATTATCCAGACTTGGAACTGGCAAATGGTATTTTATTCATTTTCATTTGTCGCGATTATTTGGTGCATGCTTTGGTGGAAGTTTGGGAAGGATAGCCCGGAACTTCATCCAAGAATAAGCGAAACAGAGTTAGCGTATATTCAACAAGACCAGGATTCGCATCATTATGCTTTTGGTTCAGAAGGACTCTTGACGAAAAAGGAAATCATTTCAACTAAATCAGTATGGTTCTGTGCATTATCTTATTTTTGTGCCAATTACCTCTTCTTCTTATTTATGACCTGGCTGCCGAACTACTTTGTGATTGGCCGTGGGATCAATTTGCACAGTAGCGCATTTTATTCGATGTTACCTTATCTTGTTGCCATTTTCACATATCCATTTGGTGGATATTTAGCTGATGCAGCCTCGAAAAAATTCGGCCAAAATATTGGACGAAAATTATTCCCGATTATCGGACTATCGATTGCAGGTATTCTATTAATTCTTGGATCAAAAGCAACTAGTGTAGGTGCAGCAGTAGTACTTATCTCAGCTTCAAATGGATTTTTAACACTTACAATGGGTGGCTTTTTTACAATGCCTATGGTCTTTTCCCAAAAAAATGCTGGGATGATAACAGGCGTTTTTACAACACTTGGAACCATTGCTGGAATACTTGCCCCATTTATGACGGGTTTAATTATAGAACTTTCTGGAAAATATGAATATGCCTTATATATAGGGGCATTAGTGGCCATGATCGGTGCCGTCATATTAATGACGATATGCAGAGTTGAACCGATTGTGAGTAAGAGCAGTAAAGAGGACATGCTGGTTGATACTATATAAAAATAAAGCTTCTTCAAATGAGCACAAAATGGAACAAGCTCCAGATTACTTCTGGTGCTCTTTTTTTTGATTGTCGCTATGCAATATCTAAATATATCGGAATACGAAAAAAAACCTTGCTATAATGCAAGGTTTTTTTATATGGAGAATAGGGGGCTCGAACCCCTGACCTCTTGCATGCCATGCAAGCGCTCTCCCAGCTGAGCTAATCCCCCGTAATGGAAAGTCCCTTTACGGTACAAGGAAAATTATAGCGGGAAGTTGCTGAATTCGCAAGAGTAAATTTTTATCATTATTCATTTTTTCAACTTGTTATTAATTATAATCCGAAAATAAGTCATGTAGTTACACTATTAAGACATGCTTTCCACTTCTAATTTTTCCACTCCATCAACTTTAACGACATGTTGGTAAACATCGGTAGTGTCTTCACTAAAGTCTACTATTACCATTAATTGAATAAGATGGTCGCCTTCATTGGTGTCTTTTATTCTCATCGTTTTAATTTTAATTTCTTCTTTTTTTATTAAAGAGATGATGTCACTTATTTTATTTCGATCTCTAACGTGAAGCTTAAGCTGCACTTCTTTTTCACGAAGTCTTCGAATCCCGATTAGACTCATCAAATATGGAACAATTTCAACACTAACAATAAGCAAGACGACACCTGCAAAAGCTTCTAAATAAAAACCAGTCCCCACCGCTATTCCAATACCAGCGGCCCCCCAAATCATTGCCGCTGTTGTTAAACCCGAAATACTGTCATTCCCACGGCGAAGAATAACGCCAGCACCAAGAAAACCTATCCCTGAAACAATTTGAGCGGCTAAACGAAGCGGGTCCATTGTGATGTTCACATCATTATCATGGGGGAACAAATAGGCAGACTCGATTGAGACAATAGTTAATAAGCAACTCACAATACAAATAACGAGGCTTGTTTTTAATCCAACGGGCTTCCTTTTTAATTCGCGTTCAAGACCAATAATTAAACCTAATACGGCAGAAATTCCTAATTTAATTAAAATATCCACTTCGATATCAAACATGATTCTCCCTCGCATTTCTATATATAAACGATTTTATTTAAAAAATTACTTTTGAAATAGAAAAATTGGACTCAAAAAGAGTAAAATTATATCTAAATAAATTTTACCATGTTTTTCAAAAGGAGTTTAAATAAATGAATCCTTACATTGCTCTTGCGATAGGAGTTCTCTCAGTATCAACATCCGCCATCTTTGTGAAAATGTCATCAGCACCCGCAGGAGTGATTGCATTTTATCGTCTTTTTTTCTCGGTAATGTTCATGTTTCCTGTTTTTCTTATAAAATATGTTCCGGAACTTCGACTTATTACGAAACGTGATTGGATCCTTTCCGGAATGTCAGGAGTGTTCCTTGCATTTCATTTCATACTTTGGTTTGAATCACTTAACTATACTTCTGTTGCAAGCTCAACAGTACTAGTTACATTACAGCCATTATTTGCTTTTGCAGGGACCTATCTATTTTTTAAAGAAAAATTATCAGGGAAAGCGATTATTAGTGGAATTACAGCCGTACTAGGAAGTGGAATAATAAGCTGGGGTGATTTTAGGATCAGCGGGAGTGCCTTATTTGGAGATTTACTTGCATTAATTGCCTGTGCTCTTATTACCGCATATTTATTGTTTGGACAAACAATAAGAAAAAGACTCTCATTAATAACTTATACGTTCGTTGTTTATTCTATTTGTTCTATTACATTGTTTGTTTATGTCCTAGCAACAGGAGATTCTTTTATTGGATATGATATGCAAACTTGGTCAAATTTTATTCTCCTTGCACTTGTTCCGAATTTACTTGGTCACACATTATTTAACTGGACTCTCAAATGGTTTAGTACATCAACGATATCGGTTGCTATCCTATTTGAACCAGTTGGTGCAACGATACTGGCAATGTATTTCTTAAGTGAAAGAGTAATATGGACCCAAATTGTTGGAGGAATTATTGTATTAGCTGGAATTATGTTATTTCTAGTCGATGAAAACAAGACGTCAAGGCTGAATGGACGTTCATTACCAACTGAAAACTCTAATAGAGGCATCCAATAGGATGCCTAACTTTTTAATTGGTAGCTTATTCACATAAATACATAAGTCAATCTTGAAAAAATAAGAGCAAACACTAAACAAAATATAAGTGTTCCCCCGTAAATCTTCTCTGTTGATCCAGCAATTTCAATAGCTTCTACATATCCCCGAATGAACAATAATACAGCCATTAGCAATGATATATAAAATGCAACCGTTTCTAGCATAAGCATTTCTCCTTAAAATTCATCTCTTTTTTACCATTCTATGATTGCTAAAAATATCTTATTACATGGCAATTTGTCATGATAAAAAAATAGATTGAGGTAAATACTTGTGTGGATAAATAGTTGATACTTGTTAATAAATTGTGGATATTCAGAAAAATCACTCATTTATCAATGGGTTGTTTGATAGTGGATATGTGGATAAAATCACAACGTATAATATAGATATAACCGGTAAAAAGAAAAAAGGAAGAAAAAATTTAAAAATGTTATTGCAATGGTTATTTATCCGTGATATATTAGAACTCGTCCTCACCGAGGGCATAACAATTATCAACTTCATCCTAAAATAAACTTTTTAAAAAGTGTTGACAGGGTAAAGGTTGATATGCTATATTAAGAAAGTCGCTTCTGAGCGACACGCAATAAAATTGCTCTTTGAAAACTAAACAAACAAACGTCAACAATAATATTTTATAGTGTGATTGACTTCGGTCGAGAAACACTAGCCAACGTAACTTTTATGAGCTAAATCAACTTTCTTGGAGAGTTTGATCCTGGCTCAGGACGAACGCTGGCGGCGTGCCT